>CAZNGJ010000024.1:0-24528 GCA_964572615.1 uncultured Bacteroides sp.
TACTCGGTGCTTTCTTCATCAGTTTCAGTTTGTTGTTGAAACGTGGAAGATAGAAGAAGAGATAAGGCTCTGCCAGATAGTCGCAGAATTTTTTTGTGGTCGTTACACTTGATAGCCCTAATTCAGCGGCAAGGTCATTAGCGGATATAGGATTGCAGAAGTTTGAAAGTAGGTAAGTGGCAAGATTGTACAGATCAGTTGTATTCCTTACCTTATGACGTTTGGCAACATCTTTCAATAAGATGGAGTCAAACAATGTCGAAAGGTAGCTTTTTGTGATGCTGCGCGATTGTATGGTTTCAGGGTAGCCACCGTTGCGCATGTAATCATCGGCAACCACGATTGATTGTGCCGACTGCTCTTCAAGGTTGGGATTGACATTTTTCCAGCGCATTGTCTCTTCAAGACTGAACGGGAGCATCTCGATCTGAAGATAGCGTCCGGTCAACACCGTCGCCATCTCACTGCTTAGCATGTTTGCGTTACTCCCTGTGATAATAAGATTTTTACCTCGCCGATACAGTTTATTAACCCACAAATCCCAATCAGGTAAATTCTGGATTTCATCAAGCAACAGGTACTCATATCCAGGATACACATCATCAAGCATCTGCATAACCAAATCTTCATCCCAGTTTTCCAGCAGAAGGTTGTCATCAAAATTGAGATATGCAAAGTTCTTCCCCTGCAACATTAACAATGCGAACACCGATTTACCAACACGACGAGGTCCCGTAATCAGTTTGATCAACGGATTGGCGAGCAAATCATCAAAATCATATTTCGTATCACGTTGTTGATACGGACGAGCCATCAGCTCATCCCTCTCAGCCCTTTGATTGAGGATTATATTCTTCATGTCGCATCGTATTAGACTGCAAAGATAATCAATTTTATCCAATAAATCCACTGTACTGGATAAAATAGTATATTTTTTATCCAATAGGCAATTCCATGATGAAAATTATAGTACAAAAATAGCGTGTTAATTCACGCTTATCGGAGATAGTTCAGGTATGACTTTACGAAACAATGTGATTGCAGGAGGCTGCGTCAAAATGACATAGCCTCCTGCATCTTATAGAGTGAATTAATTTACTTTTTGGCTTTGGCTTCAGCCTTTGCGCACTTGTGTGCAGCCTTAGCGTCACATGCTTTGGCAGCCTTGTCGCACGCCTTTACTTCCTTAGCGCAAACTTTCTTGGCGCAAGCCTTTGCCTCAGCCTTTTTGCAGGGCTTCGCGCATTCTTTGCAGTCCTTGCAATCCTTGCAATCGTTCTTAGCGCACTGTTCGGTCTTGCAGTCCTTGCAATCGGCCTTCTTACATTCTTTGGTTTGAGCCATAGCAGCCATCGAGCCCATCAGGGCTACTGTCAGGATAAGAGCTAATTTCTTCATTATAGTGTCAGTGTTATGTAAATAATCGGTTATTTCAGTCCAAAGTTAGCAATTTTTCGCGTCAAAATGACAATCCATGTAGTTAAAAAATCAAAACTGCCAATATTATGAGCAACGTTAAAGCTCCGACAATGACCACCGGATTGATGGCGGATACTCTTTCCCGTGTTAACTCAGGCATACTCAAATGTCTGATTGTCAGTCGCAATACATACCACCACAAGCAGGCAAACGAGGCACCGATAATAGCGCCGAAAAGCAAGTCGCCGGGATAATGAACCCCTAAGTAGATGCGCGACAAGCAGTTGAGCAGTGCCCACAGGAACATCCAGCCGATCAGGACGCGCGACCGGAACAACAGCGCCACAAACGTGGCCAGCATGACTGTATTGGCAGCGTGACATGACGGAAAACCATACGCTCCGCCACGATAATCATGCAGCACATGGACCGAGCCCGAAAGAGGATTGTCAAGGTTGGCGGGACGCAGACGTTCGAATACAGGCCGTATCACCGTAGCACACAGTTGGTCGGAACAGGTGGCTGCCAGAGCTGCTGCAGCGATAATCAGGCAACCGCGACGCCAACCGAACTTGCGGCAGAACAGCCAAGCAAGGGCCGCATACATGGGTATCCATATCCATCGGTCGGAAACAAGCCACATGGTATGGTCGAACGACGGGCCGCGCACCAGGTGATGCAGTGCCAAAAATATCGATTCGTCTAATTGAGCAAGTAAATCTATCATGACTCAACGTCGGTTAATGTCAGAATAAAGCAATTGGATGAACGCCCGGGCACCATCGGCGCTCGTTCCCGTAAGTACGCGATTGTCATCGACAGTAACGACTGTGGGGTTGCCTTGGCTGTCGATCAGTCCGAACCAATCGCGCTCGGAAACACGGGCATAGTGGGGGGCGCCGGGGGTCAGCAAGTCGTGCCCGAAGACAAATCCCGTTGTGTCGAGGCCGAAGAGTCGCGCTACCGTAGGCGCTATATCGGCTTGCGAGCCAACAGTACAGATACGCTGCGGCAGTCCGGCAAAAGCGCCGCCGGTCAGAATGAGCGGTATATGGTGGCGCGCCTTGTAGTCCTTCAGTCCTTCGGGATAGCAACCCCAATGATCGGGCACAATAATAACGGCTGTATTGGCCCATCTGTCCGAAGCGCGGAGGGTTTTTATGAACTCGGTAAGGCAAGAGTCGGTGTAAGCAAAAGCGTTAGCAGCAGGGTTGTCAAACCTGCGCGTGGGTACATCAAAGGGTTCGTGCGACGACGAGGTCTGTATGACCGTCAGTGTCGGTTCATCATGTTTCGCTGCGTTAGTATCGGTAATCACACGGCTAAACAAAGTTCCGTCAGGAATACCCCACTTCGACGAACTCTCGGCAGCTGTAAAATCCTGTTCACTGACAAGTTCGTCTATACCGATAGCCATCAGATAAGCCTTCATATTAGTAAAATCGGGGTCACCGCCGTAATAATAACGTGTATGCCAACCTGCTTTCTTAAATTTGGCCGGCAGCGAAGGGAGGTTACCTAACTTGGAGGTGAACCGTATGATCGACATGTTCGGTTGAGCAGGATAGCCGCTTAATATCGTCGGCAAGGCACGGTCGGTGCGGAAACTCTCGGCATAGAAGTCGGTGAACAGCACAGCATCTGTCTCGGCAATGCGGTTCAGCCCCATGGCGATAGAGTCGCCACCAAGCACCGGCATCAGTTGGGCCGAAAAACTCTCTAATATAATAATGTAGACATCGGGGCGCTTGGTGGTCAACGCAACCTGCGGAATACTGTCACCGGTCACCTGCTCCGACTCGAATGCTTCAAGCACTTCCGCTGCCCGGGCATCGTCGTCATAGAACCGGAACTGGTTGTCGGGGTTGTCACCGTGTACAGCCGAATACATCAGGGAGAACACCGGGTTGACTGTCGCTTGATTGATTTGCATATCATTGCAGAAAAATCCGCGACCGGGAGTCATGGTGGCCTCGGAGAAACCTCCGCGGATGCAAAAGAAGAGCACTCCTCCGGCAAGAACGCACCCTACCGTCTTTAGCCGCCTCCAACCGTCGGACCAACTGCCACGGAAAGGACAGACATATAGAAATAGCCTGTACATCCCGTAGGAGAGAGCTGCGGCAAGCAACACCAGCAGCACCTCGAGATACCACTCAACCGAAGCCATGGCCGAGGCCGGCGACGTGGCGAAGTAGAAGAACGGTGTCGTATCAAGACGGAAGCCCCAGTAAGGATAGAGGGCGGCGTCGAGGGTGTAGCAGAACGCAATGACAGCGGCAATGACGGCAAGCCAAACCCGCCACAGCGTTCGCGGCCACGCGCGGTCGGTCCATATCCGTGCCGCTACGCAAACCAATGGCACGACCATCATGTAGGCCGACATGGTCAGGTCGCCCTGCAGCCCGTGCAAGATTGCCTCAATTCCACCGGGATCGGTGACAAAAACGAGCACAAAGGCAGCCCTGAACAGTGTCATAAACACCATCAAGACAAGCCACAGCACCACAAAACAGCCGGGCACACTATGTAGTTTCGTCTTCAAGGATTATACTGATTTTTGTCGTAAAAAGCCATTATCCGGTTGGACATTTCGAGGGCCTGAGCTCCCGGTCCGTCGGGATCGAGTTCGGCCGACTCGGCATACAGGGTTATAGCCGCGGCGCGGTCGCCCCGTTGCCAAGCATCGGCGCCCTTGAGGTACATCTCTCGGGCTCGTGCCTTGACATCCGGCTCGTTTTGAGGGGTATTTATTTGGCTCTTTTCCATTTTTGTTGTAATTTTGGGCAAAGTTAATAAAAAACTTTTTCACCGCGTAATAAGTTAAGACTAATTATGAACACCCAAACGCCCGGATTGCCTGTTATTGCCATTGTTGTGCCGTGCTACAACGAGGCCGAGGCACTGCCGCTGACAGCGCCCGTACTGACGGGTGTACTCGACAAACTCCGCGATCGAGGTATGGCTTCGGCAGACAGCTATGTGCTGTGTGTCGATGACGGCAGCACTGATGCCACTTGGAAGATCATAGAAGCCATGCATGTCAACGACCCGCGCATCAAGGGAATAACCTTGGCTCACAACCGAGGTCACCAGTATGCACTCCTGGCCGGCCTCATGACGGTAATGAACCGCTGCGACGCAGCCATATCGATTGATGCCGACCTCCAGGACGACCCGAATGCGATGATTGAGATGGTGGAAAAGTTCAATCACGGCAAGGAGATCGTCTACGGCGTAAGGTCGTCACGCGACACCGACACGGCATTCAAGCGCAACACCGCCCACGCTTTCTACCGCTTCCAGAAAGCCATGGGGCTCGAAACTGTCTACGACCATGCCGATTACCGACTGATGAGCAACCGTGCCCTGAATCTGTTGGCCGAGTACGGCGAGTCGAACATGTTCCTGCGCGGAATAGTGCCGCAAATCGGACTCGACAGCGACACCGTGACCTACGCCCGTAACCTTCGCATCGCCGGCGAGTCGAAGTACCCTCTCTCGAAGATGCTGTCGCTGTCTATCGACGGTATCACGTCGTTCTCGGCCCGACCGATGCGTTGGATATTCATGACCGGCCTATTCATATTTGCTCTCACCATACTTGCCATACTATATATACTCATCTCCTACTTCTTCAAGCAGGATGTCAGTCCCGGATGGGCCTCGACCATGCTTTCGATATGGGCCTTGGGCAGCCTGATACTCATGGCTATCGGCATTGTGGGTGAATACATAGGCAAGATTTTCAACGAAGTAAAACACCGTCCACGCTTTGCCATCAAGGACAAGCTGTGGGATTAACCTCTCAAAAAGTATATGAAAAGACGATATATCTTTACTGCAATATTGGTTTGTCTGGGCTTTATGGCCTTTGCCGCCGACCCCACAGCCACGCTATATAACGCCACCCAGTGCGAGGGTTCGCTGACTCCCTACCCTGTCGATGTTCAGTCGGTGGCTTACCCCGACTCGCTTATCCCGCGCTACATCAGCCACGTCGGTCGTCACGGTGCCCGCTATCCGGCATCGTCGGCTCACTCCATCAAACTCAAGAAAGCCCTCGAAACAGCAGTCGAGGCAGGAACGATAACCCCCTTGGGGCGCGAACTGATGGCGCTTAACGAACGTATTATTGCCGTATCTACCAACCGCTGGGGAGCTCTCGATAGCCTCGGTCAGGCAGAACAGCGCGCCATTGCCACACGCATGATGGGCAACTATCCCGACGTGTTCAACGGTGGCGGCAACGTAAGCGCCCTTTCGTCGTATTCGCCCCGTTCGATGATGAGCATGTTCAGTTTCGTCCACCAAATGGACCGTCTGGATAACCGGTTGGAGTTTGTCACCACGACAGGTCGCTCCAACTCGCTGCTGATGCGTCCGTTCGACGTTGATCGTGACTATCTCGAGTTCCGCAGCTCCGACGCCTGGAAACCGGCCTACGACGAGTATTTCGAGAAGGCTTGTCCTATAACGGCCATCACCCGTGTGCTCGGTCGCGACTATCCCTTCGGCGATACCGACAACACCCGCGACCTGGCCATCACCGAGTATTATGTCATTGCCGGTCTGCAAGCCATGGAGATGCCGTCGGAGATGACTAAGTACTTCACCGCCGACGAGATGAATGCCCTCTGGTCGTGCTTCAACCTGCGCCAATATCTGCAGCGCACGGCTACGACCGTCAGCTCGGTTCCCGCTGACATCGCGTCGGCTCTCGTGCTCGACATCATTGAGAAAGCCGACAAAGCCATCGAGGGTACCAATCCCGCCATTGTAGACCTGCGCTTCGGCCATGCCGAGACCGTCATGCCGCTCGTGTCGCTGCTGCGTCTGCCGGGTTGCTACTACCTGACCAACTACTTCGACACCGTGTCATCACACTGGAAGGACTTCTATGTCGTACCCATGGCGGCCAATGTGCAGTTCATCCTCTTCAAGGCTGCCAAGTCGGGTCGCTGGTATGTGCGTGTCGAGCTCAACGAAAAGCCTGTCAGCCTCATACCGGGTGACGACCGCATCTACCTGCCTTGGGGTGAGGCACGTCGCTACCTGATGAACTGCGTACCGCTTTACGCTCAGTAATGGCCTCTCTACTCGCACTTAAGAACTCCCTGGTCGCAAAGCTTACGCCGGCCGTAGGCGAACGCGAAGCCCGAGCAATGACCGAGCTAATACTCGAGGATGTTGCCCGAGCCGACCGCGTTGCAGTGGCGCTTAATCCCGACCGTGTCGTTGAACCCGAGACCGAGCGTCGCGCCACCGAGATAGCCGACCGCGTGGTGGCCGGCGAACCGCTGCAATACATCCTCGGCCACGCTTCGTTCTACGGCCTGACACTAACTGTCCGCCCCGGAGTATTGATTCCACGACCCGAGACAGCAGGGTTGGTAGACTTAATTGTGCATCAGTATGACGGACAACCCGACCTGCGCATCCTCGACGCCTGTACCGGCTCGGGATGCATCGCCTTGGCCTTGGCCCGCACACTTCCTTTTTGCCAGGTGACGGCAGTAGACATCTCTCCCGTCGCCTTAGAGTTAACCAAAGAAAATGCCAATGCCTTGAAGGCCGGCAATGTTGAGGTTGTCGAATGTGACGTGCTTAACCAACCCCTGCCAACCGGCCCGTACGATATCGTTGTATCCAATCCACCATACGTTGACCTCAGCGAACGCGCCGACATGGATGCACGCGTGCTCGATCATGAACCTGCCTTAGCGCTGTTTGTTCCTGACGACGACCCGTTGCTATTCTACCGTAATATCGCCAAGTCTGCCCTGGCAGTGCTTCGCCCGGGTGGCCGACTTTATTTTGAGATCAATCCGCGTCACGCCGCCGAGGTTGTCGACTTGCTTACTACCTTGGGTTACACCGATGTCACTACCGAACGTGATTTCACGGGGAGGGTCCGTTTTGTTGTAGGTAGCCCCTCCCAACCTCCCCAAAGGGGAGGAGTCCCGAAGGGAAAATCCTGTAACTTATAATATATGGGGTGAGGATGAAAACGCTGAAGACGGTGACGGCCGAACAGGCAATGATACGTTTGGAGACACTGTGTGCGCGGGCCGAACGGTGCACGCGCGAATTGCGCGACAAGTTGTGGCAATGGCAGATACCTTCGGTAGAGGCAGACAGAATCATCGCCAGTCTGGAGGAGCGCCGATTTGTCGATGATACCCGATTTGCCCGTTCGTACATCAACGACAAGGTACGATTTGCCCGGTGGGGGCCGCGCAAGATTGCTGCAGCATTGGCGACAAAACGCATCGACAGTGCCACGGTACGCACACTCATCGCTGAGATAGACAGCGACTTGCTCGAAGACAATCTGAAGGATCTGTTGGCGGCAAAAGCTCGCACGATGAAAGACCCATTCACCTACGAAGGCCGTACCAAGTTGTATCGGTTCGGCATCTCGCGTGGCTATTCTCCCGAAATGGTAGGTCGCCAGATACGTGCCGATTTCCGCGGGCAAGAGCATGAAAATGAGTGACAAACAACTCATTTTTGGCAATTTTTTGCCAATTTTTACTTTTTTCGACATTTTGCGGGCAAATTATTTGGAGGTTACAAATTTTATTATTAAGTTTGCGCCTACGATTCGTGCTTAAAAGCATATCAATCGTTTGGGTGTCAATCTGATCCTAATCAAATAATTTTATATACTAACCTCTCAATTCACATAGTCATGAATAAGACCGAATTAGTAAATGCTATCGCCGCAAAGAGCGGTCTGAGCAAAGTAGATGCCAAGAAAGCACTTGATGCCACCATCGAAGCTATGGGTGACGCTCTCGCCGCCGGCGACAAAATCGCACTCGTAGGTTTCGGCACTTTCAGCGTTGTTGAAAAGGGCGAACGCACCGGTATCAACCCCCGCACCAAGGAAAACATCACCATCGCAGCTCGCAAGGCTGTTAAGTTCAAACACGGCGCCGAACTGCACGAAAAGATTAAGTAAGTCGCGCTGTCGAACTCTAACGCCCCCGTCTGACCTCGGACAGGGGTACTGAGAGCTTGTTACATCAGCTCTTATTACGCTCCACTCCCCGAGCGCCAACGGGCGCTTAAACAGGTGTGGAGCGTTGATTCATGTCGTATACCACCGTTACCACACCCCATCAACAATCACAATCACATCATGAAGAAACTCTTAGGGTCAGCCCTCTTGCTGTCGGCTTGCGCCGTCGCTACCATATCCGCCATGTCTGACAACACGAACCATCCCGCTACCGAAACCCATGTGCTTTGGAAATCGCTCGGCGACCAAACCGACAGTGCGGGCCGTCACTATGTGCAACACATTGTAGTAACAGGCAATACCGACATGAAAGGACTGGCATTCAATCAGTTTGCCCGCAAGATGAAATTGCTCAACCCGCAGGACACCCTTCATGAGATCGTACCCGGGTATTACCTCATAACGTCACCCCGCCTGACGGCAGGTGCCGACTCGGTGGTGTTCGACATCGACACACGCGGCTATCTGGTCAACTGCTCGTATGCTCCCGACGGATTCCACCGCGTGATGCACGACAACACGTCGGCCCCGGTGGATCAACTGCGCGAACGCATGGTCGATAACGGCACGCACTTGGCTTTCACTATGGCAGCCAATCCGACAGCTCAGCAGCTATACGACCGCAACGCTGAACTCGCAACCGATTGGGAGCCCGGTGTTTATAACATCCTGCCGTCGTTTAATTCGGTACAACTCCTTGACGCCGCAACGGTCACCGATCCCGAGGTAGTGTACGAAATTGACGCCAAATATGCCGTGGTCGGTCAACCTCTCCACGCCTCAATCACGGTGCGTGACGGCAACGCGGTAGTCAAAGCTGCCGACCACAAAGCGGCCAAAGCAGCTGCGCGCGTTTTTGAAGCCAAGGTATTACGACCCAACAAGGGTGTTGCCCTCCCGGCTGCCGAACTGGTGTTCAGCCCCGACTTCGAATGGCGCGGACTGATGATCGACATAGCCCGCAACTTCCAGACGCCCGAAACTCTCATCGACATACTGAATCTAATGGCCGACAACGGGTTGAACAAGCTTCACTTCCACCCCGTCGACGACGAGGCGTGGCGCATCGAGTTGCCTTCGTTACCGGAACTGACCCAAGTAGGAGGTCGACGTGGTTGGGCTGCCGATGAGAGCGAGCACCTCTATCAGATTTTTACAGGCGACGGCAACCCTGACAATCTCGAAGGCACCTCCAACGGATACTACACCCGCGAGGAATTCATCAAGGTGCTACGCGCCGCCGACGAACTCGGCATCGACGTTGTCACCGAAATCGAATCGCCCGGACATGCCCGCGCCGCTATCCGTGCCATGGAAGCACGTACCAAAGCCGGTGACCCGTCATACCGCCTGATTCAGGACAACGACACCTCGCGTTACACCTCGGCACAGTCGTTCCACGACAATGTCATGAATCCGGCCCTCGAATCAACCTACAAGTTCATGGAGACGGTGTTCGATGACCTCATTGGTATATATAAGGAAGCCGGAGTGCCATTGACGGGCATACACATCGGCGGTGACGAGGTGCCTCGCGGCGCTTGGAACGGCTCGGATGTCGCCCAGGCTTTCATGGCCGAAAACGGACTGGACTCCGAACGCGAACTGCATGCTTACTTCGTACGTCGCGTGGCTCGTCTTCTCGCCGACCGCAAGGTGCCCATGCACGGTTGGCAGGAGATAGCACTCGACCACGGTCCGGGCTACGACAGCGAGATAGCTCCGCTCGTAGGGGGTGTCAACTCGTGGAGCACTATCGTCAAGAAGGGCGAGACGCCCGTACCTATCAAGTCGGTAATGGGAGGCTATCCGACTATTCTGAGCAACGTGGACCACTTCTACTTCGACCTCAGTTACACCGGCCATCCCGAGGAACCGGGTCTGAGCTGGGGCGGCCATGTCAACGAGTTTACCGCCTTCGACGGCTATGCTGAACGCCTGTGTCCCGCTCCCGCTGACGCCCCCGGCAAGGTTATCGGCATCAATGCTCAAGTTTTCGCCGAAACCATGCGCAGCCCCGACCAGCTATTGATGTACCTGACACCCAAGATTTTCGGTTTGGCAGAACGCGCCGCTCATGCCGACAGCACCTATACCGTGGCCCAGTTCAACACCATTATCGGCAGCAAGGAATTGCCCGCTCTCGAAAAGCGCTACAAAGCTAACGGTCGCGGCATCGTCCATATCAACCAACCCGGTATCACCATTGCCGACGACATGGTGATGATGAACGCACCCTACACCGACGGCATCATCCGCTACACTACCGACGGCACGGAACCCGACGAGGACAGCGCCATCTACACCGGCCCCTTCCCCGCCGCCGGCATCAAGGCCCTCCGCGCCCGCTACTACCGCAACGCCGCCCACTCGCAAACCACCTCCCTCAACCTGTAGAGTTGCCCATGGCTAAGACTAAAGATACCCCGCATATCGTGAGAGTCAATGATTTCAGGATTGACTCTGATTACTCATCATGGCTTTCCGAAATTATTTTGCGCTACCGTTCCGCCCAAGTTAAAGCCACATTCAGGGTGAATGAAGAAAAGTTACATTTCAACTGGAGCATAGGACGTGATCTTGTGATGCGTAAAGCAGAAGAGCGCTGGGGATCAGGAGTCGTGGAACAACTGAGTCTTGATTTGCAGAATTCATTTCCGCATGAGAGTGGTTTCAGTTCCCGCAATCTGTGGAGGATGAAACAATGGTATCTTTTCTTCTCCACTCCGGAGGCTCTTGAAAAACTGCCACGGCTTGTGGCAGAATTGCAACAGGCTAATACAAACCCCTATATAAAACTGCCACAGACCGTGGCGGAAATAGACGGAGAGAAAACTTTTCCAGTTATCTTGGGAATGGTAGGCTGGGGGCAGCAGAGCGATATTATCTCGAAATGTTCTTCAATGGATGAAGCGTTGTTCTATCTGAAACAGTGTATTGTTGAAGGTCTGAGTAGAACGGCCTTAAATCAGTGTCTTAAATCTCACCTCTATGAGAACTACGGTAAAGCACTTACTAATTTCAAACAATTCCTTCCGGAAAACCAATACAAACTTGCGCAAGAGATCACCAAGGATAATTATGACTTTGGCTTCGTCACGATGCCTAAAGAATACGATGAAAAGAGACTTGAAGATGCTCTTGAGCAGAACATCACCCGCTTTCTTCTCGAACTTGGAACCGGATTTGCGTTTGTCGGTCGGCAGAAAGAATTTATCGTCAATGGCCGTAGCCGACGCATCGATATGTTATTCTACCATATAAAACTTAAAGCATACATTGTTGTCGAGCTCAAAGTAAGGCCATTTGAGCCGGAATTTGCAGGCAAACTCAACTATTATGTAAGTGCAGTTGATGAATTATTAAAAGGCCCTGATGATAATCCTACCATAGGGTTGCTGATATGCAGTGACAAGGATGAAACGGAAGTGCGTTGGGCATTCCGAGGAGTGCATACCCCTATGGGAGTAGCTTCTTATGACAATGTCAATACCATTGATGAATCTAACCTATTACCTTCTGCTGAGGAACTTCAAGCACGTGTTAAGTTGGTAGAAGCTGAAATTAACACAAAGCGATAACACAGATAGCTCTACACCTGTAAAAAATGAGGTGGAGGGTTGTGCGATTGGTCTGTTTTTCGTAACTTTGCAGTTTGAAAGGCCAATCATCAGCCTCACACATTCAAAGTACACACATATCGATATGTTAGACAAGATAAATGCACTCAAAGCCGAGATAGCCGCGCTCGCCGCCGAAAACGCCGACCAGGTGGAGGCACTGCGCATCAAGTATCTCAGCAAGAAGGGCCTCATCCCGGCTCTGTTCAATGATTTCCGCACCGTCCCCGCCGACCAGAAGAAGGCTATCGGTGCCGCTATCAACGAGCTGAAGGATTTTGCCAACGAAACCATCAACAACCTGCGCGAGAACTTTAGCGCCGGTCACGCCGACCTGTCGGGTCTCGACCTGACACGTACGGCAGCACCTGTGCGCCTGGGCACTCGCCATCCCCTGTCGCTCGTCCGCGAGGAAATCATCGACATCTTCCGCCGTCTGGGCTTCACCGTGGCCGAAGGTCCCGAAATTGAGGACGACTGGCACGTATTCTCGTCGCTCAACTTTGCCGACGACCACCCCGCACGCGACATGCAGGATACTTTCTTCATCAACCGTCACCCCGACGTACTGCTGCGCACGCACACATCGTCGGTACAGAGTCGCGTCATGGAGAAGACTCAGCCGCCCATCCGTATCATCTGCCCCGGCCGCGTGTACCGCAACGAGGCCATCAGCGCACGCGCCCACTGCTTCTTCCACCAGGTGGAGGCTCTCTATGTGGACAAGAACGTTTCGTTTGCCGACCTCAAACAGACCTTACTGTACTTCGCCAAGGAGATGTTCGACGCCGACACACAGATCCGTCTGCGCCCCAGCTATTTCCCCTTCACCGAGCCTTCGGCCGAGATGGACATCAGCTGTAACATCTGCGGCGGCAAGGGTTGCGGCTTCTGCAAACACACCGGTTGGGTTGAAATCCTCGGTTGCGGCATGGTCGACCCCAACGTGCTCGAAGCCTGCGGTATCGACTCGAAGGTATATAGCGGTTTTGCACTCGGCATGGGTGTCGAGCGTATCGCCAACCTGAAGTACCGTGTCAACGACTTGCGTCTGTTCAGCGAAAACGATGTCCGCTTCCTCAACGAGTTCACTGCCGCCCATTAAATCTTACTGACATGGCATTAGCTTCATTGCTGAACTGCGCGCTCGTCTTTGCCGGTGGCGGTCTGGGTGCGCTAAGTCGCTACGGTGTCGAGAACTTGGGCATCTTCGACCGCGACAAATACTACTATACCGTGGCCATCAACATCACCGGTTGTATGACTATCGGCATACTCTGGGCGCTGTTCCACTACTGGCACCTGCCTCGCCATTGGTACCTGTTTGCACTGACCGGATTCTTAGGCGGCTACACCACCTACTCGGCCTTCACGCTCGACGCCATGCAACTCGTGCAGGACGGCCAATGGTGGCGCGCGGCCTTCTATGTGGCCGTAACGATTATCGGCGGCCTTGGCGGATGTGCCATCGGACTGTTTGGCACCGAGAAACTGCTAAAGATGATTTGATGGCCATGAAAATGGATGAGAGATACGCCGAAGCGTTGCGACGGTTCGAGAAGGAGATGCCGTGGCCGGAAACGGAGCTGCATTTCAACAACCCCTACCAGCTGCTCGTAGCTGTCATACTGTCGGCACAATGCACCGACAAGCGGGTCAATGAGTACACACCGGCTTTCTTCCGCGCTTTTCCGACTCCGCAAAAGCTTGCCGAGGCCGAACCCGAAGCCGTCTACGAGCTCATCAAGTCCATTTCGTACCCCAACAACAAGACCAAATCGCTGATAGGCATGGCCAAGGCGTTGGTGGAACGTTTCGACGGTCAGGTGCCCTCGAATATCGACGACCTGCTGACCATCCCCGGTGTGGGACGCAAAACGGCCAACGTGATACTCGCAGTAGTCTTTGACCGCCCCGCTATGGCCGTCGACACCCATGTGTTCCGCGTGTCCAACCGTCTGGGATTAACAGTCAACTCGAAAAATCCATTGCAAACCGAAAAGACGCTGATGCGCCACCTGCCCGAGGAGGTAGTACCCAAGGCTCACCACTGGCTGATACTGCACGGTCGCTATGTGTGCAAGGCGCGAAAGCCCGAGTGCGAGTCGTGCTACCTGGCCGACATCTGCCGGCAGCATCAACGTGAACTCTCCGCCGCTAAAAAAACCGAATCAACCAAAAAATCATAAAACGCCCGCCCCGTGACAGTCAACGCCGACGAGACATTCCTTGTCATCATCGAAATATTAGGTACCATAGCCTTTGCCATATCGGGTATTCGGCTGGCAGCCGCCAAACGTTTCGATTGGTTCGGGGCGTACGTAATCGGCCTGGTAACGGCTATAGGTGGCGGTACGCTGCGCGACGTCCTTATCCAGAAGGACGTTTTCTGGATGGTAACTCCTTTATACTTAGCAGTCACCGGTTTATCTCTGTTTACGGTAATCATATTCCGGCAGGCTCTCGTCAAGGGCATGCGCACGCTGTTCATCTTCGACGCCATCGGTCTGGCGCTGTTCGTTGTCATCGGCATCGAGAAGACGCTCTACGCCGGCTTCGACATGTGGGTAGCCATAGTGATGGGCATCATAACAGGCTCGTTCGGCGGCATAGTACGCGACATCCTCATCGGCGACGTGCCGCTGTTCTTCCGCAAGGATATATACGCGACGGCATGCCTGGTTGGCGGACTGGTGTACTGGTTGGTCAGCCTGTTGCAACTCAACCCGATGTTTGCCCAAATATCGTGCGCTGTCACTGTCATCGGCCTGCGAATCGTGGCCGCTCATTACGGCTGGTCGCTGCCTATACTGCGTGTCGACGAGGATTCCATCCCCGACGAAAACAAAGAACTACAACGTCCTCATGAACAACACTGATACCAAATATACCGACCGCAATCACCAAACGCTCGTTCAACTCGTCAAGTATGCACTGGTGGGCGTGATGAATACTGTGCTGACACTGGTGGTCATATTCGTGTGCAAGTCGCTGCTCGACATCAACCCGTACGTGTCGAACGCCATAGGCTACTTCCTTGGTCTGGTCAACTCGTTCCTGTGGAACCGTGCATGGGTATTCCATGCCGCCGACGGCAAGATTCACCGCCAGGCTGTCCGCTTCCTTATCGGATTTGCCGTCTGCTACGCCATACAGTTTTTCGTCGTGTGGTGTCTTAACCAGTCTTCGTTCGGTAGTATCGAAATCGACATCGTCGGTTTTACCCTGTCGGGGTACGGTATCGCCACCCTGATCGGTAATGTGGTCTACACGATGTGCAACTTCGTGTACAACCGACTGGTGGCCTTCAAGTCATAACATAACACAACAAAACGCTATGTTCAATCGCTCTTTCTTCGCCAACCTGCCGCCCGTAACCAAGAATCTGCTGATTCTTAACATCATAATCTGGGCTTTCTCAGCCATTGCTCCGGCGTCAGCCTCCATGTCGCTGGTTCGGCTCGGCGGACTGCACTATGTCACCTCGCAAGGCTTCGGCATCTGGCAGTATTTTACTTATATGTTTATCCACGAGCAGTTCTTTCACCTGTTTTTCAACATGTGGGCTCTGCTGATGTTCGGTTATGCGGTTGAGAATGTTCTCGGTTCGCGTCGATTCCTGTTCTTCTATCTGTCGTGCGGCGTGGGAGCCGCGATTATCCAAACGGGGGTTTTCGCGCTGATGATCGATCATGTCGCGTCGTCGCTTTCGCATCAGGAGTATGCCACGGTCATTGACCAAGGCTGGGAACTGATGCGCCAAGGCTACACTTACTCCTATCCGCCAATGGCCGAGCTGAACGGACTGATCAACGGCACCACTATCGGAGCCAGCGGCGCCGTGTTCGGCATCCTATTGGCCGTGGGTATGCTCTTCCCCGACAACCGGATGTATATCATGTTCATCCCCTACCCGATCAAGGCCAAATGGGTCGTGCTCGGTTACGGTGTCCTCGAGGTATTCCTCGGCGTGGCCGCTCCGTCGGATGGCGTGGCACACTTCGCTCACCTCGGCGGCATGCTGTTCGGATTTGTCATGTTGTGGTACTGGAAACAGCAGTATAAGCGCAATGGCAGGTTTTAGACCGACACGTTTTGACTCGGGCGGTCAAGGACCGAGCCTGCGCGAACTGTGGCAACGGTTGCTACGTTCGCCCCTCGCATGCCTTATCGCGGTCAATACTACCGTTTTCCTGCTGTTCGGTCTGATAGGCATTATCTCCAAGGTTCACCCGGCAATGTACACGGCCATGTTCGGTCCCCTCGGAGTATGGATCTACCGGCCTTGGGGCCTGCTGACATATATGTTTGTCCAGACCGATGTCCTCCACCTGCTGTTCAACATGATGTGGTTGTGGGCTTTCGGGGCCATAATGTCGCGGATGTGTTCGGGACGGCTACTGGTATTGACGTACCTGGTCAGTGGAGTGGCCGGCGGCGTTTGCTTCCTTGTCACGTCGACTGTTGAAAGTCTTGCACCGGCGATGCTGATAGGCTCGTCAGCTTCCGTATTGGGTGTGATAACCGGTGCAGCGGCACTGCATCCGCGCATGCCACTCAACCTTATGCTGTTCGGAAACGTTGAATTAAGATGGGTAGCCCTCGTTGCCGTCCTCCTGTGCGGTATCGCTCCCGGACTCGGCTCAACCCCGACACTGGTCGCCCATATCGGAGGCTGCGTGGCCGGATGGGTGTACGTCCGCATCCGCAACACCCAACCGAAAAAGCAATATCGGTACTCTAACGTCCGGCAACATGAACGCAAAGGCCTGACCAACCGCGAACAGGCCGAACTCGACCGTTTGCTCGACCGTGTCAAGGCGTCGGGCTACAAAAGCCTGTCGATGAAGGAGCGCAACCGTCTGTTTCAACTGTCTAACAAGATAAACTAAGAGCTTGTCGCGTATGTTCAAGATACTTCTTGGCCTTATAAATATCATAGCAGGACTTGGAATCGCCATATCGGCGATAACGGGTTCAGTGCTCGACGCGACTGAGTATCCGCGCCTGGTCATAGCCACCATGTCGTTTCCTTTGTGGGGCCTGACCATTATTCCACTGCTCGTCCTCGACTTCTTTTGGGCGCGGCGATGGTGCATCTGGATGGCTGTTTGCACGTCAGTAGCCTTGCCGATGGTATTCAACGTCTTTCCCCTCAATATCCCGCGAGGCGACTTACCGACCCGATTCGAGGACGAGGCGTGGACGTTGATGAGTTACAACGTGATGAGTTTTCACGATCTAACCGACACATACTCCGGGGATCGCAACCCAACTATCGACTATATCCTGGAGCAAGACGCAGATGTCGTGGTTATGGAGGAAGCGGGTGCCCTGCGCAACAATCCTGACACCGACATTAACGATACAACGCTGGCCGCAGTCAACGCACAATACCCGTACGTGCTTGTGGGCAAGGATATTACTATGCTTTCCAAATTCCCGACTCGCGTTATACCATTCAGCACCTTCCCCGACCAGATATACATGGGAATCAAGCCCGGCAGTCTTGTTGGTGCGTACGCCGTCAATATCCACGGCAAGCGCATCGCTATCGTGGGCGTACACCTCAGCTCGCTCAGCCTGCTTGAAGACGACAAGGAGATGTTCGAGGATTTCACCAAAGGCATCGGTATAAACAAGAACGATCTTGAGGAATTGAAACAAGGTATTCTCGACAAGATAGCATACGCCAACGGCGTCCGCGCAAAACATACACGGGCGTTAGTTGAGGAAATTAAACGTCTTGGGTATGAGGATGTTATTGTCTGCGGAGACTTCAACGACACCCCGGGCAGCTATCCTCTCGGGTGTCTGCGAAAAATCGGATTTACAGAAGTTTATCCCTTAGTCGGCAACGGATATATGAATACGTTCCATGACGACATGATGCTCGTTCAGATCGACCATGTGCTTTTCAAGGGAGATCTGCTGCCATGGTCGATGAAACGCGACAAGGTGCCGATGTCCGACCACTATCCCTTGATAACTACCTTTATACCACGCCGATAGCGTGTGCCCGTCCTAACAGGTCGTTCATGATGGCAATCGGATGCAGTGGGTCGGCTGTACCTTCCGGCACCGATACCGCCGGACTCTCTACAATGCCGATAAACTGCCCCAGAAGCTCGTAAGCCTCGCCGGCAACGGGTGAGCCGGAATCCTTGACCAGATTGTAGTCAGCATAGAGCAGCGACATGAGGTAGCGCATTATTGCGGGCACATGCTCGCGGGCATCCGGATCGTCCATAGACAAGCGGGCAGCTATTGCGTCAAAGCAGATGCAGGCATTAAGTAAAGTATGCAGCAGCGAACCTACTAAGGGCACGAACGCATCTTGGACCGCTACATTCATCAACAGCCCCAAATCGACACCGAACGCATCGACAGGTTCGCCGGCGTCGGTCAACAGCCCGGCATGGACGTTGCCGAGCACAAGGACATCGTACAGCATTGCTGTCAACTCGTCGGCTCCGGCACGATTGTTGTAAGCGTGACGCCAACGATTATCGTGTCGCGCAAGTTCCTCTCCTGACAGTCGCAAAGCATCGTCACGCCGACTGTCCTCGCACAGGTTGACCACCTCGTCCAGAATCGACTGCACGTCGGTCGACATCTCAAATTCGTTGCTGTTCATTAGTCTGTTGTTTCGCTGATAGATTCCGGTTCGTCGGGTAACGGAGCCATTGCTTCGGGCTGTTCAACATCGGGCGCTACGGGTACCGGGAGGGCAGCCTCAGGACGGTCGTTCATAAGTTCCTCCATCTCCTTGGGTATGATGAAAATGTCGGCCGGCGAGAGCGGACGCAATCCTTCGTACCAGATAAAGCCGGGTAGCAACAGGTCGGTGCCACGCGCAAGGTAAAGCGGAATGGCTTCGCCCGAAGTCTCGGCCCACATCTTCATACGCTCCATAACCTGATCCTTGAACCAACCCTCGAGATTGGCGGTCTTGAAGGTCACCAGTTTGTTGATGGTCGAGTCGATCTCCTCGGGATAGACTATGCCCTCGACACTGCCCTCGACAAGCATACGGTGCAACTTGCCGTCCTCAAACCATGCCTTCATCGACTTGCCGGTCAACTGGTTATAGAACCTGTCCTCAATGTGTTGGGCCATAAAGCCGGTTTCGGGAAGCGTTGCACTCTCGACAGTCGAGTCGTTGACATGGAGGGTGATGAGATTACCGAATATCTGCCGGTCCTCGCTCCAGACTATGGGATGGTAATACATGCGCACCATCGAGTCGGCCTGCGTGAACACGAGCGAGTCACAAATACCCTGGATGTCAGTGCGATAAATGCGGACACGCGGCCACGCCGAAACGACATGGGTCGTATCGACGTAATTTTCAACAACATCCTTTGTATAAAAATCCGGTGTTTTAAGGCTGTCCTGCTGCTCGACAGTCACAGTATCTTGTCTGACCACGCGGGTCAGACTGTCCATGCGGACCACCGACGTAAGGTAACGGCCATGGATATGGAGGGTATCGCCCTTGGAGTACTCCATCGCTACGGCGCGACCCGTCACGAAAGCACTGTCGACGATTTCGTTGTAATATCCGTAGTCACCCATCAGCGTGGACTGACGCACGGTGTCTACCAATGCCATATTGCCCCAGGCTTCACCGATGCCGACGGCTCGGTCGTAGAAGAGAGTGTCGCCCTCGAGTGTAGAGCCACGCGAAGTTGTAACGATAGAGTGTTCGTATAGCTCGGCGATGCGTGTTTCGGTGTTGTACACACCGTCGTCCGAGTCGATCCGGCCATCCTTGTTGGTGATGACGGTCGGCACATGGAACTCGGCCAAATGCGTCTCGGTGTTGTAGTAAAGTGCTTCGTTCACCATGCGCAACTCGTCGTCGCGACGATGCGAGGTCAGTATGACCTGATCGTAAAAGTTTGCCTCCTTGGTCGACGGACTGTACTCACCGCGAATCGACTCAAGTCGGTTGTCACGGTCGGTAAGAACGCCTCCGGTGGTATAGAAACACAACTCCTCGTACATATCGTAGGTGAAGATGTCGGTTTCGAGCTTGACATCGCGGTTTATCAGCCGGACGGGCTTGCCGTTGTAACCGAACAAGTCGGCAACCTCGGTCAAGCCGTTGTAATTCAGCTCGTCGGCATAGATGAACAGAGTGTCGCCTTGCTCCATGCGGACGTTACCGTACGCGTTAAAGCTACCGTCGCCGTCGTAGTAATGTGCGCTGTCGGTGTACATGCGCATACCGCCCTTCGAGAACTCGACATTGCCAACCAGTATCATGTACGGGTCGCCATCCTTGCGGAGCAACTCGTCGGCATGTTCAAGGAAGACAAGTTGAGGCGTCCGTTTGGCCGTCGGAATCGCCGGAGCGATTTTGACCGGACGCCGAGGGGTGAAAACCGGCTTCGAGGGCTTTACCGTAGCCGCCCAACTGAACAGGGCAAACAACGACACGAGGACTACCAGTACATAACCGGTAGTCCGTCGCATTGTTTGTGGGTTGGAGCCCGCTCGGGACGGGTTCTTTGACTTTTTATGGCGCATTTATAGATATGGCGCGATTAGAGATATGGCGCGATTAGAGCTTATTTCTCCTTCACCCAACCTTCGTGCTCGAAGTCGCAGCCGCGCCAACCATCCTCGATGCGGACGTAGGTCTCGGCAATTTTCTTCTTGAGCCAGTTGTCGAGAATCTCCTGCTTGCGGGCACTTTCGTACATACCCTTGATGAGCTGATAGTCATCGGACAGGTTGGCCTGATGTGCCTCGATGCGGTTGGTCAGCTTGACCATGGCCACGATGTCTCGGTCACGCTTGGGGTCCTTCATGATGAAGGGCTTGGAGATATCGCCGGGTTCGAGGTTGGCCACAGCTCGGGCCACCTCCTGCGGCAGGTCGGACATCTCGAAGCGAGTAGTACCGTTGTGCTCATTGACCATCACGCCACGGCTGTTGCGCGTGTCTTTGTCCTGCGACACGAGGCGGGCGGCGTCCTCGAAGGTACCGCGATGGTTGTTGACAATCTCGGAACGCAGAGTGTCAAGACGCACAATTGCGTCTTCGAGGTCCTTATCGGCCACCTTTGGGCGGAGCAGGATGTGTCGGGTGTTGATACGGTCGCCGCGTTTCTCGATAAGCTGAATGATGTGGAAACCGAATTCGGTCTCTACAATCTTCGACACCTTTTTGGGGTCGTTGAGGTTGAAAGCAACGGCTGCATACTCAGGCACAAGCTGTGCACGACCCATAAAGCCGATTTCACCGCCACGCACGCCTTCGGGAGCCTCGCTGTACAGGATAGCAAGGGTCGAGAAGTCGGCCTCGCCACGGTTGACACGGTCGGCGTAGTCACGCAGACGTGCCTTGACATCCTCGATTTCCTGACGGGGAATAACGGGATTGATGGTCACGATCTGCACTTCGACCTGCCGGGGAACGTAAGGGATGGAATCCTTGGGCAATTTGTCGAAGTAACGACGCACGTCACCGGGAGTCACCTTAATATTCTTGGTCAGTGACTCCTGCACCATGCGTACGCGCTGGCGGTTGGTGATATTGGTGCTGTAATACTCTCGGATTTCGTTCATGGGCTTACGGAAGTACTCCTCGACCTTTTCGCGCGAACCGAGCTGATTGATAAGGAAGTTTATCTGGCTCTCCACCTGCGACTGCACCTGACCGTTGGAAACCTCGACGGTATCGAGGTCGGCCTGATGCAGATACAGACGCTGAATAGCCATCATCTCGGGGACGGCACAGTAAGGGTCGCCCTTGATGGGAGTACGGTCGGACAGCATGTCTTGGTAGGTCTGTTCGATCTCCGATTTGTATATGGGGTCGTCACCGATAGTCCATGCCACCTCTTCGACGATATTGTTTTCGGCGAACATCAAGGCACCGGCGCCCGACAAGAGTGCTACGAGAGCTATGTTTTTTGCTTTCACGTGATTGGCTTATTCGATTGACGCGGGGGAGGAAGCTTACTTAAGGCCGAGTTTGGCTTTTACGAGGGGAGTAACGTCCTGAACATCGCTACCCTGGTAAGCAGCCTGGCCTTCCTGGAAGATGAAGGTGAAGTTGCCTTCCTGACCAACGGACTTGATAGCCTCCATGAGTTTCTGTTCGATGGGGGCCATGAGGGTCTGCTGTTGACGCTGCAGGTCCTGCTGGGCGGTGTTGCGGAACTGCTGAATCTTCTGGTCGAGTTCCTGGAGTTCGGTCATGCGGCGTTCCTTGATCGACTCGGGAGCATCCTGACCGAGCGACTGGTACTCGGTGAATTTCTTATCCATTTCTTCCTGCAGTTTCTTGAACTCGTCTTCGTAGCGCTTTGAGGCTTCGGTGATCTGTTCCTGCATCTTGGTGAAGTCGGGGAGATTGGTGATAACCTGTTCAGCGTTAACGACACCGAACTTCTGCGCGTTCATGGCGAAGGGCAGAGCGATGGCAGCTGCCAGTACCAAAATAACTTTCTTAATCATGTCTTAAAAAACGGTTTATTGTGGTTTAGTTAATTAATTATTATCGTTATGCGGTGACTACTTACCGTAGCCGAGTTTGTTGAGCACGTCGTTAGAGATGTCGATCTGAGGCGAGGCGTAGATGATGTCGCTCGACGAAGCACGGTCCATCACGGCCTGGAGACCGCGTTCCTGTGCAACCTTCTTGATGGCGTTGTAAATGTCATCCTGAATTGGCTTGAGCAGACTCTGACGCTTCTTGTAGAGTTCGCCTTCCGGACCGAAGTACTTGTATCGCAGTTCGGTAGTTTCCTTCTCCTTGGCAAGAATCGACTCCTCGCGTTTCTTGATCTGGTCTTCGGTCAGGAAAACCTTGTCGGCGAGGTAAGTCTGATACATGTTTTCGGCTTCCTTGCCCTTGGCCTCGACTTCTTTCTGCCAGCGTTGTGACAGTTGGTTGAGCTGCTCGTTGGCCATCTCGTACGAAGGGATATTCTTCATGATATACTCCATGTCGACAAGAGCGAACTTCTGGGCGCGGACACCGGCGACGGCCAGTATGGCAAATAGCGCTAATATAAGAGTTTTCTTCATAATTTTCTTTTCTTGTTAATGAGGGAGTTGTTTTAACGTTTTCGCTTTGAGACTTGTGTAGGTCTATACATTATATAAAGACGTTTAAGCATCAAAAAGGTTTAGCCGTTAGAACTCCTGACCGAGGATAAAGTGGAAGTGACTGCCACCCTTGACACCGAAGACGCGGTCGAAGCCGTAGGCCCAGTCGATACCCATCATGCCGACCATCGGCAGGAACAGGCGTACACCGGCGCCGGCACTACGCTTCAGCTGGAAGGGGTTGAAGTCCTTGACCGAAGTCCAGGCATTACCGCCTTCGACAAAGCCGAGGGCATAGATGGTAGTGGTAGGCTGGAGCAACAGCGGGAAGTGAACTTCGAGGCCGAAACGGGTGTAAGCACGACCGTCGCTGCGAGGTGTGAATGCACCGTTGTCGTAACCACGCAGGGCAATGGTCTCGGTAGCATAGGTGTAGCTGCCCGACATACCGTCACCGCCGACGTAGAATGTCTCGAAGGGAGTCTTGAGATACTTGTTGTAACTGCCGAGCAGACCAATGTCAGCACGGGTCATCAGCACGGGGGTGTATGTGCCGTGGGCATTGCATATCGGGGTGTAAGTACGCGATTTGAACTTGAGTTTCCAGTACTCGATCCAGCGGTAGCGAATCTTCTTGGACTCGGCGGTATCTTCCTCGCTGAGCTGCTTCCAGTTGCGCTTGCCCATGAACAGCGAAGCGGGGGGCGTGAGCTGCAGGCTGAGCGAGAAGTCCGAACCCGAACGTGTGTACAGGGGGTTGTCGATCGAGCGGCGAGCCAATGTCAGACCAAGCACCACCGAGTTGGATGTACCGTTCTGCATGTAATACAGATATTCCCAGTTCTTCAGGTAGTACCATGTATAACCGAGTTCGGCGGTGAAGGTGAAGTAGTCGTCGGGCCACTTGAGACGCTTACCGAAGCCGACGTTGACGCCGACCATCTGGAGAATCTTGTTGGGGTCGTAAGCGTTCTGGTACGAATTGGTGTAGTCGTACTGATTGTATATGCTGTACGGATAGCCCCACAACGAGTTGGCCATTGTATTGTTGTAGTACGACGAGTTTATGCCGGTCTGACGACTATAGTAAGCCGATACGGACAGCGAATTGGGTCGCTTGCCGCCGAACCACGGGTCGAGGAACGACACCGAGTATGCCTGGTAGTAACGGGCGTTGGTCTGGGCGCTGACGGTGAATGTCTGACCCTCACCCTGCGGGATGACACCGCGGTAGGTGCTGGGGTGGAAAAGGTTCTTGATGGAGAAGTTGGTGAACTTAAGCGACAGTTTGCCGATGATACCGGTCTGACCCCAACCGAGCGAGAACTCGATCTGGTCGTTGGCCTTCGATTCGAGGTTGAGGATAACATCGACGGTTCCGTTCTCCTCGTTAGGC
>CAZNGJ010000025.1:0-24371 GCA_964572615.1 uncultured Bacteroides sp.
GACGCAAGATTTTCATTCTTGAAAGAGGAGTTCGATTCTCCTATGGGCTACCACACATCATTTCCCCAAATTATATGACCATTACTCCATCCGTGCGTGAGCATAGATGGAGTTTATGCTTTCCCCCTCTCCCTTCCAACTACTAACTCCAAATAAAAAAAGTGGGGGTGGGGTTGTGGAATTTGATTTTTATTTACTAACTTTGTATGCTTCAACGTGCGCACTGTTGTAACCAGGTGTTAAGCAGTGTCTGAGGCGTATCCTGTGAACGAAAATACTAAAAAATAAATCTAATCCCTATCACCATCAAAAAGTATGAGACTTAAACTATTCTTGCTGGTGCTGTTGGCAGCCGTGTTGCCGTCAGTGGCACAGACTTCGAATG
Source organism: uncultured Bacteroides sp. (assembly GCA_964572615.1). Lineage (GTDB taxonomy): Bacteria > Bacteroidota > Bacteroidia > Bacteroidales > Muribaculaceae > CAG-873. Next base: position 386 of record CAZNGJ010000025.1, read on the forward strand.
TGGTCGGAGTCGTTTTGAATGGTTCGACGGGCAGTCCTGTCAGCGGCGCATACGTGCAGTTGCGTGGTGCCGACAAGCACGCCCAGTCGACTTTCTCCGGCAATTTCGCCATTTCTGCTCCGGCGGGTGGCAATGATTATCTTATCGTGACTTGTGACGGTTTCGAAGCCAAGGGTATCGACGTGGTTCTTACCCCCGGAACTGTCAATGCGGGCGAGATTCGCCTGACTCCGGTTAACTTCGAGACTGAGTTCTTCGGCGACGATGACGACATCGTCTACGACGAGGCCATGCTTGAGGACGAGGAGGGTAACTCGCAGGGTATCGCAGCCCTGACCGGTGCCAACGACAACATCTTCTACAACACGGCCAGCTACAACTTCGGCCCGATGTACTATCGTTTCCGCGGTCTGCAGAACGAATATCAGAATGTGTATGTCAACGGTGTGGACATGAACGACCCCATCCGCGGTCGTTTCAACTTCTCGTCGCTGTTGGGAATGACCAGCCGCGCGTTCCGCAACAAGACTACCACCATCGGCACCGACGCAGCCAGCTATGGTTTCGGCGGTATTGCCGGTTCGACCAACTACAACACCGTGACTGATACTTACGCTCCGGGCTTCAACGGTTCGCTGGCTTACACCAACTCGAACTACTACCTGCGCGGCATGGTGACTTACGCCACGGGTCTTAACAAGAAGGGTTGGGCGCTGACACTGAGCGCTATCGGCCGCTACTCGAACGAGGGTGTCGTAGAGGGTACGTTCTACCACTCGGGCGGTCTGTTCCTGTCGCTCGAGAAGGTGCTGAACAGCACTAACTCGCTGACTCTCACCGCATGGGGCGGTCCTACCGAGCGCGCTAACGCCACGGCCACCTACCAGGAGGTTTACGACCTGGTGGACAATAATCTCTACAACCCCAACTGGGGCTGGTACCAGGGCAAGAAGCGTTCAGCCCGCATCATCGAGACTTTCGACCCCACAGCCATGCTGACATGGCTCTACAAGGGCGAGAAGACTACCCTCAACACCACCGCCTCGCTGCGTTGGGTGCGCTACAGCCAGTCGGCCCTTCAGTACTACAAGGCTAACGACCCCAACCCCACCTACTACCGTTACCTGCCAAGCAACTTCGAGGTAGGATCGGAGGAATACGACTTGTACTACGATCTGTGGACCTCGAAGAATCCTAACGTGACTCAAATCAACTGGGATCAGCTGTATAACATCAACGCCCTCAACAACATCCAGAACCAGTCGCTGTCGGCTGCCGACAAGAAAGGCTCGTCGTACATCCTCGAGGACCGTCACAGCAACCAGTTTAACGCGATGCTGAACAGCTACGTCAATCACCGCATCAACAACCAGTTGTCGTTGCAGGCCGGCGTTTCGCTCAACTACACCAAGGCATCGTACTACAAGACCATCCGCGACCTGCTCGGCGGCGAGTTCTGGCTGGATGTCGACCCGTTCTCGGACCGCGACATCACCTTGGCTCCCGACAACTTGCAGAACGACCTGGACAATCCCAACCGTCGTGTCTACAAGGGCGACCGTTTCGGTTACGACTACGACTTCCACTATCTCCGCGCCAACGCATGGCTGCAGAACACCTACACCAGCCGTCACTGGGATGTGAACTACGGTGTGCAGATGAGCTACACTCAATACTATCGCGACGGCCACATGCGTAACGGCCGCTCGCCCCTCAACTCGCTTGGCAAGAGCGCCACGCTGCGTTTCGACAACGTGATGGCCAAGGTAGGCGCAACCTACAAGGTTGACGGCCGCAACTTCTTCATCGCCCACGCAACTTACGGTACCCGCGCTCCTTTGGCCGACCAGGTATTCATCGCACCCCGCGTCAAGAACGATGTGGTAGGCGGCGTTGAGAGCGAACGCAACTACACCTTCGACCTGACATACCAGTGGAACTACCGCCGCTTCCGCGGTTCGTTGACCGCCTACTATGTGGGCATCACCAACGCTGTCGAGCGCACCGGTTTCTACGACGACCGTTACTCGACCTACGCCATCTTCGCCCTCCAGGGAGTCAAAAAGGTCAACAAGGGTCTCGAACTCGGTATGGCCTACAAGGTAACCCCCTCGATCACTGCTACTTTTGCAGGTACATGGGCCAAGTACCAGTACAAGAACAACCCCAACGGCACACGTTCGTTCGAAAACGGTCTGCACCCCGATACCACCCAGACCGTTTACCTCAAGAACTACTATGCCGGCTCGACTCCTCAGACGGTCTTCAACGTAGGAATCGACTACGCTGCTCCGAAGAACTGGTTCTTCAACGTCAACGGCACCTGGCAGGGTGACGCATACGTCAACCTGTCGCCCGCTTACCACGAGGCACTGCCCGAACTGTGGGAGAACATTCCCAACTGCACACCGCAGCTGCTGCAGGCTAAGATTGACGAGCTCTCGACCCAGGACAAGCTGAAGAACGCCTTCTCGCTCAATGTCTCGATAGGCAAGCTGCTCTACCTGAGCCGTTCGGTGTCGATGAACATCAACCTCAACGTCAACAACATCCTCAACAACCGCAACGTAGTGACCTACGCCTACCAGCAGGGTCGACTCGACACCAAGAACTACGAGCGCGGTACATACCCCAACAAATATTCTTACGCCCAAGGCGCACGCGTGTTCCTCAACGTGGGCATCCGCTTCTGATAACGCCAAGGCAGAATTTTCACCATATTATATAGTATAAAGACAAGATGATGAAAAAATCAATCATATACTACTTATCGGCCGCTCTGATGGCAGTCGGCGTTTCGACCGCCATGACGTCGTGTGACGACAACTTCGAGCGTCCTCCCATGGTGGTGCCCGTGGCGACTATCGAGGCCAACACTACCATCGAGCAACTGAAGGCCGACTTCTTCCAGGCCGGACAGAACAACTATGCTACCGAGATCGGCATACGCGCCGATGGCAGCCATTATATCATCGAGGGCTACGTGACCTCGTCCGACGAATCCGGCAACTACTTCAAGCAGATTGTCATCCAGGACGAAACATCGGCCATCCAGATCGGCGTCGACGCCTACGACCTCTACCTATCTTACCAGATGGGTCAGAAGGTGGTGATCGACGTGACGGGTCTGTACATCGGCGCTTACGGCTCGCTGATGCAACTCGGCGCCGCTCCCACCAGCGGTTACCCGAGCAGAATCCCGTCGGAGGAGTTCGCCAAGCACGCACAGCGTGACGGCCTCGTCGACTACCCCGAAATGCCTGCAGTCGAGGAGATGTCGCTGGCAACCCTGAAGGCCGTTTCGACTACCAGCCCCGAGGGTCTGGCACTCCAGAACCGCCGCATCCTCATCGAAGGCGTCACCTTCGTTAACGCCGGCAAGCAGACTCTGTCGACATCGGGCAGCAACGGCGTCAGCCAGCAGTTCGGCAACGCCGACGGCTCGGCCATCCTCTACACCAGCGGTTACTCCGACTTCTGGGATTACTACTGTCCCACCGGCACCGGTAACGTAGTCGGCATCCTCAGCTGCTACAACGCTACATGGCAGATCCGCCTCATCGACATCGATGGCCTTGTCGGCTTTGACGAGCTCAACAAGCAGCCCGGTCAGGGCGGCGGTGACGACCCCGGCACAAGCGTAGGCGACGGCACCGAGGATAAGCCCTATACTGTGGCCGACGTGCTCGGCGGTGCCACCGGCACCGACAAGTGGGTCAAAGGTTTCATCGTCGGTTGGGTCGACGGTATGACACTGGCCGACGGCGCCAAGTTTAACGCCAGCGCCACAAGCGAGACCAACATCCTGATTGCAGACTCCAAGGATGCCAACACCGTGGCTGCCGTAGTTCCCGTGCAGCTGCCCGCAGGCGACGTTCGCACCGCCCTCAACCTCAAGGCTCATCCCGACAACTTGGGCAAGGAAGTACTGCTCAAGGGCTCGCTCGAGAAGTACTTCGGCGTAAACGGCGTGAAGAGCGTATCGGCCTACAAACTCGACGGCAAGGGTAACGACGAACCCGTCGGCCCCGTAGAGGCTGTGGCTTCGCTGACCCAGGATTTCGAGGGCGGCTCGGTTCCCGCCGGTTGGACACAGGTTCAGGTGGCCGGCAACAAGAGTTGGTACGTAACCTCGTATCAGGAAAACTACTACATCGCCATGACGGGCTACAAGGGCACCGCTCCCTTCGACCAGTACCTCATCACACCTCCCATTGACATGGCAAAGGCCACCGACAAGGTGCTCAGCTTCGACACGCAGGTGAACGGCTACGGCTCGACCACCTCGAGTCTCGAGGTGTATGTCATCACCGACCCCACCAAGCCGGCCGAGAACGCTACCAAGCTGAAAGTCAATCTGCCCGCAGCCCCCGCGTCGGGCTACAGCAGCTGGCTGTCGTCGGGTCAGGTAGACCTGTCGAGCTTCAGCGGCGTGGTCTACATCGCCTTCCGCTACGCAGCCACCACAGATGCCAACTACGCCACCTGGTGCGTGGACAACGTCAAGGTTAACGTAAAATAAGATAGTCATACTCCCAACATAATCATACGAATATGAATATTTTCAAAAAAATAAGTGCCGGTATCCTCGGCTCGGTCGTGGCTCTGGCCTCGCTGACCGCATGTCAGGAGTACGACACACCGGTCATCGATGCTCCTGTGGCCACTATGAAGGCCAACACTTCTATCCTGGAGCTTAAAAAGACCTTCTGGAGCGATGCCACCAACTACATCTGGGGCACGCCCGATCAGGCCGACGCTACCCCCGTGTCGGTGCCCGCCAAGGAAGACGGCAGCCACTATATCATCCGTGGTACCGTGGTGTCGACCGACGAACCCGGCAACGTCTTCAAGAGTCTCGTCATCCAGGACGAAACTGCAGCCCTGGCCATCTCGATCAACTCGTACAACCTATATCTCAAGTACCGTCGCGGTCAGGAGGTGGTGCTCGACGTGACCGGCATGTACATCGGAAAGTATAACGGCCTGCTGCAGCTCGGTTCGCCCGAGTGGTACGCCAACGGCAACGCCTGGGAAGCCTCGTTCATGTCGACCGAGTTCTTCCAGAACCATGTCGAAGTCGACGGTTGGCCCAACCTGGCCAATGTCGACACACTGACAGTCAACTCGTTCAGCCAACTCGCCACCGACCCCGAAGGTCAGATGAAGTGGCAGAGCCAGTTGGTGCGCTTCAACAACGTAGAGTTTGTCAACGGCGGCAAGGAGACCTTCTCTGAATACCATTCGAGCGGTGTCAACCAGTCGGTTACCGACTCGGAAGGCAACAGCCTGATAGTCCGTACCAGTGGTTACTCTAACTTCTGGAATCAGACGCTGCCCGCAGGCAAGTTCGACCTCGTGGCTATCGCTTCGTACTACGGCACCACCGGTTGGCAGCTGATTATGCTCGATGCCGCCGGTTGCATGAACGTGGGTCATCCCACAGTATCACCCGGCGTCGAGTCGAATCCCTGGACAGTCGACCAGGCCATCGCTGAAATCAAAGCCGGTGCTACACCCAACGGTTGGGTGACCGGTTATATCGTCGGTGCAGTCGCTCCCGAGGTGGCTGAGGTCAAGACCAACGACGACATCGAGTGGACCTCAACACCCATCCTCGGTAATACCCTCGTCATCGGCCAAACCGCCGACACCAAGGACATTGCCAATGCACTCGTCATCGAACTGCCCGCCGGCTCTCGTTTCTACACGCAGGGCAACCTGGTGGACAATCCCGGCAACTACGGTAAGCAGATTTGGGTACGCGCCACTCTCGATAAGTACCTCGGCACATACGGCCTGGTAGGCAACAACGGCACCGCCGGCACTTACCGCATCGAGGGTATGAACGACGAACCCGGTATATCAAACGGCGACGGTACCAAGGCAAGCCCCTATAGCGCCAACCAGGTTATTGCCGGCACAGGTACCGGTACCACCGCATGGACCGTGGGCTACATCGTAGGCTCGTCCAACGGTAAGACCGCAGCCGAGTTCACTCCCGGCGCCGACAATGCCTCGGGCACCAACATCTTTATCGCCAACAACCCCGACGAAACCGACTATACCAAATGCGTACCCGTACAGCTGCCCACCGGCGACGTACGCACCGCACTCAACCTGGCCTCCAATCCCGGCCTCGTAGGCGCCAAGGTAAGCCTCTACGGCTCGCTTGAGAAGTACTTCGGTCAGAACGGTGTCAAGAGCGTCACCGAGTATGTCCTCGAAGGCGGCGATACACCTCCCACGCCTCCCACTCCCACCGGCGGCGACGGTACCGAGACCAACCCCTACACCGTATCGGACGTTCAGGCATTCAATCCTCAGTCGACTACCGACCCCGTCAAGAGCGGCGTTTGGACAACAGGTTACATTGTTGGCTATGCTGACATGACATCGACCTACGTAATCGACGCTACAACGGCACGTTTTAACGCCACCAACGTTACCTTGGCTACCAACATCCTGTTAGCCGCCGCCCCCGGCGAGACCAACGTGGCCAAATGTATCGGCGTACAGTTGCCTGCCGGCGACGTACGCTCGGCTCTCAACCTGCAAGCCAACCCCGGCAATTTGGGCAAACAGGTGCTCCTGAAAGGCGATATCGCCAAGTACTCGGGTGTCGCAGGCATCCGCAATACCTCGGAGTACAAGTTGGACGGTAGCGGCCCGGTGCCTCCTCCCGCATCGGAGACTGTCACCAAGCTCGACGAAGGCTTTGAGGGCGGCGTCCTACCCGCAGGTTGGACTTCTTACAAGATTGCGGGTGACAAGGCTTGGTACTTCCCCTCGTTCAACAACAACTATTATGCTGCCATGACCGGCTACAAGGGCACCGCTCCCTTCGACTCGTGGCTCGTCACCCCCGGTCTCGATCTGGCCAAGATGGACGCGAAGGTTCTCACCTTCGACACCCAGGTTAACGGCTACGGCTCGACTACCACCAAGTTTGAGGTGTATGTCCTCACCGCTGCCGATCCCGCTACAGCCACCAAGACTCAGCTCACTCCCGCCATCGCCGCGGCTCCCGCATCGGGTTACAGCGATTGGGTGGCTTCAGGCAACCTCGACCTGAGCGGTTACACCGGCGTGGTCTACATCGGCTTCCGCTATACTGCAACCACCGATGCCAACTACGCCACCTGGTGCGTGGACAACGTCAAGATCAATGCCGGAGGCGGCGAAGACCCCAATCCTCCCACACCTCCAACTCCCGCCGGTGACTATAAGGGCGACTTCGACTCGTTCAACGGCGGTACGCCCAAGTCGAGCCCCTACGGTTCCTACACCAATGCTACCGGTTGGACAGCCACCAACTCAATCATCCTGAGCGGCACCGACGGCAACGACCAGAACCCGTACTTCAAGTTTATCGGTGGAGCAGGCACACTTGCTCCCACCCTCAACGGTAAGGCCGGCAGCGCAGGCACGCTCACTTCGCCCGTGCTCACCGGTGGTATCGGCAAACTGACCTTCAGCTACGGCTTCGCCTTTGCCGAGACCAAAGCATCGTTTACCGTCACCGTCAAGGGCGCCGACGGCAGCGTGGTCAAGACCGATACTGTCGACCTCGACAGCATCACCAAGGCAACCGCCTACAGCTACGAGCTCGACGTGAACTACACCGGCAACTTCACCATCGAGATAGTCAACAACTGCAAGACTGCCTCGACCTCCAACAAAGACCGCGTCTCCATCTGGAACCTCACCTGGACCAACTGATTCCATCCTTACTCCTAATAAACAGCACCTCGCCGAACAAACCGTTCGGCGAGGTGCTGTTTATTACCCCAACCGGTGTGATACGAACTTTTTGCGAAAAAATTTTGTTAGTGATATTAAATTTAGTATCTTTGTGAGAAATTATACAAACACTCCATATATGTCTAAATTTGAGAAGCTCGTCGAGCGCCTACTGAATAAACCGAAGGATTTCAAGTATGATGAGGCCAAAACAATTTTGCAGCATTTTGGATTCGATGAGTATTCAAAAGGTCGTACATCCGGTTCCCGAGTGGAGTTTATTAAAAGTGATAAATCAATATTGCTGCACAAACCTCACCCAAGCGGTATCCTAAAGACATATCAAATAAATCAACTTATTGAGTTTCTGAAAGAACAGGGTTTAGTATAACATATTAAAAATAAAAAAGATTACAATATGGGATATTTGAAATATAAAGGTTACCATGGCTCGGTAGATTTTAGTCCGGAGGATAATTGTTTTTTCGGCAAAGTGCTTGGTCTGAAGGGTACTTTGATTTCGTATGAAGGTACTTCGGTAGACAGTATTCGTCAGGATTTCGAAGATGCAATCGACTACTATATTGAAAGTTGTGAACAACGAGGCGTAACGCCTGCTAAACCGTACAGTGGACGAATACTTTTACGCATGTCTTCGGATCTACACAGCGATTTGGCCGATGCCGCTGCCCGGACAGGTACCACGATAAATGATTTTGTCCAAAAGACTTTATATCGCGCCCTTCACCAAACCTAACAAGTTTAGTACTTCGTAGTTCGTACCCCGTAGTTCGTAGCTCATAGTTTGTAGTTGAAATTTTTTGTGTATATTTGTGGTGAGATTTGAAGTTTCATCCCTAATCCGTGATTTATGAAAAGATTTCAGGCATTCTTTTTCAGTGTTTTTGCTATCGTATTGGCCGCTGCCGGTCAGCAGTCGGGTATCTCTTATCCTATTGAAGATATAGTAGGTGACGCACCATATATTCTTTATAGTCAGGGTAGTAACCCTGTAAAGTGGTGTGTGGTAACTGAAAAAGGCAACGGCTACAAGGTAGTCTATGGCATGTCGGGTGGCGAGGATTCGTCGGTCGATTCGCTGAACGTTTCGAGTCCGGCGTTAGCATGGGGCCTGACCGAATTTGCCAAGGTGTACAAACCCTCCGAAAGCACGAAGACCGGCCAAACGGACAACAGAAAGCTGACTGTGCGTTCTGCCGACAAGGGTACACTCACCGTCAAGCAGATTGACCTTGCCGATTATGCGAGTGCCGACGCCGACAATATCAACAACCTTTATTACACCCTCTATTGGCTGGCCAATCCCAAGCTGCAGAAATCCATCGAATCGCCTGCCGGACTGGCAGTCAACAAGTTGGTCAAGACAAAGAAACGTCTATACAACCATAGAGAGAAGGGATGGTATGGTGCTGTGGAGTTTTCTGGTGGCACCTCTTTAGGCAAGGGTTATCATCCTGAAATGAAAAGTCATAACATGACATTCTTTGAATTGGACGCCGCTGCCGGATGGAAGTTCTCTGAAAAGTTCGGGATGGGCCTCGGTGTCGGCGGTCGCAAGTATTTCAAGACATACAGAATGTTTGCCCACTCGTGGGGTATGCCGATATATCTTGACCTGCGCGGCGATGCCATGTCGTACAACCATTATAAATTAGCTCCTTTCTGGGTGCTGGATTTGGGTATGACCATCCCTGACGGCTTTATGTTCCGCCCGCAGATTGGCTTCAAGTTCGGGCAGCCATACAAGTTTACTTTATCGGTAGCTTACATGGGCCAATTCATGCGCAAGTACAATTACTTTACCACAGACGCGGGCTACGAGACCGGCCTCCGCAGGGGCTACAAGCGCGAGCTGTTCTCCTGCATCAGCGTCCGCCTCGGCTACGAGTTCTAAAAATTCCCAAAGCGGATTGTTGATAACTTTATGGGGGATTTGCGGGATGAGGGTTGCCAGTGTCGGGATTAATGTGTAATTTTACATGTTTTTTCATTTTTAAGGCAATTGCAGACAGTATGTCCCAATCGGATAAGGAAAAGAAAGGTTCGTTGCGTCGCACCATCACGGGCGCACCGCGTCGCACAATGGGCGGTGTGGTGTCGGGTGGTCTGTTGAGCAGCGACTTTTTTTATCGTCATAAACTCAAGATATTCGTGGCTCTGGTGTTGGTGATGATATACATCGCCACCAAGTATCAGTGCATGACGGGCATGGAGTCGATACGCCGACTCGAGAATCGCCTCGAGGTGGTCAAGACCGAGCGTATCCGCGAGCGTTCGCGCTACATGAGCCGTATCCGCGAGTCGTCGATGGCTGCCATCGCCGACTCTATCCGCCCCGGGCTGTCGGTACAGAATCAGCCGCCTTACACCCTGCATTTCAACGTAGAAAACCGTTAATGTAACATATCCGCTCCTCTCTATGCCAAAACTAAGAAATAATCCCAACCGACACACCGTATCGCGCAAGATTTCGTGGCGATATATAGTGGTGTCGTCGGTGATAGTGCTGTTCTCGGCGGCCATAGCCTACTGTCTGTTCGACACGACGGTGGTACAGGCCGACAAGTGGATAGCCAAGGCCAACCGCGAACTGGAACGCCGCGACACCATACTGCCCGAACGTGGTAATATCCTGGCTGCCGACGGCTCGGTGTTGGCCACCAATCTCAATTACTACACGATGCGCATGGACTTCAGGGCTTCGAAGTTCTCCGAGAAATACTATCGCGAGGCCTTGGACAGCTTGAGCGACACGCTGGCTAAGTATCACCCCATACGCACACGCGACGAGTGGTACGCCTATCTGTCGAAACCGCTCGATAAGGAACCCGGAAAGCGTCCCCGCTCGTTCACGCTGCTGCGTAACCTGTCGTATGCACAGAGCGAGGCCGTCAAGGACTACCCCTTCTTCCGCCGCAGCTCTAACCCCAACAAGAACGGCCTGACCCGCGAGATGAATATGCGCCGGTGCTACCCTTACGGCGACATGGCGCGTCGCTCGATAGGCCGTGTGGGCATGACCAAGACGTGCAAGGAGGTACACGGCATTTCGGGGCTCGAGTACGCCCTCGATTCGATGCTGTACGGTGTCCCCGGTCTGGCCAAGAAGGTGCCCTTGACCCACAATATCGTCAACTGGACGGACGTGGCGCCCAAGAACGGTATGACCCTGACAACAACTATCGACATCGCCATGCAGGACATCGTCGAGCACGAGTTGGTGTCGGTGCTGTCGGAGATCGAGGCCGAATGGGGCACGGTGATTCTCATGGATGTCAGTACGGGCGACATCAAGGCCATATCTAACCTGGAACGCGACGACGAGGGCAATTATACCGAGTCGATGAACCATGCCATCCAAGGTTTCGAGCCCGGGTCGGTGATGAAGACCATATCGATGGTAATAGCCTTGGAGGACGGATTTGTCAAGGACCCCGAGTCGGAGGTGTACAATATTGGCGCCAGCTACGTCTTCGGCGGCGGTGGTGCCATCAAGGACACCCACTCACCCGGCTCGCTGCCGGTAAGCCGCTTCCTCGAGTACTCGTCGAATATCGGCATGACCAAACTTGTGGCGCCCCACTTCAAGGACGACCCCAACCGCTTCCGCGAACGCATCCGCCAGCTCGGGTTCCTCGACAAGCTCAACACCGGTATTGCCGGCGAGCACCCGCCGTACTTCCCGCCCCTCGACCTCAAGGCCGGCGGCCTGACCAGCCTGGGACGCCAGACCTACGGTTATGCCTCGCAGATACCCCCGCTGTACATGTGTGCCTTCTATAACGCCGTGGCCAACGACGGCAAGTTCGTGCGTCCTCGTCTGGTGTCGAAAATTACCACCGAACGCGGCGACTCGATAATACCCGTGACCTACGTGCGCGAGCAGATGTGCTCGCCCAAGACGGCTGCCACCGTGCGTCAGATGCTCCACCAGGTCATCTACGGCCAGGGTGGCACAGCCAAGATGCTCAAGGATGACATGGTCGACATTGCCGGCAAGACGGGTACGTCGAAGATAGCGCGCGAGATGTCGCGCGAGGACCGCGAGAAACTGCGCATCAATCCCAACGACTCGACCGTGGTTCGCCCCAAGGGTTACGAGGAGGGCAGGTATCGCCTGTCGTTCTGCGGATTCTTCCCTTATTCGTCTCCCAAGTATACCTGTATGGTGATGATTTCGCGTCCGGCGCCACAGTATCGCAGTGCCGGAGGCACAAGCGGCAAGGTGCTGCTCAATATCGCCAAGCGCATGTATTCGCGCGGTATGCTCGGCGACGGACCCAACTATCTCGCTGCGGGCGACGGCCACAAGTCTTCTCCCGTGCTATATGCAACCCGCAATGCGGCTCGTGACCACGAATTGACGGCCATGTTGGGTAGCCCGACTGCGCGTCGTCTGCCCACACCTGCGGTATCGGCCGCGGGCACTGTGCCCAATGTGGTGGGCCTGGGTCTACGCGAGGCCATTGTGGCCATCGAGAAGGCCGGGTATAACATTGCCTTCGAGGGCGACGGGTCGGTACTCAGCCAGACGCCGGCTGCCGGAACGCGTGTCAAGCCCGGCACAAGGGTGAGGCTGCAATTGCAGAAGAGATAAGAGGCCCCACCCCGGCCCTCCCCAAGGGGGAGGGGGAAACTACGAGGAACGAACTACGAAATATAAACTACGGCGGCTGAACCCCCTCCCCTTTGGGGAGGGCAGGGGTGGGGCCGAAAAACGAAATACAATGCATTCACTGAATAAACTGCTTTCGACCATTATCACCGAGGACGTCATTGCCGATGCCACGACCACCGATGTGCTTGTCACAGCCCTTACTGCCGACTCGCGGCGCGTTGTCCCGGGGGCGATGTTTGTGGCTGTGCGCGGTCCGCAGAACGACGGTCATCGCTTTATCGAGGATGCTGTCCGTGCCGGTGCCGTGGCTATTGTGGCCGAGGAGTTCCCGGTGGCCGGCCACAGTGGCGTGACCTTCGTCAAGGTATCCAATGCGGCTGTTGCTCTTGGTCACCTGGCGTCGGAGTGGTACGGCAATCCGTCGCGCCAACTGACATTAGTGGGCGTTACGGGCACCAATGGCAAGACCACCACCGCCACATTGCTCTACGAGATGGCGCGCCGCTCGGGCGTCAAGGCAGGCTTGCTCTCGACGGTCGAGAATCGCGTTGAGGACCGGGTCTATCCGGCCGTCAATACCACGCCCTCGCCACTCGAAACCAACCGGCTTCTGGCTGAGATGGTAGCCGCCGGATGCACCTTTGCGGCCATGGAGGTTAGCAGTCACGGTATGGTGCAGCAACGCACGTCCGGTCTGCACTTTGCCGGCGGCGTGTTCACTAATCTGACCCGCGACCACCTGGACTATCACGGCACCTTCCGCGCCTATCTGGAGGCCAAAAAATCGTTTTTCGACATGTTGCCGTCGAGTGCTTTTGCACTCGTCAACGCCGACGACCGCAACGGCTCCGTTATGGTGCAGAACACCCGCGCCCGGGTGCTGACGTACGGCCTCAACGGCACGCCCGACTTCCGCGGACGCATAGTTAGCGACGGCTTCGAGGGTATGGAGTTGTCGCTGAACAGTATCGACGTCCATACTCCGTTTATCGGCCGATTCAATGCCGCCAACCTTACGGCCGTGTTCGGCGCATGGGTCGCTCTCGGTCACGACGAGCAGGAGACTGCCGTGGTTCTGAGTGCGCTGACTCCCGTGGCGGGTCGCTTCCAGTCATTCAGGGCGGCCGACGGCACCACGGCAATCGTGGACTACGCCCATACCCCCGACGCACTCGAGAACGTGCTGAAGACCATCAATGCCGTTTCGGCCGGCCGCGTGCCCGTCATCACCATAACCGGAGCCGGCGGAGACCGCGACCACGGCAAGCGTCCCATGATGGGGCAGGTGGCAGCCACACTGAGCGACCGTCTGGTCATCACCTCCGACAATCCTCGCAGCGAGGACCCCGCCGCGATAGCCGCCGACATACTGGCCGGCGCCGAGGCGGTGGAAAACCGTCGTGCCGAGGTAATCACCATCATTGACCGCGCCGAGGCCATCAACCGCACCATCTCTGAGGCCATCCCCGGCTCTATAATCCTTATTGCCGGCAAGGGCCACGAGACATACCAGGAGTTCGCCAACCGCGAACGCATCCACTTCGACGACCGCGAGCACGCCAAGGCCGCCCTTGACGCCCGGTCGGAAAAAACCGAACATTAACTAACCTGAAACAGTAATTACGCAAAATTACGCAACGCAATGTTTTATTACCTTTCTACTTGGTTATCAGAATACAACATCCCCGGCTCGCGACTGTTCGAGTACATCACGTTCCGTTCGGGAGCGGCCTTTGTCCTGGCCATGTTGTTTGCCATTTTCTTCGGACGCCGCATCATCAACCGTCTGCAGCTGATGCAGGTGGGCGAGATAGTACGCGACCTCGGCCTCGAAGGCCAGATGAAGAAGACCGGCACCCCGACCATGGGTGGTGTCATCATCATCATGGCTATCGTCCTGCCGTGCCTTCTTGTGGCACATATCGGCAACCCCTATATGCTGCTCATGCTCTTCGCCACGCTCTGGCTGGGCACCATCGGCTTCCTTGACGACTACAAGAAGATCAAGAAGCACAACAAGGAGGGCATGAAGGGCAAATACAAGATTATCGGCCAGGTAGGTATCGGCGTGGTCGTGGCTGCCACGATGTATCTCAACCCCGACATGGTCATCGCCACCGACAACACCACCTACGAGTCGGATGCCAACCGCGTGGAGGAAGTGGTTTACACCGGCACCGTCGAGAAGGCGCCCGTTACCACGATCCCGTTTGTCAAGAACCACAACTTCGACTACTCGTCGCTGACATCGTGGATGGGCGAGGATGCCGCAGCCACGGGCGGTTGGATATTCTTCCTCATCGTTACGATATTCTTTGTGTCGGCCACTTCGAACGGAGCCAACCTGACCGACGGTCTGGACGGTCTGACGACCGGCTGCTCGGCCATAATAGGCGTGGCGCTCGTCATCATGGCCTACCTTGGCGGCAACGTCATCTACTCGTCCTACCTCGACATCATGTACATCCCCGGCAGTGAGGAATTAGTGGTCTATATGGCGGCCTTCATCGGCGCATTGGTGGGCTTCCTGTGGTACAACGCCTTCCCGGCGCAGGTATTCATGGGCGACACGGGCAGTCTGACCCTCGGCGGCATCATTGCCGTGTTTGCCATCCTGATTCACAAGGAGTTGCTTCTGCCTATCCTCTGCGCCATCTTCTATGTCGAGGACCTGTCGGTGATGATCCAGGTGGCCTACTTCAAGGCTACCAAGGGTCGGCGCGTGTTCAAGATGACCCCGCTGCACCATCACTTCCAGAAGGCCGGTAACGCCGGTATAGATGCCCTGATACAGAGACCTTTGCAACCCATACCGGAATCTAAGATCGTGATTCGCTTCTGGATTATCTGCATCATCCTGGCTGCATTCACGTTCGTTACACTCAAAATCAGATAACCATGGCAAAGAGAATAGCTATACTCGGAGCGGGCGAGAGTGGCGTAGGCGCCGCCGTCCTGGCCAAAGACAAAGGATACGAGGTGTTCGTCTCCGATATGGGCGATATCAAGCCCAAATACCGCGAAATGCTCGATGCCGAGGGCATCGAGTACGAATCGGGCACCCATACCCGCGAGCGCATCCTGGCAGCCGACTTGGTGGTCAAGAGTCCCGGCATACCCAAGGAGGCGCCGATGATGCGCGAGATAGCCGCCAAGAACATCCCCGTGGTCAGCGAGATAGAGTTTGCCGGCCGCTACACCGACTCGAAGATGGTGTGCATCACCGGCTCGAACGGCAAGACTACGACCACCATGCTGACCTACCACATCCTGACCGAAGCCGGACTCGACGTAGGCTTGGCCGGCAACGTGGGCAACAGTCTGGCTTATCAGGTGGCGCGCGAACCGCACAAGGTCTATGTCATCGAGCTGTCAAGCTTTCAGCTCGACGACATGTACGACTTCAAGGCCGACATAGCCGTGCTGCTCAATATCACCCCCGACCATCTGGACCGCTACGATCACAAGTTCGAAAACTACGTCCGCGCCAAGTTCCGCATCCTGCAGAACATGGGCAGCAGCGACGCATTTGTCTACTGGATGGACGACCCCGTGATACAGGCTCAACTCAAACAAGTGAAGCTCGAGATGCAGGCATTCCCGTTTGCCGAAACCGACCGGGAGGAAGAGGGTCAGCCTCGCCCGGCGGCTTACGTCCGCGACGGTCGGGTGATTGTAAATACTCCTCGTACCAGCATGGACTTTAGCCGCGCCGACCTGTCCCTCAATGGCTTACATAATCTATATAACTCGCTGGCAGCCGCTCTGTCGGCTTGCCTGCTGGCCATCCCTGCCGAGAAGGTGCGCCACGCCTTGTCGAACTTCGAGAGTGTCGAACATCGCTTGGAATATGTGGCTACGGTGGACGGCGTGCGCTATATCAACGACTCGAAAGCCACCAACGTCAACTCGACATTCTACGCGCTCGAGTCGATGAAGACGCCCACCGTGCTCATCCTCGGCGGCAAGGACAAGGGCAACGATTACAGCGAGATACTGCCCCTGGTCAAGGAGAAGGTGAAGGCCATCGTGGCTATGGGCTTGCACAACAATAAGATTGTTGACTTCTTCAGCGCTCACGTGCCGGTCACTTCGACCGACAACCTCGCAGATGCCGTAGCGGCGTGCCGGTCGCTCGCCACCGAGGGCGATACCGTGCTACTGTCGCCGTGCTGCGCCAGTTTCGACCTCTTCACAAGCTACGAGGACCGCGGCCGCCGTTTCAAGCAAGCCGTACTTGAACTCTAAGATATTACCCTGATAATATGGCAGATAGTTTCGACATACGCCGTGATGCTGCGGCCGACAAGAGCGACGGCGACTTCGAGAAGGCGCTGCGCCCGCTGTCGTTCGAGTCGTTCAATGGCCAGGATAAGATTGTCGCCAATCTTAAAGTATTTGTCAGCGCCGCCAAGATGCGTGGCGAGGCCCTCGACCATCTCTTGCTCTTTGGCCCTCCCGGTCTGGGCAAGACGACCCTGTCCGGCATCATCGCCAACGAACTCGGTGTGGGCATGAAGATTACTTCCGGACCGGTGCTCGACAAGCCCGGCGATCTGGCGGGTATCCTGACTTCGCTCGAGGAGAACGATGTGTTGTTCATCGACGAGATACACCGTCTCAGCCCCGTAGTCGAGGAGTACCTCTACTCGGCTATGGAGGATTACCGCATCGACATCATGATCGACAAAGGTCCCGGAGCCCGCTCGGTGCAGCTCAATCTGAGCCCGTTCACCCTCGTTGGTGCCACGACCCGGTCGGGTCTGCTGACAGCGCCGCTGCGTGCCCGTTTCGGCATCAATTGCCACTTGGAATACTACGACCACGATGTGCTCGAGCGCATCCTGCGCCGGTCGGCATCGTTGCTCGGTGTCGATATTGACGCTGAGGCAGCCCACGATATCGCCCGCCGTTCGCGCGGCACCCCGCGTATCGCCAACGCCTTGTTGCGCCGTGTGCGCGACTTTGCCCAAGTACTCGGGACGGGCCGAATCGACACTCGCATAGCCGCGTACGCTCTCGAAGCCCTCAATATCGACAAGTACGGACTCGACGAAATCGACAACAAGATACTCCGGACCATCATTCAGAAATTCAACGGCGGCCCCGTCGGACTGACCACCATAGCCACCGCCTTGGGCGAGGACCCCGGCACGCTCGAGGAGGTGTATGAACCCTACCTGATAAAGGAGGGCTTCATCAAGCGCACCCCCCGCGGTCGCGAGGTCACCCCGCTTGCCTTCTCTCACCTCGGGCTAAAACAGGCCGATACCTTCGGGCTGTTTGCATCCGGCGACCTCGAATAGAATCCTAACCCAATTATTCCCTAATCACCATGTTTGTAAAGACTTACGGCGCCGCTCTGCGTGGTGTCAACGCCATAAAAATCACCATCGAAGTGTCCGTAACCCGCGGTGCGCTCTTTACCATGGTAGGATTGCCCGACACCGCCATCAAGGAGTCGACCGAGCGCATCCGTGCCGCCCTTGCTAACGTCGGACTCGATTTCCCGCGCCACAACATAGTGATTAACCTCGCGCCCGCCGACGTCAAGAAGGAAGGCTCGGCATTCGACCTGCCCATAGCCCTGGCGCTCCTGGCCGCCGCCGAGAAGATCACAGTGCCCGACCTGGACAGCTTCATGATAATGGGCGAACTGTCGCTCGACGGCACACTCCTGCCCATCCGGGGCACGCTGCCAATTGCGCTTGCGGCCCGTAGCGAGGGCTTCAAGTCAATCATCGTCCCCGCCGAAAACGCTGACGAAGCCGCTGTCGTTGACGGCCTTAACGTGTATGGAGCGCACAGCCTCCTCGAGGTGCTCAACTTCCTGGCCGACCACTCGCTGATACAGCCCGCCAAGGTCGACCTTAACGACGCTTTCACTCTCGCACAGACCAACTTCGACATCGACTTTGCCGATGTCAAAGGGCAGCCCGAGGTGCGCCGCGCCTTTGAGATAGCCTGCGCCGGTGGCCACAACATCCTCATGATCGGACCTCCCGGTTCCGGTAAGTCCATGATGGCCAAGCGCGTACCAACCATCATGCCTCCCTTCACCATCGAAGAAGCCCTCGAAACCACCAAGATACACTCCGTAGCAGGCAAGTTGGGCGCGGGCAACCGCCTCATGACCGTGCGGCCATTCCGATCGCCCCACCATACCATCTCGCCTGTTGCACTCGTCGGTGGCGGTACCAATCCCATGCCCGGCGAAATCTCGCTTGCGCACAACGGCGTACTCTTCCTCGACGAGTTCCCAGAGTTCAGCCGCCAGGTACTCGAAGTACTCCGCCAGCCCCTCGAAGACCGCACCATCTCCGTGTCACGCGCCAAGTACACCGTCGATTATCCCGCCGGCTTTATGCTCGTCGCCTCCATGAATCCGTGCCCCTGTGGCTATTACACCCACCCGACACGCGCCTGCACATGCCCGCCGGGAGCCGTCGCACGCTACAAAAACCGCATATCCGGACCACTATTCGACCGCATTGACCTCCAGGTATTTATTGAGCCTGTACCCATCGAGGAACTGACCAACGAAGGCCGTGGCGAGTCGTCGGCCGACATCCGGGCACGCGTAGTCCGCGCCCGCGAGATACAGACCCGCCGCTTTGCCGACAACCCCGCTGTGCACACCAACGCCCAGATGAACTCAGCCCTGCTGCGCCGCTACTGCGCACTCA
Organism: uncultured Bacteroides sp.; assembly: GCA_964572615.1. Taxonomy (GTDB): domain Bacteria; phylum Bacteroidota; class Bacteroidia; order Bacteroidales; family Muribaculaceae; genus CAG-873. Next base: position 19,454 of record CAZNGJ010000025.1, read on the forward strand.
CTCCCGAGACCCGCGACACACTCACCGCAGCCATCAACAAGTTCCAGATGTCGGCACGCGCCTACGACCGCATCCTGCGCGTCGCCCGCACCATCGCCGACCTCGACGACAGCCCCGCCATCACCCGCACCCACATCGCCGAAGCCATCTCCTACCGCGCCATGGACCGCGCCTCCTGGGGCGCCACCCTCCCCTAACGTGCAAAAGAGATTGCAACATTAATTAAGACGGAAAGCGTTAGATAATTGGCAGAAAATTAGTAACTTTGTGGTTCGAACCAATAGTTTGCGGTTCGAACGAACAGAATGTGCACAATTGAATACAAGAAAACACAAATGAATACAAGAAAAATAACAGCAGCGCTCGTGTTGAGTGTCATCAGTGTGGCCGGAGCCTTCGGTCTGGATGTCAACTCGGTCGAGGCCGGCTCGCTTAAATCTGTCATATCCAATCCTTCGGCTGTTACCACGTTGGTAGTCAGCGGCCCTGTGGATGCGTCGGACTTATACTTTATAGGCTCGGAGATGAAGGCTTTGAAGAGTCTTGATCTGTCGGGTGTCTCGATTGAGGCTTACAAAGGAGTGAAGTTGCATGGCGCGTCGGCGTACCCGGCCGCAACGATTCCCGCGGGCGCATTCAGCGGTCTCGGGTTGAATAGTGTAAAATATCCTGCTACAACCGGTCTCACCATCGGCGACGGTGCGTTCATGAACACGGCGTTGACTGTCGTGTCGCTCCCTGCTAATATCGATTCGGTGGGTACGGGTGCTTTTGCAGCCTGTGCCAACTTGCGCACGGTGACTATGCCGGACGTGCGTATGGGTGTGGCGGTATTTGCTGACTGTCCGGCTCTTACGACGGTGGATATGGGCTCGGCGACCGTTATCCCCGACGGTACGTTCCGTGGTTGCTCGGCTTTGGCCACTGTCAAGGGTAGCGAGAAGGTTGTCGGCATTGGCGACCGTGCCTTCGAGGGAGACAAGGCTTTGACGGACTTTGCTTTCGGCCGTTCGCTGCGCCATCTTGGCGCGTCGGCGTTTGCAGGTACCGGTCTGAAGACCGTTGATTTGGCTAATGCCACCGCACTTGACGTGATCGGCGAGCAGGCGTTTGCCGGCACGGAGGTCGAGACGGTCGAACTGTCCGGCAATCTGTCCGCTCTGGGTGCCGGTGCATTCTTTGGCGATGCCAATCTGTCGGCAATTGAATTGCCCGCCGGCCTGATTACTATCGGCGACCACGCCTTCAACGGCACTCGGCTGACCGATCTCAATCTGCCCACCACGCTTGAGGAAATCGGCAACTATGCCTTGGCCGACCAGTCGGGTATCTCGGAGATTGTACTGCCACCCGCACTGATCCGCATCGGCGACTATGCCATGGAGGATATGACGGGTCTGAAACGCATTGACGCTACGGCTACTCAATCGGTTCCCGAACTGGGCGAGAACGTATGGGCCGGTGTCGATCAGCCTGCCGTAAAACTGGCTATTTACAAGGATTACGAAACCGCATATCGCGCTGCCGACCAATGGAATAAATTCGAGTTTGAGATTCAGACGGGTTCGGACGTTACAATAGCCGACGGAGTAACGGCGCCTGAGGTGCGCGCCCGTTTTGTTGGCGACGACCTTCATATCGAAAGCGACGGCGCCGACATCGACGTGGTGCGCCTGTTCGATACCGCGGGACGTCTGCTGATGTCGGTAGAACCGCGCGATATGACTGCCGTGCTTGACACCGCAGGGCTTTCCGGCCGTGTATTTGTGGTGACCATCACCCTCGACAACGGTATGACCTCGTCGCTCAAACTGGCCCGTCGTTAATAAAAGCAACAAAAGATTTTGGCACCGAATAAGCTACAGAAATTCAGTGAGATGGAGACGATACCGTTCGTCTTCCAGTATCCTTTTGCCGTGCTTCGCGAGAAGGGTTTTCCGATGCGAGGCAACTGGCGTCGCGACTTCTTCCAAAACGACAATCCCATCGTGCTCGAATTGGGCTGCGGCAAGGGCGAGTACACCGTCGGACTGGCGCGACGCTTCCCTGACAAGAACTTTATCGGCGTCGACATCAAGGGCGCCCGTATGTGGAGCGGAGCCACCGAAGCTCGCGACGCCGGCATGACCAACGTGGCCTTCCTGCGCACACATATCGAGATGATCGATGCCTTTTTCGGTCCGGGCGAGGTCGACGAGATATGGATCACGTTCCCCGACCCGCAGATGAAGAAAGTACGCAAGCGCCTGACTTCCACGCGGTTTATCGACCTGTACCGTCGTATCCTCCGTCCCGGCGGCATCATTCACCTCAAGACCGACAGCCCTTTCCTGTTCACCTACACCCGGTTGCTCACCGAGACCAACCCCGAGGCGTTCTCCGTACTGGCAAGCACCGACAACCTCTACGCCAATCCCGACACTGTCGACGATATCCTCGACATCAAGACCCACTACGAACGCCAGTGGATAGACCGTGGACTGTCTATCAAGTACATAGCATTCCGCGTCGAGCCCGACGTTCCCCTGACCGAACTTGATGCCGACATCGAGTTTGACACCTATCGCAGTTATTCCCGCGGCCAGGTGCAGTGTCCCCAACTGTGCAATCCCGCCGTCACGTTTCACACCAAATAATCGCATAAATGGACAATAATACCCCGCTATATCCCGCACTCATCACCGAGGCTCTCTCGAAAGTGCGTTACCCCGGTAACGGCAAGAATATCGTTGAACTCGGCATGGTCGAGGACGACATCCGCATCAATGGCCGTAAGGTCAGCTTCTCGCTAATCTTCGACCGACCCACCGACCCCTTCATCAAGAGCATCGTCAAGGCTGCCGAGCAGGCCATACTGACCTTTGCGGCGCCCGATGCCGACATCAAGGGTAACATAGCTGTCAAGACGCGTGCCGCAGCGCCCACAAAGAAGGAGACTCCCGTGCTGCGCGGCGTGAAGAACATCGTAGGCGTGGCCAGCGGTAAGGGTGGAGTAGGCAAGAGCACCGTCGCCGCCAACCTAGCCGTGGCGCTGGCTCGCGAAGGCTACAAGGTCGGCCTGCTCGACGCCGACATCTTCGGTCCGTCGCTGCCCAAAATGTTCGGAGTCGAGGACGAGACACTTTACATGGAGCAGACAGAGGACGGCCGAAACCTCATCCTGCCCGTCGAGAAATTTGGCGTCAAGATGCTGTCCATCGGCTTCCTAGTCGACAAGAACTCGCCCGTGCTGTGGCGCGGCTCGATGGCGTCCAATGCCCTCAAGCAACTCATCGAGCAGGCAGCTTGGGGTGACCTCGACTACTTCCTCATCGACATGCCTCCCGGCACCAGCGACATCCATCTGACCCTCGTCCAGACCCTCGGCATCACCGGAGTAGTCATTGTGTCGACACCCCAGGAAGTCGCCCTCGCCGACGCCCGCAAAGGCACTGCCATGTTTACCGGCGACAAGGTCAACGTACCCGTCCTCGGCATGGTCGAGAACATGGCCTGGTTCACCCCCGAAGAGCATCCCGACGAACGCTACTACATCTTCGGTAACGGCGGCGCTGTGCGCCTCGCCGAAGAACTCGGCATACGCCTGTTGGCACAGATTCCCCTCGTGGCAGCCGTAGGCGAGCACAATGACAGCGGCAGTCCAATAGCCGCCGAGGATACCCTGACGGCCCAATATTTTGTGCACCTGGCCCGCGAAGTCGCCGATGCCGTCGACCGCCGTAATGCCAATCTGCCCCCCACAATCCGCGTAGCCCTCAAACACTAAAGTACTTTATAACGTGGAACCCTACATCCTGATTCTCAACGGTCCTAACCTCAACCTGTTAGGTACGCGCGAGCCCGACATCTACGGCCGCGCAACACTCGATGACATCCTCGACGGCCTCCGCTTCGAGTTCCCCGACGTACGCCTCGAGGCCATACAGAGCAACCACGAAGGCGTCCTCATTGACGCCATCCACGACACCCGTGCCGACGATTACTGCATCGGCATCGTCCTCAACGCCGGTGCCTACACCCACACCTCGCTCGCCCTGGCCGACGCCATCGCCGGCGTGCCCACCCCCGTCATCGAAGTACACCTGTCCAACACCGCCGCCCGCGAACCCATCCGCCACACATCCCTCATCGCCCCCGCCTGCGTCGGCACCATCGCCGGCTTCGGCCCCCTCAGCTACTCCCTCGCCATCCGCGCCCTCCTCGCTCGCTAAACTTTGTGGGGGTGGTGGTTGTTATAGATGCATCACATATATCCAAACTTGTATTGTTACAAAAATAATGGACCATTATTATGGCAGAAATTAAAACAGTAGGAATTCTGACGTCGGGTGGCGATGCTCCCGGCATGAATGCTGCAATACGTGCCGTGACTCGCTCGGCTATCTTCAGCGGGCTGCGTGTCAAGGGCATCTACCGCGGTTATCGCGGTCTTATCGACGACGAAATAGTTGAATTCAAGACACAGAATGTGTCGAACATCATACAGCAGGGCGGTACTATCCTTAAGACTGCTCGTTGCAAGGAGTTTACTACGCCGGAAGGTCGTCAGCTGGCTTACGACGTGCTGCGCCGCCACGAAATCGACGCCTTGGTCGTTATCGGTGGCGACGGATCGCTGACGGGTGCACGCGTATTCGCCAACGAGTTCAATTATCCCATAATCGGCTTGCCGGGCACGATCGACAATGATCTGTACGGCACCGACTCGACCATCGGCTACGACACGGCGCTGAACACCATCATGGAGTGTGTCGACAAGATCCGCGACACAGCCACGAGTCACGAGCGTCTGTTCTTCATCGAGGTCATGGGTCGCGATGCCGGCTTCCTTGCCCTCAACGGCGCCATCGCTTCGGGAGCCGAGGCGGCCATCATCCCGGAGATTTCGACCGAGGTCGACCAGTTGGCCGAACTAATT
>CAZNGJ010000026.1:0-24224 GCA_964572615.1 uncultured Bacteroides sp.
CCACCTACAACGCCCTGACCGTGCCACCCGTCCCCACCGCCGTCACCGATCCCACCATCGACCCGGCCACCACCCTCGACGACGCAGCTGCCCCCGCCACCTACTACACCCTTGACGGCCGCCCCGTCCCCCCTTCCTCCAATACTTCCACCTCCACATCCCTCCCCACCAGTATTTCCAACACCCACGCAACCCCAACCAACGCAGCGACAGCAATCCCCACCAGCACCCACGCAACCCCCACCCTCATCATCCGCCGCCAAGGCTCCACCACAACCAAAATCCTCACCCGCTGACGCACCGTTCCCTCCGTCAAGGAAACCAAATGAGGCAATCTTTTTTTGAAACCGCACGTTTATAGAGCTCTCCTTGCTTTACCAAACTCTGTAAACGTGCGGTTTACATGAATTGCTGCATGGAGTGTTTTTTTCAAAAGTTTTGAAAAAAAGTGGGGGAAAATTTGGTTTATAAAATAAACTATATTAACTTTGTGGGCGGAATTGGAGCGGAGGCGCGCGGCCGCTCTTTTTAAGATATAGATGGTTTATGATATAAACCGATTTACTAATCTCAAAAGAAACTTCTAAAAATGGATGACAAAAAACTAACACCACAACAAAGCATGGAACTAATTACGTCAATGATTCAAAAAACTAAGCGTAGTGTCGCTCCTTATGATCTGCGTATTTCAGTAATGTGGGCTGTGCTCACTATCGTAACGGCTGCCGTTGCTTGGGGTCTGATTTACATGACCCAAGATCCCCGGTTCAATTTCGTGTGGTTTGCCATTCCGGTTATCGGTATCCCTGCAAACATACTTCTCGCCTCCAAGAGAAAAGAGAGAAGTTCGACTAAAACCTATCTCGACAAAGTTAGCGAAGGTCTATGGAAAACGGTTGGTTATATTGCCATTGGTCTAACAGTCGGTTGTTTCATTGCTCAACAGTGCGGCTACCCTCAGGCGTGGCTGGCAATGTTCTACTACGCTTTTATAATCGTGGGATTTGGTGCCGCCATGACGGGGTTGTTGCTTCGTGAGAACTCATACGTATTCGGCGGTGTCTTCTCCATCTTTACCGGCTTTGCAATCATAATTTGCAATCTCTGTCAAGTTCCTTTACTCTATTCATGGGTTGTTCCTCTCTATATCCTTTGCTTTCTCTTGATGTTCATTGTTCCTGCGTTCATCATTTCAAGAAAAAATAAATCTCAGGAAGAATGAAAGAACTTGATCCGTTGTTGCATTCGCAACTTAGACTTGCGGTAATGTCCATTCTTATGAATGTCGAGGAGGCGGATTTCGTTTATCTCAAGGAGAAAACCGAATCCACCGCAGGCAATCTGAGTGTTCAGCTTGATAAGCTTTCGTCTGCCGGGTATATCTCTACCGAGAAGGGATTTGTCGGTAAGAAAACGCGAACTGTCTGCCGAATAACGGAACATGGGCGTAAGGCATTCGAAGAATATGTCGACGCCCTAAAGGAATATCTGAACTTATAACACTCTCGTTAGCGCAAAAGCACCCACTTATGAAGGTGCTTTTGTGGTAATTACGTATCTGTTGAATCAATTGGTGTTGGTGAGATGAGTCTAAGGAGTTCCTGGGCGAGGTCTTGGGGTGCAATGTTATAGGGATTCAAGCAAAGCTCGTTGCCATTGACGTCTTTTAGACGGTCGCCGCTGTCTGTCAGGGGGTATATCCAGTTCCAGATGGTCCACTCAAAAGCTTGTTCTTTGATTTTGAACCGGATGTCGGCTCCCCACCAAAGGTTATGGTGGTCGGCAACGCGGTTTCCATCATAACCGATATCGGCAAGGAAACGATTACGGTACCGCCGACTACCATCCGGAAGCTTATAATCAAGGGCTATATAGTCATTCGATGTTCTATGTGATCCCTTACGAAGCAAGAACATCATACCCTTATAGACAAACGAAAGTGTCCTAACCCTGGATAGTACAGCGTGGACGATCTCCTTATGACAAATGGCATCTCGATATTGGTTCCACTCTTCTGAATCGCTTATTTGATAGGTTTTTACCTCGTTTAGATTAGTGGAACCAAGGATGTTGTCGAAAACGGAAACCAGACTTTCAGTCTGTAGACGGTTCCTGACGTTGTCACCGGAGAAATTGAGTATTTCCGAACTATTATTGAGCTGTTCGGCTTTATCACAACTCTTCAAGAACGCTACAACGAAGTCGTATTCTATTCCCTTCCGGAATTTTCCGTCTTCGTCGAAGTATTTTTTGAGGTTGTTCCATTTTATATTATTGAAAATGTGGGTATAATGATTATGTTTGTCGACTAACAACTGACGGATATTTCCACGAAACAATTTATGACGCTCGGCTTCTCTCACCTTCGCGACCCCGCGAAGCAACAACTTTGCCTTTTCCCTTTCTTGCTCCAATCTTTTGGATAGTTTTCCCCGATTCAGCAAGCCATTCAGAATGTCGGTGGAAATATCGGAAAGGTCATTAATCTCTTTACAAATAGTGATAAATAACTCTACGCTATCTATATTTTCAATCAGATTGAAACAAACGCGCAACCATTCATCAAATTCGCAGCCTTCGAAATAACTACCAGTATAGCAGGAAAGTGCAAAAATGACGGCAGTCGGCTTTAAGCTGTCATCTTTGATATTCTTAAAAGAATATTCGTCACCCCACGCAGAGCGAAAGTCTCCGTCGGTTGAAACAATTCGGTTCAATAGTTTTGCGAGGCGAACCAAATAATCTTGGGTTGAGTCCAGGCCCTTGACCAAATGTTGCCATGACAAGGTATTGTTGTTAAACCGTGCTCGTATGTCGCTAAAACGCAAGGATTTGTCCTTCTGACTACCTGAGCCCAGAGCAGCATCGAAGCCAATGGTATATAGCATTATAAACTTAAGGAAATAAGTAGCGCCTTCATGTTCCGTACGGTTCCAAAACCAATCGGCCCATTTTCGATCGATACACCATTTCCATTGATCAGCAAAAGGCTTAGCTCTGAGGTATTGGATATTATCCTCATACACATACGATTGGAAGCAGTCCTTCTCGGTGCCAAGATGACCTTTAGGAAGACAATTCTCTATTGAGCATTTGATGATTTCGAAGTTATTAAGTTCGAGACCTCGAGAATTCATTTTGATATACAGCGATTCGTTCAATCCTAAACCCTTAAGATCTTCGAAATCAAACGTCAGAGCTTCTAAATCAGGAAATTCCTCCGGGGTTGCAAGTGCTATAGCTCGATTGTGAATCTCGTCGAGCATGACAAGCATTCCCTCCACTGTCGGGTCCTCGTCCCATACAATCCGGTACCAATTTTCGTTGCGTATGGTTTGAGAAAACTTATTGTGCCCTATGCTCTCTGGCCACTTATTCTTTACCAAGTGTTTAATGAAATCGGTCGAGCTGCGCCGCGTTTCGTAAGTGAATTTCTTGAGAGTTTCATCTTCTTGATCCGTACGATAGACCTTGTGACGATACAGGTATAGCAGAAACAATGTGGTCAGTCGCTGCTGTCCATCGATAGGGATGAAACGTCCCTTGACCTCTTCGCCAAAAATCATGTTGAGATGTACCGGTTTTCCGGAGAAGATTTCGGTTAGTAATTTGTCGCGAATGTCCCGAATTTTGTCGGTTTTACGGCCTTGTGCGTAATCTCGCTGCAGGCGCGGGATGCAGATTTCGTTAAAGTTGTTATTATTTAGTAATTCTCTTAGATTCATTGCCGTAATGGGTGTTTATATACTCCAAAATTCGTTTAAGTAGTTTCACAATACCGTCTTTATACGCAACTCTATCCGACTCTTCCCAAAAGAGCGGAGTGGTCGCATTAGGGCTATACCATTTAGTAAATACATTCCAGGTCAGTTGAGGAATATAGCAGCCGTCTTCCTGTTTTTGACACAAGGCTTTTCGTTTGTCAAAAAAGAATTTGTTGCCGATGCTCTTGTTGGTATGTTCCGTGAGTAACGTCAGGTTTGGCAGCGTCATAATATAATTTTCTTCAGTCGGAAGGTATTTCTCCTTGATTCTATTGAAGTTATCACGTTCTTCACTCGTTAAGGCTTTCAGCTCGGTAAAGTCTTTTTCCTCGGTTTGTTCAATGCGTTCCAGGAGTCCTTTTATATCCTTGATGTCTTTCGGCAGTTCGCACTTGATTTCATCTAACCATTTTAGTAATTGACTATTATCTTTAGGATTTTGAGGAGATATATGCTCAATATTCCAGGGGTTTTCCGGATCATTGAATTTGTCAAATTCAAATCTACGCTTCACGCCACCTATTGAATAGAATGAGATGTTAAGCAGTAACAATATCTTGCTGATTTTATAGTTATCAGCTTTGTATCTATATTCAAGTAACGCCAATTCATTATGCTGGTCAGTCATTATCTTCACCTCATCTTCTTCCGACACCAAATTGTCTTCACGTATCGCTGAATCCCAAAGCGTGGCCTTAAACATTGTTGTAGTCGTCGACTTGTCGTTCATTTGGCTTAGATACTCTGCCAGTTTATCCTTTCTCGCTTCAGCTGCGATAAAAGATGTATGGTAACCGATAAGGTTATAACACTCCAAATCTTTGTACCACCCTTGCAAGCGGTCGAAGGTAGTCATAATTTCTTCCCATACATCTGCCTTGTTAGATCGATCCTCTACCCATGTGAATACAGGGGCAGTATTCTTCTCATAATTCGTACGTTCGTCATCAGTAGTATGTGCTCTGTAATGGATGTCCAATAGATAGTCCATAGCACATGGGTTGACCTCTTCGCGGCCTGCTATAAAATGCCAAAACGAGGGCTGTCTAAGCGTTTTCTCCATCATGTCCCACTGCTGAGCCATGCCAGTCTGGCGCAATGTGCGCTCGTTGTTCTCGCCCCGACCTACATCGTGAAACAATAATGCTTTGATTAATTCAGCGTCGTTGAGAGGTATTTTCCCGGAGTTCAGGTTCAGAAAAAGCTTATGTTCGTACTCAGAGTCACCTTTGACCGGATACCAAATGAACTTTACTTTATCCAGTAATATCTCTTGTAGTTTGTCTTTATCGATTGCTTTTAACTTTGTAGAGATGGTTGCGCACGCAGTGGTTATGCGGTATCTTTCTTCGGTAGATTCGTCGATGTTGAGATTACCGAAGTCAGAAGGGAGGCAATTGTCGCGGGCGTATATTAGGTTAAAGACTGCCCTTACGCCCAACAGCTTAAGAAGCAGCCAAGTAGTAGTCAGGCGTTGTTGGCCGTCGATAACGCGGAAGCACGATTTAGTGCTGTCGTACAATACAACTAAGGGCTGGAGACAATAGTAGTCTCCATCGTTAGCCTGTTCATAATTATTAATGTCATCTATCAGACGGTCGATTTGAGCTTCATTCCATCGATATCCGCGTTGATACTCCGGGACAAAGAAATTAATCTCTGTGTCGCATATCTCTTTTATGCCGATATGGCCACACTTTGCCAGGTCACAAGGGTCATCTGTTATTGAGTCTTTCAATTTTTCGGACATATCAGTCGTTTTTGTAGAGGTTGTGGAGGTCGGTGGTCCAGTGTTTCATGGTTTGGCGGAGGGTTGGAGGGCTGAGGACTTCGACCATGGCGCCGACTTGGAGCAGTCGCATCACGAAGTCGTAAGTGGGGGCGACGTAGAGTTCGAAGTCGGCATAATCGCCGTGGTCCTCAATGAGTCGTTGGCTGTGATGCAGTGGCAAAGTTGTCAGGTAGGGTTTGTGCTCGGCGTTGGCCCTTATGACGATGCGTTGGGGCGGCACGTTGGCATCGACGACGATGCCGAATGCTGTGGCAAAGAATGTCTCGGCATCAAAATCTTTTGGCAGGTGGAATGTCTCGGTCCGGATTTCAGCGTGCTCGATTCGGTCGAGGCCGTACAGGCGCATGTCGCCGTAGTCAACATTTTTGGCAAGGACATACCATCGGTTTTCGAATAGTTTTACGCAGTACGGGTGGACGGGAAATGTAAAGCTGCGGTCTTTCTTGAAGGGATGGTAGGTAATGGTGACTACGCGGTTGCGTTTCATGGCTTCCAACATTGTTATCAGGTGGTCGCGTCCCGATGGTATCTCGTCGACTAATATGCGTCCTTTCAACGCCATGCTTTCGCCGATGGCATTGCCGACGGCCAACGAGTCGAGCATCCAATTTTTGAGCTTATCTTGCTTTACTTCTTCCGGATTTGCGATATAATAGAGGTTGTCTCCCATTTGGCATCTGATGTCGATCGAAAATTGGTCCAGGATGGCTTTGCGCCAACGGTTGAATGTTGCACGGGGCAATGGCCTGAAGTCGCTCAGCAGCGACTCGTGCTCCCATCGGTCGGACAGGTTCTTGTGCGAGATCTTGCCGGCACGGCGTATTGTCTCTATCAGCCAGGTGTACTTTTGGAGTTGATTCATAGTGTTGTGCATTTATATCTGCAAAGTTACGACAAAGCTGTCTCATTGTATGCATCACCAATAATTTTTTTGTTGAAAAACAAAAAAATTATTGGTGTCTCACCCTTTGAGACACTCGTATTGTAATTTTGCAGACGAAAAGAAAAATGCGTATCACTATAACCTCTATTATCATGTGTAAGAAATCCATACAGTATCTGAAACTGGCAGCCGGTAAATTACGTGACGGCAAACTGAAGCGTTTAGGCACCAAGGAACTCACCGACGCTCTGGCCGGGATGATGTCAACCCTTGGGCTGGAGTCGAAAGAGGAGGCCATAATATTTTCTGCGCTGTTCGACCGCAGTTGCGCCGGGCGCAGCTCCGACCTCGACGATGTCGCCCGCTATTTTGGCGCGGCTCAGTTGGACGTGATGGAGTATGTGCCGGCACTCAAGACTCTACTTAAGAAAGGCTATGTAGCCCAGACCGACCTGGGCGAATGCCGTCTCGTCCGCCAGAATTTTATGGTGACCAACTATGTGATAGGGTGCATCCTCGAAAATCGCGTACCCGAGTTTCGCGACAGCAGGATTCTCAACAAGGAGTTCGATCGCTACGACTTCTGCAGTCTGGTCGACTCTCAGATCCAGGACCGTGAGGTGACCGCCGAGGCATTACTCCACTTTGTCGCAGACTTAGAGTCCGAGAATCAGTCGCTTGCGTTTGTCAATGAATTGAAGGGCCTCGTCGACTCAATCTCGGACAGAGCGCTGTTCTACGAGATATGCAAGGACTACGTGGACGACAACGGCGACAGCAATACCGAGCTGGCATCTACTCTGAGGGACATGTACGAATCGTTCGGAGTGCGATTTAAGGTGCAGACTTCGCTAATCGACGGCACCAATCCTCTCGTAAAATCCGGATTGGTGGAGGTTGCGGGCGACAAGGAGTCAGTGACCCTCTCCTTAAAAGGGCAGAAACTGTTGCTCGGCGACGATTTTGCCGTGTTCGGAGCCAAGTATCTCGGTTTGAACACCTATTCTTTCGTCAAGAAGGTAAGAGAGTTCGTGCACAGCAAGGAGTATGACCTCCAGAACAGCAAAGCTCTGGAACGTCTTGCCGAGAAAATCAATATGCTCGAAGACTCCAACATGCAGACCGTCCCGTCCCTTAAACGCATAAAAGAAGTTATTGCCGAAGAGGACCTGCGCGCCTTGTTCTATATCGGCTGCGACGCTTGTGCTAACGCCGATCAGTTGAGTCTGACGCGCGAGCTCGGCAACCTCTATCCTGTTAATTTGAGGAATAAAGCCATCAAGGAGTTTAAGGAAGAATCCCACAAGTTGCAGCGACTCGACTTGATGGAGATGGTGACCCACTCATCGTTGTTTGGCGAATACACGTCGCTCGAACTCACCGACAAAGGCAAGGAACTTTACTTCGGCGAGGATGCCGCGTTCTATATCGACAAACCGGATGCGAAGAACCTTATCAAGGCTACTGACATCACCGGCAAGCAACTGTTCTTCTCGCCCCAGGAGACATCCCGGCTCAACATGGTAGGCGAATCGTTGAAGGAAGAAAACTACTCGACCCTCGTCGCCCGACTTGAGGCGAAGGGGCTGCCGAAAGGCATCGCGGTACTCCTGTACGGCGCGCCCGGCACCGGCAAAACGGAATCGGTTATGCAATGGGCCCGTGCCACAGGGCGCGACATTATCCATGTTGACATATCAGCGTCCAAGAGCATGTGGTATGGCGAAAGCGAGAAAATCGTCAAGGACATCTTTTCCCGCTATAAGCAGCAATGCAAGCGCTCGGCGATAAAACCGATACTGCTCTTCAACGAGGCAGACGCCATCTTCTCGTCACGCAAGACCGGTGGTAACAGCAGTATCGATCAAACAGAAAATGCCATACAGAACATTATCCTCGAGGAAATGGAGAAACTCGAAGGCATCCTTATCGCTACAACAAATCTTGCCGAAAACCTCGACAAAGCCTTCGAGCGCCGATTCCTGTTCAAGATACGCTTTGACCGACCCTCAATCGAGGCCAAGAAGAAAATATGGTTGAACAAGTTGCCGTCCTTGTCCGAAAACGAGGCCGCTACGCTCGCCGGGCGCCACGACTTCAGCGGAGGCGAGATCGACAATATCGTCAGAAAAGCGCTGATGACCGAAGTGCTCGACGGACAACTCCCCACCATCGACCAACTCGAGAAACTATGCTCCGAAGAAAAACTCAAAGGCCGCTCTACCCGCGTCGGCTTCTAAACGCCTGTCGGTTTCTGATTGAGATTTTTTTTGTACCTTTGTTCCCAACCATATCCTTGAAAGAGTATGATAGCAAATATTTCGAAACATAGAGCGGAACGTAACAGGACATTAACCGTAGAGCCAAAAGAAATACCGGCATTGTCCCGTTGTATCTCTGCGCCGGGTGACTTGAGGTCTGATTTTCATGACGATATGATCGTTAACGGTGAGCTGCTCGCCTGTCTGGACAGTGTGCCCGATAATTACTTTGACTTGATTATTATAGATCCGCCTTATAATCTTGACAAGGATTTCAACGGTAAGAAATTTTCATCTATGAATTCTGAGGCTTACGAAGATTATTTGCGCAGTTGGTTCTACAAGGTGTGTGACAAGCTGAAGGATAATGGCTCCCTATATATGTGTGGGGACTGGAAATGTACGGCCTCTATGCAAAAAGTAATTGAGGAGCGATTGACGGTCATCAACCGTATCACATGGCAGCGTGAAAAAGGCCGCGGAGCAAAGTCAAATTGGAAAAACGGCATGGAGGATATATGGTTTGCTGTAAAGAACCCAAAAGACTATTACTTTGACGTTGATTCGGTAATGATGAAACGCAAAGTCATTGCGCCATACAAGGTTGATGGTCGGCCAAAAGATTGGGAAGAGACCGAGTCGGGGAATTTCCGTATAACGTATCCGTCAAATTTTTGGGACGATATAAGTATCCCTTTTTGGTCGATGCCTGAAAATACGGACCATCCGACTCAGAAACCCGAGAAGTTGTATGCCAAACTTGTGCTTGCCTCCACGCGGCCGGGCGACCGAATCTTCGATCCGTTCCTTGGCAGTGGTACCACCGCAGTTGTTGCGCGCAAACTAAAACGCAAGTTTCTTGGCGTGGAGATTAACGCTGAGTATTGTCTGTGGGCGGCAAAACGGCTGGCCAATGCCGCAATCGACCCGGGAATACAAGGATATTCAGACGGTGTTTTTTGGGAGAGAAACTCGTTAGGTTTTCAAAAGAAACAGCCCAAGCCAACCGAGGACCGGAAGTCGGCTCCTTATAAGTCTCTATTTGACCTAAAAGAATAAATATCACCATGCAATGAATAAGTATTGTAAAGACTTTGTGTAATATATCTGCACAGAAGCCCCAAAGCATAACAAGCGCAGTGTTGAAGATGCTGTTCAACAGTATTTTAAGTTGACCAAGGACAGAAAGGTCTACCACAACCAACATTTTGCTGTACGGTTCAGTTATTCCAAATCTAACTCAGACAAGTTCAGCAATACTGTCCTCTCATTATCCGCGTTGGAAAAGTACGATCACATCCCTTTCTTTGTGGTATTAGTTCGCCAGAATGCTGATAACGTAGTGCTGTTAGCCAATTCGTCACTGCTTAAAAAGATTAGCCATAGCTCTAAAGAACTGAGCGTTACAAATATCAAAGGAAGTTTTAATGGCTCAGACATCATACGAAGTTATGGCGGAGTATCAAATGAGCCTGAAAATTTTGATTACCTGTTTGATATACACAAAGGTCTTGACTGGGCTGACAATCTCAATCGGCTTGTCGAAGCCACAGCAAAAATTACCCCCAAGAGTCAGAAATTTGAACCTAACGACGAAGAAAAACAGCAAATCTTCGCGTCCGTCTCGGAGGCCGACGATTTTATCCAATCCGCTAACTTTAAGGTATTAGAGGATGATTTGAACCAACGGTGCCAAAAATGTCGTAATGAGATTCTGGTCGCGTCGCATATCGAAAATACGAATATCCGCGGCCGCTTGATCGAAAGCCTGATAACGGCAGACGACGAAGAGCGAGCAAGAATAGTCAATGAACTGGTACGAGCGGAAGCGGAATTACCTGTCTACGACACTCGAAACGGATTAGGGGATTACTGCAGGCATTTTGATAACGGGGATACTTACACGGACATAAAAACAAAGGTTGTATATCTGAGTTCTAACCCGAAGGCTTATAATGTGGATAAGTTCTTAAAGCAGATGTCTGTTTCAAAGAGTATCTTCCTGTTTTTCTTTATTGGAGTCGACGAAAACGACATCTTCAACACCCTTCTTTGTTCCGTATATCATAATAAACTGATTGATAATACTATTCTTCAGTTTCATTGGGCCGGACGCTCGACGAGAGGTGTGGCACAATTCAATGGTAAAGCCATCGATGATATGCTGAACGAGCGTCCATTCATTAATCAAATTAATGAGGAACAGGCTGTACAATTTCTTGAGGACTTATTGAACAGATAACCCGGGCCAACGGGAGCCAAGAGCATGTTGCATAACGTTGGCTCTTATGGGGTGAGGCGGAAGGTGGCGGGGGTGTAGATGAGAACGAAAAGGTGCCCGCTGAAAAGACTAAACCCCGAGGTTTGTCTTTCAACAGGGACACTCGGGGGATTCCGTTGCAAAGTTAGGAATTATTTCGTAAATTTGCGAAGTCAATCGCGTTAAAAATCGTTCAGTGAAGTATTCAAACTACGAAATAGCATTCTCAGCAGCCCGACTTAACCGATATTTGGTTGCTTGCCGAGGCAATCGCTCAAAAGCATTGACCTTATATAGACATAACGTGAAGTTATGTCAAAAGTTTTATGGTATACTCAACATATTTGAGGTAGTACTGCGAAATGCAATAAATCTACACTATCAACAGCATTTCTCTGACATTGATTGGATTAGGCATCAATGTCAGAAAGGGAAAATGCTTGAATCTGCTCCACAAAGAGCAGAAATAGAGCGAACTGTTTCAATGTTGGAGCGGCAAGGTAAGTATTCCAATGATCGACTTGTATCTTCGGTAACATTTGGCTTTTGGACATATTTATTTAATCGTATACCTTTCAGAAACGGAGGTATGAATTTATTGCAGATATTTCCTAATAAGACTCCCGGGTTAGCTCAACGTCCCATTTATAATGAATTGCAAGAAATAAAGGCGTTCAGAAACAGAATAGCACATCACGAGGCTATATGTTTTAATACAGATGGAGAGGTAGATTTATGTTACGCCCAGGAAAAACTCGACTTAATTAAAAAATATGTAACATTTCTTGGATACAATCCTGTAGAATTGTTTTGGGGAACAGGTATACGGCCTTACTCCTTGTTTGACAAAATTGGTAATCTTTAGAAATCCATGGGTTAAACTGTGTAAATCTAAAGAGCATTCACTTGTTAGGGGGTGAGGCGGAAGGTGGCGGGGGTGTGGAGGTAGGTGGTGTCGGGATGGGTGAGGTAGAGGAGGAGTTTTGTTAGGGAGGTGGTCAACCGGGGAGATTCTGCGGGGGTGGCGATGTGGTAGAGTAGGGGTGCAAAGTGGGTGGGATCGCCTTCTTGTTGGGGAGGTTGGGAGGGGGTGGGGTCGTTGGGTTGGGGAGGGGGTGTTAGTGCACCGTGGGGAGCTATGGTGATGAGGCGGGGGCGGTAGTCGGTGGGGATGGGGTAGCGCGTGGTGTGGTTGGCCCAGGCTGTGTGGATGGCGGGGGCGAGGGCCGGTGTGGTGATGACGATGTCGAGGTTATGCCAGTCGTGGAACAGGCGGTCGAGGTGGCGCGTGAAGGTTTCGCCGGGCGTGACGGCCTGATCGAAGGGGCAATGGCGGGCTCCGCTGTCGTGGGCCAAGTGTGCGCCGGCTGCGTTGTCGTCGGTGAAGAGGGCTACACGGCTACGGAGGCCCAAAAATGATGTGGCTACCGGCTCGAGAAGGTCGGTGGGGAGGCCGGCTATAAGTATGCGCCGTGGCGGGAAGCGCACGATGATGCTGTCGGCAGGGACGGCGGCGTTTGCGCCCGGGCGCCTCGGTTTATTGCCAAGGCGCCCGGCGCGGTAATCATCCATTCGATTTTCGAGATAGTTGTCGGCCACGGTGCTGTGTTTAGAATTTGTTATGGTAGTGGTCGAGGACGGTGGTTGCGGCCATGAAGGGGCTCATGCGGTTGGCGAGCACGGCGGCTTCGTTTTCGGCGAGCATGGTCTGCACTTCGGGGTTGTTGTAGAAGCGTGCCTTGAGGCTGTCGTTGATGGTTTCGTACATCCAGTAACGGGCCTGGTCGGCGCGGCGGCGTTCGAAGTAGCCGTTCTTCTTGGCGAATTCGAAGTAGCGGTCGATCATCTCCCAAACTTCGGGGATGCCGTTCTCGTAATAACCTGAGTATGTGAGTACTTCGGGTGTCCATCCGGACTGCGTGGGCGGGAACAGGTGGAGAGCGCTGCGGAACTGCGCCTGAGCCAGGCGGGCGCGGTCGACGTTGTCTCCGTCGGCTTTGTTGATTACAATGCCGTCGGCCATCTCCATGATGCCGCGTTTGATGCCCTGCAATTCGTCGCCGGTACCGGCCAACTGGATGAGCAGGAAGAAGTCGACCATCGAATGGACGGCGGTTTCGCTTTGGCCCACGCCGACGGTTTCGACGAAGATGTCGTTGAATCCGGCGGCCTCGCACAACACGATGGTCTCGCGGGTCTTACGTGCAACGCCGCCCAGCGAGCCGGCCGATGGGGAAGGGCGGATGAATGCGTCGGGATGTATGGACAGGCGTTCCATGCGTGTCTTGTCGCCGAGGATACTGCCTTTGGTGCGTTCGCTCGAGGGGTCGATGGCAAGGACGGCCAGTTTGCCGCCCTGTTTGAGCACGTGCAGCCCGAAGGCGTCGATGCTCGTCGACTTGCCGGCGCCGGGTACGCCAGTGATGCCGATGCGGCGGCTATTGCCCGAATGAGGCAGACATTTCTCGATAACCTCCTGAGCGATAGCTTGGTGCGCGGGGTTCTGGCTCTCAACGAGCGTTACGGCGCGGCTCAGCGTGGTGATGTCGCCTTTGAGGATGCCTTCGACGAGGGCGCCGGCCGACGGTAGAGGCTTGCGTCGGGCCTTAAGGTAGGGATTGACGGAGGGGGGTTGGGCTACGCCGCTGTTGACGGTCAGGCCGATATATTGTTGGTCGTTTTCGGGATGTTCCATATCTATAAAAAGTGTAAACGGTGTATAATCCACAAAGGTACGCAAAAAATTCGGTATCGCCATACTTGCTGTTATCGGCAAAAAATACTACTTTTGCATCGAAATTCCGAAAACGAACCTTATGCGTTATATATCAACCCGTTTTATCATACTGAGTCTGTGCGCATTGTGCGTACAGATGGCAGTATATGCCTCGGCTCCTGTGGTCCACGTTGTCGGTGCTTTCCAGAATTGGAATTTGGCCGAATCGATGAAGGTAGTGCCCGATGCCGACGAAGTGTACACTATTGAACTGAACGTGTCCGGAGGCACGACCTTCAAGATGTCGCTGAGCGGCAACGACGACTGGAACGTCTTTGACCGTGAAAGCTTCGGTATTGGATCGGCTGAACCCTGGGCACCCGGGATTTACCCCATGCAGCCGCAGATAGCCAACTCTAAGCTGCCGGCCGGCGACTGGGTTATCACAGTCTACGGTCGTCAACGTATGGTTGCGTTGTCGGCCAAGGGCCAACCCGTTCCCACGCCCGGCCCCGTGTCGATCACGTCGGGTACGCTGCCGGTGATGTATATCAATGTGTACGACGCCGAAGGGCGCCTAACCAACGAACTGTCAGACTACGAGTTGTCGCACAAGAACTACTTCAAGGCCACCTACTGGCTGGACCTCAACGGATGCGAATGGATGGCTGCTGAGGGCGCCGCTACCATTGGCTCGGCCGATGCGCCGCTCGACATGCAGATAAAGGCGCGCGGCAACTATACGCGTACCGGATTCTCCAAAAAGCCCTTCAAAATCAAGCTCGACAAGAAGCAGGCGCTGCTCGGTCTGTCGAAGAGCAAGCACTTCGCCCTGATGGCGCATGCCGACGACCCTTACGCCGGACTGCGCAACCTGGTCGGTTTCACGCTTGGCGCCCGTATCGGGCTGCCGTGGACACCGTCGCAGCAGCCCGTCGAGGTGGTCATCAACGGCGACTACCGCGGGCTGTACTACCTGACCGAAAGCATCCGCGTCGACTCGGACCGCATCGACATCCGCGAGGGCAATGACAACGAGACCGAAGCCGAATATATC
This sequence comes from uncultured Bacteroides sp., assembly GCA_964572615.1. Lineage (GTDB taxonomy): Bacteria > Bacteroidota > Bacteroidia > Bacteroidales > Muribaculaceae > CAG-873. The sequence continues at coordinate 14,734 of CAZNGJ010000026.1, forward strand.
TCCGGCGGATACCTCGTAGAGCTCGACAACTACCCTGAGGACGCCTCGGCCCAGATAGTGATGACCGAGAAATCATGTGTGCCGGGACATTACCTTGACGCACTGCGTATCACCTTCGATACCCCCGAGGTGTACTCCGACCTGCAGCGACGGTTTGTCACCGACCAGTTCACGGCCATGAACGATGCCGTCGGAGCGTGCAGCGACGAGCTGTGGCGATACCTCGACATGGACGATGCCGCCCGCTACTACATGGTACGCGAGATGGTGTCGGACGTCGAGTCGTTCCACGGATCGACTTACCTGTTCCGCGACCATGGCGAGGGCCAAAAATGGCACCTGTCGCCGTTGTGGGATTTCGGCAACGCCTTCGCCGGCCCCACCGACGACTTTTTCTTCAATCATGACCCGTTCGGAAATACTTGGATACCATCTATTTATGCCAACCCGACTTTCGTCGACAAGGTGCGCGAAACTTGGTTGTGGTTTATGACCAACGGACTTAACGATGTGACCGATGTGACCGATGCTCATATCGCCCATATCACCGCCGCTTTAGCACTTGACAGCGAACGTTGGACATCGTCCGACATACCGCGCCCGTCGGTGCGCATCGACAATCCCGAATCAGCCCGTAAGAAAGTGCTTAACCATTTGAAAGCCAAAGCATCATGGCTGGCGACACGATGGGGTGCGTATGAGGGTCTGTCGCCTGTCGACGAACCTGCGCGCGACACTACCGAGGCCGCGCCCCTGCCCGAGTATGCCCGAGCCGGAGTCGAGTCGGTGGCCATCGATCGCCCCGCAACCGACGACACTTATTATAACCTGCTCGGCCAGCCCGTCGCCCGTCCCGCTGCGGGCTGCCTGTACATCCATTCCGGTAAACTGATACGATATTAAACACCAACATACTAACTCACAACAATCCTTGTTATGTCTACAAATACCGTCGACAACAAACGCAAAGTAACTACATCGCGCCTGGCCGAAATGAAGGCTCGCGGCGAAAAAATAGCAATGCTTACAGCCTACGATTACTCCATGGCACGCCTTATTGACCAGGCCGGCATGGATGTTATCCTCGTGGGCGACTCGGCGTCGAACGTCATGGTCGGCAACCCCACCACGCTGCCCATCACCCTCGACCAGATGATATACCACGCGCAGTGCGTCACCAATGGCGTTGAGCGCGCCCTCGTGGTGTGCGACATGCCCTTCGGCTCGTATCAGGGCAACTCGAAGGAAGCCCTGGCCAACGCTATTCGTATCATGAAGGAGAGCAAGGCCGAGGCGGTCAAACTCGAAGGAGGTAGCGAGATTGCCGAGTCGATCAGCCGTATCCTCTCTGCCGGTATCCCCGTTATGGGTCACCTCGGACTTACACCGCAGTCAATCAATAAGTTCGGAACGTACGCTGTTCGCGCCAAGCAGGAGGCCGAAGCCCAGAAACTCATGGAGGACGCCCTCCTGTTGCAGGAACTCGGCTGTTTCGCCATGGTGCTCGAAAAGATACCCGCTGACTTGGCGCGCAAAGTATCCGAAGCTCTCGTGATACCAACAATCGGCATAGGTGCAGGCGGCGGCACCGACGGCCAGGTGCTCGTCATGCAGGACATGCTGGGCATCAACCAAGGCTTTTCGCCCAAATTCCTGCGTCGCTACGCCGACCTCGGCACCGCCATCAACAACGCTGTCAGCCACTACATCGAAGACGTCAAAACCGGCGACTTCCCCAACGCCTCCGAGCAATACTAAGGCCCCTCGGCAGAGTGGTCCAAGACAGGAGGACAGGAGTCCAAATTTTAATAGGGGATGGAGGGCTGAACGTCCCGCAGGGACGGTGGCCACCGAGTAACCGGGCACGTCGAGCAACGCGAGACGTGCCCGGTTTGAAAGGAGCGAGAAAAAAGGCGTCCTGTCGGACGCCCCCTGTATATATTTAATGTGCTTAATGTCCTAAAGTGCACGGTATTGGGACGCTTCTTTTCGTGTACGTATCATGACTTGTGAAGCGCTGCCCCTAATATCTAAATAATCAATATAATCTATACAATCAATGGAAAAATCATTTAAGCAAAGTGTGATTGAGAGTCTTAAATATTACGTCTATGCCCTGGTTGATCCCCGAGACAATCGTATTTTCTATGTAGGAAAAGGTGTTGGCAACCGGGTATATCAACATACACAGGCTGCTATCGAAGAAGATTCTCAAAGTCTGAAATTGTCTACTATTCGTGATATAAAGAACCGAGGCTTGGAGGTAATGTACTATATTATTAGACATAACTTGACCGAACAGGAGGCGTATCTTGTGGAATCATCTATAATAGATTTACTGACCTATCCAGCTTTCAATAAGGAACACATACTTACCAATATTGTGAGTGGTCATCATCAGTGGAATGAAGGAATCAAGACAGACGACGAAATCAACATATTGTATGACTGCCCAAAGATTGAGCCTAATCCCGACGATAGACTACTATTGGTAAGTTTGAATAGGACTTATAAGCAATCTAAGGCATCGGGTGTATATTGCCGTGCCAATTATTACGAGAGCGCACGTAAGTATTGGGCAATTTCAGCCGAGAAGGCAAATAAAATAGATTATATCTTGGGAGTGTATAAGGGTGTTGTTCGTATAGTAATAGAAGTTAAAAGTCATTCTATCTGCGAAATAGCTGAAGATGGAACGGTTTTCAACAAAGCACGTTTCGTATTTGAAGGAGATATAATTGAGGATTCTCCATATCTCAATAAAGACGTAACAGACTATCCATTCGGTAGTGGGGGCGCTATCACTTATATCCCACGGAATAACAGAGAGTGGTAATAATTTTGCCAGTTAATGTAGTTTACTTAAACGTGGCATGGCGTTCGCAGAACGCCGACACAGTTATAGCTAGCATGCCGAGCCGAAGGCGAGGCGTGCGGGAATAGGTTATCAGTTATTTGGTCGGCGTCCTCCGGACGCCATGTGGTCGGGCGGGGGGATTTCCGGGTACGTCTCGCGATGCTCGACGTACCCGGCTACTGAAAGTCGACGTCCTGTCGGACGCCCATCCGGATTATTTCCATTCCATAGACATGGTTAGGCGATGGAGACGGGGATGGAGGTGGCGGCGGTGATGCGGGCGGCGATGGCTGCGAGTTCGTCGGCAGTGACTTTCTGCAGGCTTTGCTCGGGGGTGCGCCGGTCGATGGAGTAAATCATGATTTGGCCAGGGCGGATGCGTCGGTAGGCGTCGATGAGGGCATCGACTTCGGCCGGCGTGGTATTGTCGACGGACTTGCCGTCGTGGGTGCCTCGGGTAAACATGGTCTGGACGATGGCCTTATTGCCGAAGCGGGCGATGCCTTCGATGGCGCGTTCGACGGTGAAGGCGGGGCTGTTGGGTCGGTCAAGAGCCCTCATGGTGGCTTCGACGGCCGAATCGAGTTTGACGATGTTGTTGTCGACGCGCTCGAGGCCACGGACAACGCCGGGGTCGTCGAGTCGTGTTGAGTTGGACAGCACACTGATCTTGACATCGGGGAAATAGCGGTCGCGCAGAGCGATGGTGTCGTCGATAACCCCCTCGAAGTCAGGATGTAGTGTAGGCTCGCCGTTGCCGGAGAAGGTGATGACGTCGAGGCGCTCGCCGGCCTCGCGCATCGCACGGAGTTTGGATTCGAGAGCTTCGCGGACGGCCTCGCGCGAGGGGAAACCGGTCGTGCCGGGACCTTGAGCGTTGTAGCCGGCCTCGCAGTACAGGCAGTCGAACGAGCAGATCTTGCCGTCGTTCGGCGAGAGGTTTACGCCTAACGATGTGCCGAGGCGTCGGCTGTGGATGGGTCCGAAGATGGTGTCGTGAAAGAGTACAGTCTGCATATCGTAAGTAGGTTGAGGTCAATGGTGACGGACTATGAGGCGCCCGATTGCACCGACGATGACAGCCACGGCCAGTATGACGCCGGCGACGATGAGGATGTCGCCGGGCAGGACGCGCACCGGATAGTAGTCGATGGTGAGGGATGATGAGTCGGCGGCCAGTCTGACGATGTGGAAGAATTGTTGCAGCAATGCCACGACAAGGCCCACGACAATGCCGATGGCGCCGCCTACGACCGTAACAAGGAAGCCCTCGGCGATGAAGACGTTGCGCACCAGTGACGGCGGGGCGCCTAGGGCGCGTAGCGTGAGCATATTTTCGTGCTTTTCGATGGCCAGAAGTGATAGCGTCGAGACGACGTTGAACAGGGTAATGGCCAGAATGCACACTAACATCATGAATGTCACCCACTTCTCGACGGATATCATCTTGAACGAGTCGGCACGTTGGCGGAGTCGGTCGAGAACCTTGTATGTCCCACCGGTCTGCGTAATAATTGCCTTAGCCACAGCACTTTCGGACGCGTCGGCAGCGAGTTGGATGTCGATGGACGTGGCTTCGGTGTCGTAGTCGAGGATGTCGCGGGCCACTTCGAGCGGCACGATAACGTGGTCGTTGTCGATGTCGGAATTGCTGACACGGAATACGCCGCTGAACGCCAATTGTGCCGAGCGGAACGAGGCTGCCGGGTTGGCAGGATTGATACGGCCTTTACGTCGCGGCACATACAGCTCGAGATAACTGTCGGGGGCCGGGTGTGCGAGGATGCGGTTGGCCACGCCGACACTGAGTTGCACGGCCGGCGTACCGTCGGTGGTAGTCTCGGCGTACTCGCCGGCGAGCATGATGTCCTCGATGCCCGACTCGGCGTCGAACCCCGAAGCTACCCCCTTGAACACCACCGGTATACGGATGTCGTCGTCAAGCAGAAGCGCACGACTCTCGATGGCCGGCGACGCAGAGACTACCCCAGGGATGCGGGCAATCGCCTCGGCGAGCGAGTCGGCGTTGGCTATGACGCGCCCCTTCTCGGGCGTTACTGATAGTGGCGGATCGAGACTCGACAGTTGGCTGAGTGCCAGGTCGGAGAAGCCGTTGAATATGCTGAGCACCAACACCATAGCCATCGTGGCAATAGCGACGCCCACCACGGCTATCAGCGTGATGACGTTGACGGCCGTGTGCGACTTTTTGGCCCGCAGGTAGCGGAAAGCTATTTGCAGCGAAAGCATGGTGATGATGATTGGAAGTGGCTGTGTCGGTAAGTGTTATGCCTGCTCGTCGGCGCTGTCGGCGGCAGTGTCGGCCTTGGGCGCGCTGTCGTGGCCAAGCAAGTGGTCGATGTTTTCGATATAGTCCAGCGAGTCGTCGAGGTAGAATGACAGTTCGGGTGTCTTGCGCAACTGGAAGCGTACCTTCTGTGCCAACTCGTAGCGGACGGTCTTGGCGTTGGCATTGATGCTTTCGAGCATCTCGGGGGCTTTGGCCGAGGGGAATACCGACAGGTATGCGCGAGCCGACGACAGGTCGGGCGATACGCGGACGGTGCTGACTGACACGATGACGTTGCGCATCTTGGCGGTCTGTTGGCGGAAGATTTCGCTCAGTTCCTTCTGGAGCAGGCGTGCTATTTTGGCTTGTCTTGTTGTTTCCATAATTATCAATGTGTTTTAATGTTGTTAAGAGCTTGTTTCACAAGAAATGTTAACGGCGGGGTTGCATATCGCGGAGGGATTTTTGTTGCGCAGGCGAGGAAGCGTAGCGAGCTACGTGACTGAGCCGAGCGGCAAATAGTACCCGTGAGATGCAATCTATGGGTAATATGCTGTTATTTAATATGTTAACTCTTCTTGAAAATTTTATTAATTAATTGTGATTAAAAACTGATGCATGAGTAGAGATCATAATCTCTATTTGTTATCGCGTATAGTCAACTCTTCTTAGACTGTTCATATCTTTGGACTGCGTTCATACTTTATGCAAAATAAGAACGTGAATTTCGCACAGTCGGTGTTATGATGTATAAGCTATAAATTCTGATTCTCATTTTAATATATTTTTCATTATAATTATCTGTACAATTAAAGAGCTTGATATCATTTTTTCTCAACCTGAGAGGTTAATAGTAAGAAATTTACCATCGGCTCGGTCTCTCGTTGGCCCTTTTGTCCGTGCTCATCGGTCATGTGGTTCACCACACTCCCTTTTCGCCCGAACAAAACGTCTCAACGATTGACCGCCCCGCCTTTAACATTTCTTGTGAGACAAGCTCTTAATATAGTAACGTCGCAAGGCGTAGGATTGTTAGCGGACTCGGCGCATTATGGTCAGTCCGTCGCGTACGGGCAGGATAACCTTTTCGAGCCGTGTGTCGGCAGCGAGGGCGTCGTTGAAGGCTGCAATCGCGGCAGTCTGAGCATCATGCGGCACATCTTCGCCCACCACTTTCATGTCCCATAACGTGTTGTCGGCCAGTATGAAACTGCCGACCGGGACCTTGGGCAGAACGGCTTCGAGGTATTCGGCATAATGGCGTTTGTTGGCATCTATGAATACTAGCTCGTACGGGCCTTCGAGGCCGTCGAGTACCCGGAGTGCGTCGCCGATGTGCAGCCGGATGCGGCCTGCGTAGGGCGATGCGGCAAATCGGGCTGTCAGCTCGGACTCCTTCTCGGCGTCGATCTCTACTGTGTCGATAGTAGCCTCCGGGCCGAGCCCCTCGGCGATGGCAAGTGTGGAGTAGCCGGTGAAGGTGCCCAATTCGAGCACACGCGACGGACGCACCATGGCGGTGAGCATTTTCAGCAGTCGCCCCTGATAGTGCCCCGAGCACATGCGGGGATACAGGTGATGCAGGTGGGTGTAGCGGTAAAGCGCATGTAAATCAGCAGGTTCGGGGTCAATGTGATCGAGAATATACTGTTCGAGGGCTTCGTCGTGATTGAGCATAACGGGTGGTGGTGGATGAATAGAGGTACAAATTTACTTATTATTTTTTGAAAATTCAGCGAAATTCACTAACTTAGTACCCGAATTAACCTCAAACAATACCAAGAGTTCGTTTTGCAAGAATTGTTAACAACGACACTACTCGCTCAAGATATGCCTCAACAGAATCCCCATCGCTATTGCGTGATAATGTGTGGCGGCATCGGAAGCCGCTTCTGGCCGTATAGCCGCACCTCGATGCCCAAACAGTTTCTCGATTTCTTCGGCACCGGCTCGACGCTGTTGCAGATGACCTACGAGCGCATCCTGCCCCTCGTGCCTCCCGAGAATGTCATCGTGGTAACCAACGCCGACTATGCCGACCTGGTGCGCGAGCAGTTGCCCGACGTGCGCCCCGATAACGTATTGTTCGAGCCGGCGCGCCGCAATACGGCTCCGTGTGTTGCCTGGGCTGCAAGTCACATCCTGGCGCTCGACCCCGAAGGCTCGATGATAGTTACCCCCGCCGACCATCTGATAACCCGCCAACAGGCGTTCCTCGACTCGGTGGCTACGGGCTTCGAATTTGTCGAACATAACGACGCGCTGCTCACCCTCGGTATCACCCCGACACGCCCCGAAACGGGCTACGGTTATATCCAGGTAGGGCGCCGCGTGGAGGGAGATATAAGCAAGGTCAAGACATTCACCGAAAAGCCCGACCTCGAGATGGCCAAGGTGTTCCTGTCGACCGGCGAGTTCTTCTGGAACTCGGGTATCTTCCTGTGGACAGCGCGCAACATCCTCAAGGCGTTTGCGGAGTGTGCTCCCGAGATAGCCAATATCTTCGCCCGCGGCGAGGCCGACATGGCCACTCCTCGCGAGACGGCCTTCATTGCCGAAAACTTCGCCTCGTGCCCCGGCATCTCTATCGACTATGCCGTGATGGAGAAGGCTCCAAACGTTTATGTCGAGACGGTCAACTTCGGATGGAGTGACCTCGGTACATGGTCTGCGCTGTACGACCTGTCCCCGAAGAACCGCGACAACAACGTGACCCAGAATTGTAACGTACTGGCCTATAACTCGACGGGTAATATCTTTGCCGTACGTGGTCGCAAGTTGGTAGTGGTCAATGGTTTGCATGATTATATCGTTGCCGATGCCGGCGACGTCCTGCTGGTTTGCCCCAAGTCGGAGGAGCAGCGCATCCGCAATATAGTCAACGACACGAAGGCCAATTTCGGCGACAAATACATTTAATAGACTTGACCCTACCCGGAGCCGCGGAGCGGCGATATTGTGGTACGAGGGCTGGCGAATCATAATAACGTGTCTCCGACACTCGGTTCGGGGTTGCTGATGGTGCCCTACGTTGGGTCGCTCCGCTCCCGTCACGTAGGGTTCGGGACTACCTCGCCGCTCCGCGGCTCCGATTTCCTCCTACAATCTTGTTTTCTTCAAAATTAAATCTTAAATTTGCAAATGACTAAAAAACGAACCGATTGCCCATGAGAACTTCAATTAACTATAACCACCAACCAAATATGATCAAGGCGTCCGACGGGTAGTTTGCATCCTCAATAAAAATTATCGTACATATTACCCTTTAACAGAGTAATAATAATCAACAAAAACATACGACATGAATAACTTAAAACATTTTTTAGTATATATTTTTCAGTGTCTTTGTTTGGTTTTACCTATAAATGTTTACGCAGGTGGTTCAGAAAAGGTTATAACGCTGGAATATCCCACTTATTGGGAGGATGTAACAAAGGAACTTCCGTTATATGTGTTTAAGAGGGACTCTACGACGATGTTTATACAACAATTTGCTGACACCCTTTTGGGTGACAACCAGATACTATTGATAAAAAGTTCTGATAACGCTAAGTACGAGAACATTTGTTTACCAAAGGGTAACATATTCGTAGAAGGGGTCAGTAGCACTTATTTGAGTAAAAGTAAGAAAGAATATATGAATGATTGTAAGGGGGTTGTCATCCTATCCCCGGATGAGGATAAGATAGGGCTGCTCTTCTCTAATTGCGATAGCTTCATTGACGAATTACATCTCACGAAAACTAACAATAAGGTGTTATTATGCTCCGGCGAATCCTATCAACCTAAAAATTGGATACGCCTTAACTACAGCGATTACGATGCGTGGGCGGTGCTCAAAGTGCTACCCGACGGCAAGGTTGACCCGCTAATGCTTTATTATGGTTATTATCCTGTTCAGCTTTATGAGCCTTATTACAGACGTTACTCTTGGATGGCTGACTTTTACAAGGGTACGGACTGGCACCCCGGGTATTTAGACCAAGAAATACTTGACCCCGACTACATTCGTGCTAAGGAGCAACAAAAACCAAAAGTGTTCCCGCCCGACCGCATCGAGCTGTAATACCCCCATCCCCTCCCCCTCATTCTCCCCTCTCCTCCTCAATTTCAACTCTCCAAATTTGCAAAATATGATTAGGAACTATTATAATGCACGACGATTTCGTCCTCCGACGTGGCACCCTCGCCACGCTATATCGTGTCTCCGACACTCAGTTCGCGGTTGCTGATGGTGCCCTACGTTGGGTCGCTTCGCTCCCGCCACGTAGGGTTCGGGACTACCTCGCCGCTCCGCGGCTCCGATGTAGCGTTTCTTTCTACTTCTTTTCCCCGTACGGCTCG
>CAZNGJ010000027.1:0-24204 GCA_964572615.1 uncultured Bacteroides sp.
GGAGCAGGAGCTCGAAAACGGCGAAAAGCGCGTAGTGCTCCATCTTCCCGAGGCCCTCGCCCCCGTCAAGTGCGCAGTTATGCCCCTGGTGAAAAAGGACGGTCTGCCCGACAAAGCTCACGAAATCGTCAACGAACTCAAGTTTGACTTCGCCACCCATTACGACGAAAAGGACTCGATCGGCAAGCGCTACCGCCGTCAGGACGCCATCGGCACTCCGTTCTGTATCACCGTCGACCACCAGACCCTCGAGGACAACACGGTCACCCTGCGCGAACGCGACTCGATGGAGCAGACCCGCGTATCGGTCGACGACCTGCACCGCCTGATCCACGACCGCGTAAGCCTCACCAGCCTGCTGCGCAAATTAGGCAAATAACTACTGATTACCAATACCTTTCAATATGAATTATTCTCCCTCACAGGGCGCCGGCAAGACATCGTTCTTCTCTAAATGGCCCCTCATACTCGGTATTATCGGACTGCTTGTCATCATCCTACTCGTCGGCGGCTGCTCGTCGTACAACGGCATGGTGAAGTCGGAAGAAAACGTAGACGAAGCCTGGGGCAATGTCCAGGCCAGCTATCAGCGCCGTTTCAACCTGATTCCCAACCTCGTAGAGACCGTCAAGGGATATGCCAAGCACGAGTCGTCGACACTGCAGAACGTCACCAACGCCCGTCAGGGTCTGTTGGCTACCGGCGACAGCCTTATCGCCGTGCGCAACAGTCTCGGCGCCTTCGACCCCAACAGCGAAGGCCCCTCGATGGAACAAATGCAGAGCCTCGGTCGCAGCCTCAACATGTACGTCAATGCCGTCCACGAGGCCTACCCCGACCTGAAGGCATCGGCCAACTTCATGGACCTGCAGACGCAGCTTGAGACCACCGAAAACCGCATCAATCAAGAAATTAACATCTACAACGACGCTGTCAAGACCTACAACATCTCGATCCGTACATTCCCCCGCAATATCTTTGCGGGCATGTTCGGCTTCAGCACCAAGAAGCAGTTTGCCGCAGCCGCTGAGGCTCAGACAGCACCCAAGGTTAGTTTCGATTAAGACACATTATTATATAATATGCTCAAGTTTTTCACCCGCGCAATATCCCTTGCCACAGTTGCCGCAGCCGTCTGCATGACCACCGCATGCGACAACGACGGCAAGTCGGTATGGGAAGAATACAAGGACTGGCGCGAGTTCAACCAGAATTGGCTCGAGGAACAGTCGTCGCTGCGCAACACCGACGGCACCCCCTTCTATACCCGCGCCGTCATGCCCACCGACCCCCAGGCATACGTGCTGATGCACACCATCGGCGAGGTCAACACCGACAATCTCAAGCCGATGTACACCTCGACTACCACTGTCAACTATACCCTAACTCTGGCCAACGACTCGGTAATCGACCAGGGAACCGACTTCGAGTCGCAGCTCAACTCGCCCTATCTCATCACCGGTTGGGGTCTGGCAATCATGCAGTTGCATGTAGGCGACTCGGCCCAGTTCATCATTCCCTACTCGTTAGGCTATGGCGTGAACGGCAGTGCGAAAGTTCCCCCCTACTCCAACCTGCAGTTCAATATCCGACTGGTTGACATCAACGGCTACCAGACGCGTCCCTGACCTGTAAGAAATGACCGAAAATGGCGTTACATACGAGCGGTCGGTGTATAGCATCGGCGCTTCCGACGGACTCTGGATAGGGCTCGCCATGGGAGCTTGCATGTTGTGCATGATTCTGTCAGCCAAGATCATGTGGCTGTCGACCATCGGCTTGGCGTTGTTTGTCGGCACCCCTTACCTGGCATGGCGTCTGCTGCGCCGAGGTTGGGTAAATGCCTGGGTACCACCGACATTTTCGGCCGTATGGCTGCACGGCATCTGCATGTTTCTGTTCGGCGGCCTTATAATGGCGCTAATCATGTACCTGGCCCTGCGCTTCGCCGTGCCGGGGTGGATAGAAATGCAGACCATCATTGCCATCGAACGCCTTCAGGCCGACCCAACGACAGTCTCGCAGGCTCACATCCTGCATAACATCCTGGAGACCGGGCAATTACCCTCGCCTATCTATACCGCCGTGTCGTCGATATGGCTGGTGGCCTTCACCGGTTCGCTGTGGTCGATGGTGTTCGCATTCTTTCTGACACGTACCCGTCGCTTCCGTCAGCTCCGCGCTCAACATATTGCAAACCAACAATATAGAAATGAATAACCAACCGAACGCCAATCCTGCCGAAATGCTCGACATCTCGGTGGTCGTACCTCTGTACAACGAGGAGGAGTCGCTGCCCGAACTCGAGGCATGGATTCGCCGCGTCATGGAGGCCAATGGCTTCAACTACGAAATACTGTTCATCAACGACGGTTCGACCGACCGCTCGTGGGATGTCATCGAAGACCTGAGCCGGGTCAACCCCCACGTCAAGGGCGTATCGTTCCGCCGCAACTACGGCAAGTCGCCGGCGCTCAACACCGGCTTCGAGCGTGCCAAGGGCCGCGTGGTCATCACCATGGACGCCGACCTGCAGGACAGCCCCGACGAGATTCCCGAGCTGTTCCGCATGATTACCGAGGACGGTTACGACCTGGTCAGCGGCTACAAGCAGAAACGCTACGACCCGCTGTCGAAAACCATACCTACCAAGCTGTTCAATGCCACCGCACGCCGTGTCAGCGGCATACACAACCTGCACGACTTCAACTGCGGCCTTAAGGCTTATCGCCGGGCCGTCGTCAAGCATATCGAGGTGTACGGCGACATGCACCGCTACATCCCCTACCTGGCCAAACTGGCCGGTTTCAAGAAAATCGGCGAAAAAGTGGTGCAACACCGCGCCCGCAAGTACGGCAAGACCAAGTTCGGTCTGAACCGGTTCGTCAACGGTTACCTCGACCTGATGACACTGTGGTTCACCGGCAAGTTTGGCGGCAAACCCATGCACCTGTTCGGTCTGTTGGGCAGCCTGATGTTTTTCGTCGGCTTCGTCGCCGCCATCGTCATCGGCGCTGTCAAGCTGTACAATATGTCGCACGGCAACCACTACATCCTCGTGACCGACTCACCCTATTTCTATATCGCTCTGACAACGATGATCATAGGCTGCCAGCTGTTCCTGGCCGGATTCATCGGCGAACTCGTGGTGCGCAACTCCACACGCCGCAACGAGTACGAGATAGACAGCGAACTGAATATCAACAACTGAACAAACTTCCCCACCGCCATGGCCACTATCCACTCCTACCCGCAATTCATGGAACTCGTAGGCGAGCGTTACTCGTGTCGCAACTACGATGCCGATGCGCCTCTCGATGCCGACACCGTGCGCGCCATTGTCGATGCTGCCCGCCTGGCTCCGTCGGCCACCAACCGCCAGCCCTGGACATTCGTTGCTGTCACCGATACTGACACACGCGCCGCTATCCTGGCCAAATCGCGCCCGGCGTTCCTCAACGCGCCCGTCATCCTCGTGGCCTGCGGTCACCACGCCGACTCATGGCACCGCCCCACCGACGGCAAGGACCATACCGACGTCGACCTGTCGATAGCCATTGAGCACATTTGCCTTGCGGCCGCATCGCTCGGCGTAGGCTCGTGCTGGGTATGCAGCTTTGATGTCGACGCCACGCGCAAGGCCCTCGGCTTGCCCGACGATGTCGAGCCGGTAGCCCTTATCCCGCTCGGTTATCCCGCCGACTCGGCCGTTCCTGCCAAGAATCGCAAAACTCTCGACGACATTCTGCGATGGGAAAAGTACTGAGCCGACGTCTCATAGCCTTAGTCGTACCCGCGGTGCTCGTAATAGCTCCGCTCTTCCTGACGGGATGCAACACGTCGGGGTGTACGGAGTTGCGCTCGGCGGTGCCCCGCGCCGACTTCTACGACGCGGCCACGCAGAAGGCTATTACCCTCGACTCGCTCAGCATATCGGGCATCGGCGCGCCCAACAACGCCGAACTCTACGGCCCGTCGGACCGCATCACCAGCGTCTATCTGCCCATGCCGGCCCTCAAAGACCGCGTGCAGTGGCGCATCGCCTACATGCAGCACGCACTGGCCATCATGGATGTTGCAGACACCATCACGCTCGACTTCGAGCGCACGCCATGGTTTGCAGGTTCGGAGTGCGGCGCCATGTACAAGTACCGCATCAACTCCCTCAGCTACACCACCAACGTCATCGACTCGGTGGCCCTGACCGACTCGCTGGTCATCAACGTCGAGACGGCCACACTGGCCGTCTATTTCCGAACCTCGGGCTCTTCGCGCTCGGTAAAGCATGTACCTACTGAACGATGAAACGCCTGATACACATAATAATACTATGTATCGTGGTGCTACCTTTGGCAGCCACGGCCATCGACGACGAGCCTACAGGTCGTCGCCCCGGGCGACACATCAACCCGGTGAACAACGCGGCGACACGTACCCAGTATGTCAACGATGCCGCCGGCGACTCGGCTCGTGCGCTCGAACGCCGTCGCAACCGCTCCATCCATTACCACGACGACGAAGGTCGCACCATCATGGTCGACACTGTCACCGGCCAGGAGTGGGTAGACTCGACTTTGCTGCCAGCACCTCCCAAGATGAAACAGCCGCTACTGTTCGCCGTCGAGATTGGCGCCAACATCTGGGACCCTGTCATGCGCATATTCGGCCAGAAATACGGCGGCATGGACTTTAGCGCCGCCCTCAACCTGCACAACCGCTACATCCCGACATTCGAAGCCGGTTTCGGCATGGCATCCAATACTCCGTCGGGCATGAACTTCACCTACAAGTCGCCGGTTGCCCCATACTTCAAGCTTGGCGCCGACTACAACTTCGTCTACAATTCCGACCCTGACTATCGCTTCACTGCCGGCCTCCGATACGGCTTCTCGGCCTTCAAGTACCGGCTCGAGAACGTCACGTTCGACGACTCCTACTGGGGTCAGGACTTGCCCATCGCCTTCCCGTCGCAGAGTGTTACCGCGGGGTGGTTCGAACTGGTGCTCGGGCTGCGTGTCCGCATCGCCGGTCCCATATCGGCGGGATGGTCACTGCGCTATCACACCATCCTGCATCAGACTCACCCCAAGACGGGCGACGCATGGTACATACCCGGCTACGGCACCTCATCCGGCTCGCTGTCAGGCAGTTTCACCATAACATACACTTTGCCGTTCAAGTCGCGGAAGGCAAATAAGGAAGCTACTGTGCCTGACGAGGCCGCCGAACCGTCCCCAACACAACCCGCCACCGATGAATAATATACTTATCATAGGCGCTTCGTCGGGGATAGGCCGGGCTATCGCCGCGCATTATGCCTCGCAGGGATGGCGCGTCGGGATATGCGCCCGTCGCGAACAGCCGCTGCGCGAACTGCACGACCGTTTTCCTGACAATATCGAGTGGCGCACGCTCGACGTTACGGCCGAGGATGCAGCCGACCGTTTTCTTGATTTTGTCAACGCCCTGGGCGGCGTTGACGTGGTGCTCTATGCTGCCGGCTGCGGATGGAACAACCCCATGCTCCGCGTCGAGGACGACGAACGCACCGTCAACACCAACGTTGTCGGCTTCACCCGTATAGCCAACGCCGTCTTCAACTACTTTGCCGCCAACAGTGCTCCCCACCTGAAGCGTGGCCGTTTTGCCGCCATCACGAGCGTAGCGGGCACGAAAGGCATCGGCATATCAGCAACATACAGCGCCACAAAACGGTACCAGTGGACCTACCTCGAAGCCTTGGCCCAGTTGGCCACGGTGCGCCACGTCGCCATCGACATCACCGACATCCGGCCGGGATTTATTGACACTCCGCTGCTCGACACATCGGCACACACCTACCCCATGCTGATGCAGGTGGACTACGCCGTTCGACGCATCGTCCGCGCCATCGACCGCGGCCGACGCGTGGCCTACATCGACTGGCGATGGGCAGCCTTGGTCGCAGCCTGGCGCGCCATACCGCGCCGACTCTGGACCGCTCTCCGTATCAACATTTAGCTACTGACAACAATGAAACTCGTATCGTGGAACGTAAACGGCTTGCGCGCCGTCGTCAATAAGAACTTCGAGGATATATTCCGGGACCTCGCCGCCGACATTTTCTGTCTGCAGGAGACTAAACTGAGCGCCGGTCAGCTCGACCTAACCTTCGACGGCTACCGCTCGTTCTGGAACTATGCCGACAAGAAGGGCTACAGCGGAACGGCCGTCTACTCGCGCCCCGAACCTGTCGGCCATACTACCGGTATAGGTGTCGACGCGCACGACCACGAGGGCCGTGTGGTCACCGTTGAGTATGCCGACTTCTATCTGGTCAACGTCTACGTACCCAACGCGCAGTCCGAGCTGGAGCGTCTCGACTACCGCATGGAGTGGGAGGACGCATTCCTCGACTACGTCACCGGCCTCGACAAGGTAAAACCCGTGGTCATCTGCGGCGACATGAACGTGGCCCACAACGAGATCGACCTCAAGAATCCCAAGACCAACCGCAATAACCCCGGCTTCAGCGACAGCGAACGCTCGGCATTCGGCAGGCTCCTCGACGCCGGTTTTGTCGACACGTACCGGCACCTCCACCCCGACACCCAGAAGTTTTCGTGGTGGAGCTACCGTTACAACGCCCGTGCCAAGAACATCGGGTGGCGCATCGACTACTTCCTGGTGTCGCAACGCCTCATCGAGCGCGTTGCCGACGCCGACATCCTGACCGACATCACCGGCAGCGACCACTGCCCCGTCTACATCACCCTTATTTAACTTATATGTAGCTCTGATTTAACGGAATGTAAATTTCGTTAAATTCGCGACCCCCATTAAACCATTAGCCCTCTGAAAACGTCTTAATATCAAACAGCAAGAACTACTGACAATGCAAGCTCACAGCAGTGAGCGATGCACCGGAAGTTTTAGAAACAAATTGATTAGTTTTTTCATAGGATTAGATTTTTAAGGTTTTACAGAGATTGGAGGTCGTGAGACTACCAATCTTTTTTTATACCCCAACTTTTTTGATGGTGAAAATGTTTTAATTGAGATATGAAAGTTAACGCAAAAATAGTATGCTTGATTTTGGCAGCGGCCTTCGCCGGCGGGTCTGCCACTTCGTTCGCGTCGGATGCTCCCAAACAGGATAAGACCGAAAAGGCGCAGGGCGCCGACATTCGTTTTAACGAAAAACAGTACGATTTCGGCACCATCCCCGAGGATGGTGGCCCGGTGACTCACTTTTTCGAGTTTACCAACACAGGCTCGTCGCCGTTGGTAATCATCTCGGCCACAGCTTCGTGCGGCTGTACACGCCCCACATATCCCACCGAACCCATCGCCCCCGGCAAGAAGGGCAAGATCAAGGTGACCTTCCTGCCCGAGGGTCGTCCGGGCGAGTTTGACAAGGTGGTCAAAGTTCGCACCAACGCCAAGAGCGGCCAGAAGGTCTCGCTCAAGATTTGCGGTACTGTATCGATGAATAAATAACGAAAAACACATAACTATATTAACCCAATGCAACTGAAAGACGTAAAATCTCCCGCGGACATCCGCAATCTATCGATAAACGAATTGACCGACCTGGCCTCGCAGATGCGCTCGGCCTTGTTACAGAAACTCTCGCAACACGGTGGCCACATAGGCCCGAACCTCGGCATGGTCGAGGCAACGATAGCGCTTCACTATGTATTCGACACTCCCAAGGACCAGTTGGTCTTCGACGTGTCGCACCAGACCTACCTGCACAAGATGCTGACCGGCCGCGCCCAGGCATTTCTCGACCCCGCACATTATGACGACGTTACGGGTTACACCAACCCCGGCGAAAGCCCTTACGACCTGTTCACAATGGGTCACACCTCGACATCTGTATCGCTGGCAACCGGCTTGGCCAAGGCCCGCGACCTCAAAGGCGGCGACTGGAACGTCGTGGCTGTCATCGGCGACGGCTCGCTGAGTGGCGGCGAGGCTTTCGAAGGCTTAGACACCGGCGCCACCCTCCACTCCAACTTTATCGTTGTGGTCAACGACAACGACATGTCGATTGCCGAGAACCACGGCGGTTTGTACGCCGACCTGCGACTGCTGCGCAACTCCAACGGTCAGGCCGAGCCCAACTACTTCCGCTCGCTCGGCTACGCCTACCGCTACGTGGCCAACGGCAACAGCATCGAAGCATTGATCAAGGCTTTCCAAGACGTCAAGAACTCGCCCAACCCCGTTGTGGTTCATATAGTTACCGAAAAAGGCCATGGCTATAAACCGGCCGTGCAGGACAAGGAGACATTCCACTGGGGCATGCCGTTCGACCTCAAGACGGGCAAGCCTCTCGACACCTCGGACGACCCCGACTACAGCGACTATACTTACGAGTTGCTGAAAGAGCGCATGGACGCCGACCCCAACGTCGTAGTCCTAACTGCCGGCACTCCCGCCGTGAGCGGTTTTACCGCCGAGCGACGCAAGCTGGCCGGCGCACGGTTTATCGACGTAGGTATCGCCGAGGAACAGGCTGCCGCCATGTCGTCGGGACTGGCCAAGAACGGTATCCGACCCTTCTGGGGTGTCTACTCGACGTTCGTTCAGCGCGCCTACGACCAGATAGCCCAGGACATCGCCATCAACAACAACCCCGCCGTTATCGGTGTATTCGCCGGCTCGGTGTTCGGCATGAACGACGTAACGCACCTCGGTTGGTTCGACCAGACCCTACTGGCCAACATCCCCAATGTGGTCGTGCTCTCGCCCGCCGACAAAGACGAGTATGCCGCCATGCTCAAGTGGTCGCTCGCCCAGACGGACCATCCCGTCGTTATCCGCGTGCCCGGCGGCACAGTCAAGAGTCTCGGCCTCGAAGTCGATGATGACTACTCCGACCTCAACTCGTACCGCATGGTACGCAGCGGTCACGACGTGGCCATAGTAGCCGCCGGCACAATGCTCGGCACGGCACTCAAAGCTGCCGACATCCTCGAGTCCGAAGGCATTCATCCCACCGTCATCAATCCCCGCTTCCTGAGCGGTATCGACGAGGAGATGCTCTCCGCTCTGTCCGAAGACCACCGCGCCGTCGTCACCGTCGAGGACGCCCTGCTCGACGGCGGCATGGGCCAGAAGATAGCATCGTTCTTCGCCGACCGTCCCATGCTGGTCCGCAACCTCGGTCTGCCCAAACAGTTCATGGACCGTTACGATGCGCGCAAGGTTGCCGCCGACTGCCACCTCACCGCCGAAGGCATCGCCGAACAGGCGCGGGAGATGTTCAAATAACAGAGGCCCCACCCAGCCTCCCCAAAAGGGAGGAGCTAAACTACGAGGTACGAATTACGAAGAGTGTGACTCCCAAGGGGTCACACTCTTCTTTTAATGATTTTTAACAATTGGGGGGGGTAATTTGTCGGTTTTTCTCTACCTTTGCAAAATATTATGCACCAATCGGTGTCAAAACTATCATTTGCAGTTAATTATTCCAATAAACCAATCGTTTTTATGAAGAAATTCTTACTTCTCGTGATCGCCCTGTTAGGGTGCTTCACGGCCAATGCCGCACTAACGGCATTGCACATCCACACGGCCTCGCACGGCATAATAACACTGCTGCTCGAGGACGAGCCGGTGCTGACGTTTAACGACGACCGCTCCGTAACCATCGAAGTAAAAGCCGACGCTGACCAAGATCCTATTCGTCTCGACTTTGAAGACATCGACTCATGCGAATATGGCGACGAGTATGACTATACGCCAAATGCTGTCGACGAAATTGCACCCGAAGAGACTCAGGCCGTAACAGTACGCATCGACGGTAGTGGCGTAGAGTTCGGCAACCTTCCCGACGGCGCCGACATCGAGGTGTACAACCTGGGTGGTGTCCGCGTGCTTAATGCTTCCACTCATGACAACACCTACTACTTGGACCGCTCGGCCCTGTCGCACGGCGTGTACATCGTGCGCATCGGCGCATTCGTAACCAAACTTTCACTCTAAACCCTGACTGTCATCATGAAATCTCTGAAAATATATATGGCAGCCGCAGTGGTTGCTCTCAGTTCGGCCACAGCCACGGCCGGCGACCTCCTCGACGTTCTCCAACTCAAATACACCGACGGCGTAATCGACTACATCCCCGTATCGGAACTGAACAAATTAAGCACCATAGCCGGCATCGAAATCGACCGCAACTCTCTTTATGACATCAACGTGATGTTCGACCGAATGAAGAATCATAATACGGGGTCGCATAACTCGTTTGGTTATGCCGCTCTCATGCTCGGCATGGATTTGGCCGGACACGATATATACACAGTATACGGCAGTTACAACTGGTTTAACAACTGGGCAAGATTCATGCATGAAACGGGAGGTGCCGTTTCGTCTTTGATGTGGTCCAATTGCTACTACTATATCAGAACCGCCAACCAGGTTCTTCAATTGCTGCCTAATCTTGAAACCGATGAAGGCAAGCTGATGGCCGCGCAGGCATTGGCACTACGATCTTTCGCCTACTGGAATCTTGTTCAGACGTATGCGCCCAATGTTTCAGTAGCGCCTGATGCAAAGGCTGTAGTCATCATTGACGACACGTCGCAGCCGAACACAGATCCTTACCCACTGTCGACCACAACAGAGGTTTACGAAAAAATATTGGCAGACATCAACCTGGCAATCGAATATCTGAAAGATAATGCCTACGAACCGGCTCTTTTCGATATAGCCTTCGCAAAGCGCTACATCGACCTTAGTGTGGCATACGGTCTGCGCGCCCGTTACAACCTGACCATGCATCGCTATGCCGACGCAGCCCGGGATGCCCGCGCCGCCATCGACTGTTCGTCGGCTCGCCCTTTGCTGCCTGACGCTGCCGCCTACCCGGGGTTCAACGACGCCCGACTCGGCAACTGGATGTGGACCGTTCCCGTCAATCCTAACGACAACTACGAATCGTCAACGAAAGCCAACTATTCATCCTTTATCAGCACCTTCAGCTCGGATGGATACACTTCTATCGGCATTGCCCGTGCTTGCGGTGACCAACTTTGGGCATGGCTATCCTCTCAACCCGACGACGTGCGCAACTACTGGTTCCTCGACAACGAGAACAAAGGTGCGCATCTGACCGCAACGCAACAGAAGGTAGCTACTGCCGCTGCCCGTATGTGTGAACTGCCTCACGTGAACATCAAGTTTGATGTCTACAAGAGCAAGGTCCTGGGCAAGAGTCATAACGTTGATGTTCCGTTGATGCGCATAGAGGAGATGTACCTCATCGAGGCCGAGGGCCTGGCTATGTCGGGCGACCTCACCGCTGCTCGCGAAAAGCTGAACGACTTTGTCCGCACCTACCGCAATCCGTCGTACACGTGCACCGGCGCTGATACGCAGGCCATCCAGAACGAAGTCCTCTGGCAACGTCGCATCGAGCTGTGGGGCGAGGGTCTGTCGTTCTTCGACACTCTCCGTCTGCAACTCGACATCGATCGTTCGAGTTCGAATCTCAATTGGAGCTTCGTTTATAAAATACGCGGCGGTTCGGACTTCATGCTCTATAAATATCCCAATACTTTCCCATACATTGAAGGATACGATTATGGCGCGGAAGTCGCATTGCCCGTCAATGGCAACGATTGGAATGAGTAACTAACCAACCATAACAGTATAAACGAATTACAACAATGAAAAAGACTTTATTAGCTTTCGCGGCTTTAATGGTGCTGGCGGTACTGTTTGTTGGTGCGCGTACCATGATAATGAAACTCGAGATGAAGGACGGCACCGTCCGCTACATCAACACTGAAGCACTCGACGAGTTCAACTTCATACAGCTTGACGAGATTCCCGAATCGCAATCGTCTCGCTACCTGACAGAAACCAAATGGAAGAATGCTTACTGCTACCACAGCGGTTTTTTCAGCGGCCGAACCCTGAATACTACTCTTGAATATACCTACGTTCCTAACGAGCCGGACGGTTACACCTATACCCTCAAGAACTGGGCCGAAGGTTGTAAACCCATACAACTCTTCGAAAAAGACGAAGTTCTGACCGTTCCGTGCCAGTCCACGGGATACATCGACGATACGTACGGCGAGATCTGGGTTGCCGACCGCGAGACGTATGCCACCGAGGTCCTCGGCGCACCGTATACCGGTTTCGACTTCCCCAAATACATCACAGACCGTTATGACGATCCTATCGGTCTCGATCTACCGGTTGTCTACTACGCTCCCGCGTATGGTGACGGCAAAACCTTCGCTCAGGAATCCAACGAAGAGATTTACGATCCCGACTTCCTTCGTGTTTACTATAATATAGAGGCCCTGCGTACCGACTCCGTGAGCCAACCGTACATCGAGATAACATTCGAAAAAGCA
Source organism: uncultured Bacteroides sp. (assembly GCA_964572615.1). Classification (GTDB taxonomy): domain Bacteria; phylum Bacteroidota; class Bacteroidia; order Bacteroidales; family Muribaculaceae; genus CAG-873. The sequence goes on from CAZNGJ010000027.1 coordinate 12,360, forward strand.
GTCGACCTGCCCACTAAGATCTGCGCATCTTACGGATACGTCGAAGTCGACGATTTGAACGCCTTCTACGAAACCGAAAATAGCAACCAGTTAATAAATGACTTGAGTCATAGCACTTGGGAAAGATGTTATGCCAAAGACTATGACTTAGTCATCGAACTGACAGACAGTGCGTCGTACACCCTCAAGATACCCTTCAGCGGTCAGGGATATGCTGCCGTGTATGCCTCAGTTTTTGATCTTGGGGACGAACCCGAATATGATACCAACCCAAACCACCTGGTAGGCGGTCTCCAGCTTCTCGAGGCCCGCATCCCGGAACCTAAAAAGGAAGTTTACAGTGGTACATATAAGTTCAACATCTTCTATGGTTCAAATAATTACGCGTATCTAACTCGCGTTTCTCCAATCGATGCCTCCAAGGACGTAAATTACGAACTATATATCCCCGAGGCCAACATGAAGCTCCCCGTGAGAGTCCCTGATATGGAGGCCCGTACAAATGACGGATACATACCTGTCGAGGTCGACAGTACTTACATCAACTATACTTCAAGTAGCTACGGCCGCGTTTTTGCTGCCGACTATAAGTGGTACTGCCTTAACTATTTACCCACAGTTAGAGAGGGATTTGATCCTATTGCTGTCGGAGCCCAAAATATTCCGCCCAGCGTTATGGAACCCGGCACATGCGCACTCCGACTGAACCTCATTTATTTCGTTCCTGAATATGGAACCGGCACATCAGCTTATGGCTATGATTATGAATATTTTATACCCGACCATACATTTACTACTCTTGAGGAGTCGTTCGGAGCAGAGTTCCAGGAAACTGACGAGGCCAACAAGGGTATAATCAATATCCACAGATATAGCAGTGAATGCGGAATCGCAGCTTATAAAGTGGCCGTCACTTCCGGAAATATTGGAGAAATAGCCACTGCTATCATGTATAATCCCGGAGATTATCCAACATACAGATGTACCGGAGATTTCACCGAAGTCACAGTCGACTACGAATATGACAAAAACCAATACGCAGTGGTACTTGCATATAATAATGAAGGCAAATACTTAGGAGCTACGGCTTTATCATTTATCGTGCGCAAGCCTGTGGACATGTCCGATTACGATTATCTCGGCAACGCCCTTCTTTATGACGGCTGGTGCGTGCCTGCGTTCACTATAGATGGTCGAATTGCACAAGCTATTGATTTCCCGTGGGAAGTCGAAATATATCGCAGCAAGACTGACCCGTGTGAGTACCTCCTCGACCAGCCTTGGGCAGACGGTCCGATGGCTTCTCTAAACAGTACACCGGAGTTAGCAAAGAAGGCCCAAATCGAAATTCGTATCGAGGGCGAGAACGTGCTCATCATGCCGCAGTCAACAGGCTTCAGCCGTCCGGCATTCGGTGGCACTTTAACCATCGCCAACCCGGAAGGTTATTATATGACTATGGAGCCGGAAAAGTCGTTGTCGCAGATTGTTGAGGACATGGAGCCGAATATGCGTTCGTCGTTCGATGGTGAAATCATTACTATTCAGCTTCCTGTCTACGGCGTTCCCGAAGCGGGCATCGCTTGTGAACGCATCTATAATCCGGTGCAAGCTGCTTATATCGTCATGCCGGATAGTCCTGGTTATGTCGCTCGTAAAGCCGCGGCAAAAGCAGCAAAGGCTGCACTCGAAGCAACCTCGGGTTCCGACGTGCGCATCGATGCGGTCAAGATCGCAGAGAAGACCGACCCTGTGCTCTCCAAGCTGCACAAGATTGCCCATGAGAAAATCCAGCTGACAAACAACGGCGCGGATAAGAAGTAACTCCACTCGCTATTTGTCAACCCTCCAACCTCTTCTGACAGCGCCGACCTCTCCCGGTAGCTCTCCAACCTCTTCTGACAGCGCCGACCCGCCATCCTCGGGCCGGTGCTTTTTTTGTCGTTCCCCCCCCCAACATTTTGCCGTTTCCGTACAAATACACCTCCAAACATTTTGCCAAACTCGTACAAATTGCCCTCTAAACTTTTTGCCATTTCTGCCAAATTTAGTGTATGGGGGGTATAAAAGGAGCTAACAGAGACGAGAAAGTTGGCCTATTCACCGCAAAAATGCGGTGAATAGGCCTCTCTTTCACCGAAAATTGCTATATTTGCAGCATGAATGGCAAAAATCGACATAGTTCTTATATTTGGGAACGGGCAGGATGGCCCGATTTTCGATGGGACGCTGACGCGCTACTCGACCAAATGGGGCGGCTCGGGCGGCTGCACGGGTTGCTGAGTGGTCGCATGTCCGTTTTAGGTTTTCCCGAAAGGAGCTCTGCATTGCTCTCGGCAATGACTGACGATTTGATGAGTTCGTCGGAAATCGAAGGCGTGATGCTCAATCCCAACTCGGTGCGAAGCAGTATTGCCCGACGCCTCGGTCTCGAAGATGATGGGCTGCTTGCAGAGGATCATTACGTCGAGGGATTGGTCGATGTGATGCTCGACGCTTTACGCAATTGCCGTCAGCAACTCACCGACGAGCGCATGTTCGGATGGCACGCGGCTCTCTTTCCTACGGGCCGTAGCGGCATGCACCGCATCACCGTTGGCGACTGGCGCAGGGGTGACGAACCGATGCAGGTAGTGTCAGGAGCGCTTGGACACGAAAAGGTTCATAATCAGGCGCCACCATCCTCGGATGTACCCGGCCTGATGGATCGGCTGATTGAATGGACCAACACTGCCGAACTGTCACCTTTCATTATGGCCGCGGTAGGTCATCTCTGGTTCGTAACTATCCATCCTTTCGATGACGGCAACGGTCGCATTGGGCGCACGTTGGCAGACATGCTTTTGGCTCGACTCGACGTCGACTCGGCAAGATATTACAGCGTGTCAGCCGAGATAAACCGCAATAAAAAAGCTTATTACGAAGTTTTAGAACGTGCTCAAAAAGGTGACCTTGATATTACGGAGTGGCTGCAATGGTTTTTCGACTGCCTGGAGAATGCCATTACTCGCGCCTTGGAGTGCATCGACCAAACGTTGCAAAAAGCGGCCTATTGGGACACATTTCGCAATATAGACATCAACGAACGCCAACGCAAAGTCATCAACCGACTTTGGGACGGATTCGAAGGCAAACTGACCACCTCGAAATGGGCCAAGATATGCCACTGCTCCCAAGACACCGCACTGCGCGACATCAATGATTTAGTTACCAAAGGCATGCTGCAACCCGGTACCGAAGGTGGCCGTAGTGCCAATTACCGCCTGCCGCAAATCTGCCTCCGACAGTCTGAATAAAGCTGCTAATCGCAGTTTTTTGTATGGCAGTGGGGTTGTGAAAGTGTGAAAAGATGCTAAGAGGTGTGTGGTTGGGGGCTGTGGGCCGCGGTGAGGTTGGGTGGATTGGAAAATGTTTGTTATCTTTGTGGGATAAAACGAAAACATGAAACTTATCTCTGCAATACAATCCGTCGCCCGGCGCTCGATGTTGGCGCTGGTGCTTACATTAGTCGCCCCGGGCGCTTCGCGCGCAACGGCACAGGACGTTCAATTGCTCGTCGACGTGCCCGTGCCGTCCGACCAGCTGACACGTCTCGACGAACGATGCAATTACATAGTCGACAACTTCTGGAAGCGCCTCAACTTCAAGAGCGCATTCTCGGCCCAGGACCGCATGGAGGCCACCCTGGCGCAATTCTTGTCAGTGACACCCTACGCATCGGCCGACACCGTGTACCGCGCCATCGAGATGCTGACCACGGGTGTGGAAAAAGCCGACGCCAAAAACCTCGTAACATTAGCTCAGATGGCAGAGCGTCTGTGTGGCACCGACTCGGCTGAGTATGCCTCGGAAGACCTGATGCAGCCGTTTGCACAGGCCGTGGCCAACTCAAAAAAGGTGAAAAGCCCCGAAAAAGCACGCTACGCAGCGATGGCTCGCCGCATGCAGAACAGTCGGTTGGGTACCGTCCCCTCCAACTTCTCATTCACCGTCCCCGACGGTTCGAAGGCTATGTTCAGCGACATCACCGAGCCCACGGTGCTACTGTTCTTCTACGAACCTGACTGCCTGGACTGTCGTTTGGCACGTACTCGCCTTGGCAACGACTTTGTAGTCAAGACCCTGATTGCCCACAAGTTGCTCAAAGTGGTAGCCATCTACCCCGGCGAACCCGACGAGACGTGGCAGGCCGACATCGAGTCGATGCCCGACCAATGGGTGATCGGCGCTGCCCCCGACATCGACCTCGACTTCACCATCAAGCGTACGCCCCAACTGTACTTCCTCGACGAAAACCGCAAAATCACCGACAAGGACTTCAGCGTCGACGCCGCCATCCTGTATTTCAGCCAGTTCATGCGTCCGCAGAACAGCCAGACCAACTGACCATGAAGATTGCTGTATTGATATCCGGAGGCGTTGACAGCGCAGTCACCGTCCATCGCCTGCTCGAACAGGGTCACGACTTGCACTTGTTCTACATCCGCATCGGCATGGACAACGACGAGGGCGACTGCTCGGCCGAGGAGGACATCGAGATGTGCCGGTTTATCGCGCGTCGGTACGGGTTGCCGTTCGACGTGGTGTCGCTGCACGAGGAGTACTGGGATAACGTCATGCAATACGCCCTCGACACTGTCCGCCAGGGTCTTACGCCCAATCCCGACATGATGTGCAACAAGATGATCAAGTTCGGCTACTTCGAACGTCGTTGGGGCAAGGAGTTCGACCTTACGGCCACCGGTCACTATGCCACCACGGTCATCGAGGACGGCGAGAAGTGGCTCGGGACGGCAGTCGACCCGGTCAAGGACCAGACCGACTTTCTGGCACAGATCACCAAGGAGCAACTCGACCACTTGATATTCCCTATCGGCGACATGCCCAAGAGCGAGGTGCGCCGCATCGCCGTCGACACGCGCATGCCCAATGCCTTCCGCAAGGACAGCCAGGGCATCTGCTTCCTGGGCAAGATCAACTATAACGACTTCATCCGCCGTCACCTCGGCGAGCGCCCCGGCCCCATCGTCGAGATAGAGACGGGCCGCAAACTGGGCGAACACCGCGGATTCTGGTTCCACACCATCGGTCAGCGCAAGGGTCTCGGTCTGAGTGGCGGCCCGTGGTATGTGGTCAAGAAGAACGTGGCCGACAACGTTATTTACGTATCCAATGGCTACGATACCGAGAAGCAATACGGCAAGACCCTCCACCTGGCCGAGATGCACTTCATAACCCGCGACCCGTGGGGCACCGACTGCCGCGAAATACCCGTGACGTTCAAGAACCGCCACTCGCCCGACTTCCTCCCCGCCACTATCACGCGAATGGACGACGGAGAGTATGTCATTGCCAGCGACGTTCCCGTCCAGGGTATTGCCCCGGGTCAGTTCGGGGTGGTCTACGACCGCGACTCGCGCATCTGCTACGGGTCGGGAATCATCACGGGCCGAAATGTAGTCCTATAACATCCAACCACTTACAGTGACGATATGGAAAACAGAGTGAAACTAACGCTGATGGGCATCAGCTACAACCCAATGCAGGACGGAGCCTTCGGGCTGTTGCTGGCGGCTGAGGGCTCGAATAAGCGTATACCCATAATCATCGGAGCTGCCGAGGCGCAGGCCATCGCCATTGTCATCGAGAACATCAACCCTCAGCGCCCCATGACACACGACCTGTTCGCCACCCTGGCTCACGCATTCGGCGTGGAGCTTAAGGAGGTGTTTATCTACAACTTCGAGGACGGTATTTTCTCGGCCGAAATGACATTCAGCGACGGCGACCGCCAGGTAACCCTCGATTCGCGCACCAGCGACGCCGTGGCCATCGCCATCCGCACCGGCGCCCCGATATACACCACCCCGGCAATCCTTGAGGAGACGGGCATCGAGCTTGTCGAGGCCGACGACTCCAACAAGAGCGCCGAGACTCCCGGGGACACTGACAACGACAGCAACGAAACGTCGCCCTCCGCTTCGACCGATACCCCGGACTACAACGCCATGAGTGTCGACGAGCTCAACGACGAGTTCAACGCCGCCATGGATGCCGACGACTTCGAGACAGCAGCCGTGATACGTCGCATCCTTGACAGCCGCGAAACCGATACCAACGAGAATTAATCAAAAATATAAATCTTGAAAATCCTTAAATCCTACAAATAATGAACGCATTGAAAACCCGCCTCGCGGCCATGAACTTCATCGAGTTTGCCGTTTGGGGTGCCTATCTGGTCTCGCTCGGCACATATCTGGCCGGCACAGACCTCGTCAGCAACATCGGATGGTTCTACGCCGTCCAAGGTATCGTCTCAATCTTCATGCCGGCCATCGTCGGCATCGTTGCCGACCGTTGGGTGCCTGCCCAGAAGATGCTGTCTATCTGCCACTTACTGGCAGGTATATTCATGCTTGCCGCCGGATGGTACGCCTCGAGTGTCGGAGCAGACGGTCTCGAATTTGCCCCGCTGTTCATCTTCTATACCTGCTCGGTAGCGTTCTTCATGCCAACCATCGGCTTAGCCAACTCGGTGTGCTACAACGCAATGGAGCGCGCCGGCATGGACACCGTCAAGGAGTTCCCGCCCATCCGCGTACTCGGGACTGTGGGCTTTATCGTAGCCATGCTCATCACCAACTTCACGGGCTTCCAGAACAACTGCTATCAGCTGTTTTTCTCCGGTGCCCTGTCGCTCGTCATGACCGCTTACGCCCTGACGATGCCCAACTGCCCGGTATCGACCGGCAGTTCGACTAAGGGCCTTGTTGACGCTCTCGGTCTGCGTGCCTTCGCCCTCTTCAAGGATAAATCGATGGCCATCTTCTTCATCTTCTCGATGCTGCTCGGCGTGTCGCTGCAGATTACCAACGGTTTCGCAGGCCCGTTCATCTCGTCGTTCGCCGGCATACCCGATTTCGCCGACTCGTGGGGCGCACGCAATGCCACTGCCCTCATCTCCATCTCGCAGGTCAGCGAAACCCTCTGTATTCTCCTTATCCCGTTCTTCCTGAAGCGTTTCGGCATCAAGATCGTTATGCTGATGGCCATGACGGCATGGTTCCTGCGCTTCGGTCTGTTCGGCGTCGGTAATCCCGGCAGTGGCGTCAGCCTGCTCATCCTCTCGATGATTGTCTACGGCGTGGCCTTCGACTTCTTCAACGTCTCGGGTTCGCTCTACGTCGACAGCAAGGTTGCTCCCGCTCAACGCAGCTCGGCTCAGGGTCTGTTCATGATCATGACCAACGGCATCGGCGCTACCGTCGGCACCCTCGCTGCCCAGGCCGTTGTCAACTCCCTTGTCAACACTCAGCCTGAGGGCACCATGGAACGTGCCGAGGGCTGGAGCCACGCATGGCTCATCTTTGCCGCCTACGCCGCCGCCGTCACCATACTGTTCTGGATTTGTTTCCGCGACCCCCGCAAGGACAAGACCCCCGCGGCGGCCGAGCTAAAGGACATAGCCTCCAAGTCGGACGACCCGGCAGGTGAAATTCTCTAACCATGATTCAGTTCTATTCGCCTGATATCGAATCGACTCTGCGGTTGCCCGAAAGCGACAGCGCCCATTGCTGCCGTGTGCTGCGCATGCAGCCGGGCGACCGTGTGGTCGTCGTCGACGGCCGCGGCCACCGCTTCACGTGCCAACTGCTCGACAACAACGCCAAGCACACATCCGTCGAGATTGTCGGCGTCGAGGAGGTCACTCCGGTATGGGCCAATCATATCACCATCATGGTGGCACCGACCAAGCACAACGACCGCATGGAGTGGCTCGTCGAGAAACTCGTCGAAATAGGCATCAACCGCTTCGTGCCCGTCCGCTGCCGTTACAGCGAACGCAAGGAGATCAAGCGCGAACGACTCGAAAAGATTGCCGTCTCGGCAATGAAGCAGTCGCTCAAAGCCACCCTCCCCGACATAACCGAGATGATGCCGTTGGCCGAGGCCGTGCGCATGTACCCCGCGCCACAGCAATTCGTCGGCTACTGCGACGACAACACCCCGCGCCAACTCCTGGCCACAGCGTGCCGACCGGGCCTCGACACCAACATTCTCATCGGCCCCGAGGGTGACTTCTCGGCCGACGAGATTGCCATGCTCATCGACCACGGCTACACCCCAGTCACCATGGGCGACAACCGCCTCCGCACCGAAACCGCCGCCCTCGTCGCCGCCACTACCCTCCACGTCATCACCCAACTCTCTCAATAACTACGAACTACGAGGTACGAACTACAGGCTTATAAGTCTTATTGGCCTTATTGGTCTTATTGGTCTTAATACCATCGAGGGGGCGTGTCGGTTGACACGCCCCCTCGCCGGTATTGTTTAGTGGCTATGGATTAGTCGATAGTTTCGTCGGCGGGGTAACCACCCATTTCGCGGATGGCGTTCTTGAGCATTACGTACTGCTGGAAGAGGTGGTTCACGGGAACTTCGTCCTTGGTGTAGTCGTGCATGGGGCTCTTGAGGAAGAAGCTCAAGAAGCGCTGGATGCCGTAGCGGCCGGCGCGTGCAGCGAGGTCGCTGAGCAGCACGAGGTCGAGGCAGAGGGGAGCTGCCAGGATAGAGTCGCGGCACAGGAAGTTGATCTTGATCTGCATGGGATAGCCCATCCAACCGAAGATGTCGATGTTGTCCCAGCCTTCCTTGTTGTCGTTGCGGGGGGGATAGTAGTTGATACGTACCTTGTGGTAGTAGTTTTCGTAGAGGTCGGGCTGCTTTTCGGGAACGAGGATGCTCTCGAGGGTAGACAGCTTGGATACTTCCTTGGTGCGGAAGTTGGCGGGTTCGTCAAGCACGAGACCGTCGCGGTTGCCGAGGATATTGGTCGAGAACCAGCCTGACAAGCCGAGGCAACGAGTGCCGATGATGGGGGCGAAGCCTGATTTTACCAGAGTCTGACCGGTCTTGAAGTCTTTACCGGCGATAGGCATACCGGTCTTTTCGCTGAGTTCCCACATAGCGGGGATGTCGACAGTGGTGTTGGGTGCGCCCATAATGAAGGGGCAGCCTTCTGCAAGTGCGGCATAAGCATAGCACATTGACGGTGCGATGTGTTCTTTGTCGTCAGCCTTCATTGCATTTTCGAGGGCTTCGAGTGTGCCGTGTACCTTTTCGTCAACCGGAACGTATACTTCGGTCGAGGCGGCCCAGAGCACTACCACGCGGTCGAGATTGTTTTCTTTCTTGAAGCGGCGGACGTCCTCGAGGAGCTGTTCGGTCATGTCCCAACGGTCTTTTACGGTCTTTACGTTGTCGCCGTCAAGACGTTTGGCATAGTTGTGGTCGAAAGCGGCTTTCATCGGAACGATCTTTTCGAGTTCGTCCTTAACCGGGTTGATGTCTTTTTCTTTGAGAACTTCTGCGTTGATTGCGCTTTCGTATGCGTTTTCAGGATAAACGTCCCATGCGCCGAACACTATGTCGTCGAGCTTTGCGATGGGCACGATATCTTCATATTTGAGGTATTTTTTGTCGGCACCTTTTCCTACTCGGATTTTGTCGTACTGAGTCATCGAGCCTACGGGTTTTGCGAGGCCTTTACGGGCCATAAGCACACCGGTCATAAATGTCGAAGTCACTGCACCGAGGCCTACTACGAGGACACCGAGCTTACCCTCTGCGGGTTTAACATTAGTCTTGTTCATGATTTCGGTTGGTTTATTTTTTATTGTTATTTTCGTTTTTTCTCTTGTTTTTGACTAAGAGTTCTTAAAATGAGAGTGTAAAAGTACACCTAAAATTTGATATGCAAAATTATTTCTAATATAAACTTTGCTTATTTTTGCTAAATTTAGTTAGTAAATACCCTCAATGGTGAATATTGTATAATTTTATTCGGGTTGTGATGGATAAATGTTAACAACTCATAAACCGGCTTTAAGCACATCGTCGAGCGATTTTATGATTGAAGGGTGCATTACGGCGTCTTCTTCGGCGGTCCAGCCTTTTCCTTTCAGCCATGCCACCTGACATCCGATTTTTTCGGCCGGCACTATATCTTTCTTGTAGCTGTCGCCGATTACGAGCACTTCTTCGGGTTTGAGCCCGAGCGCTTCGACTCCTAAAGCAAAGATGGCCGGGTCGGGTTTGCGCACGCCTACGACGGCACTTTCTATTATCGATTTGAAATATTTGCGCAGGTCAAAGTCTTCAAGCACAGCCTCTACGTTACCGTAAAAATTCGACACGAGCACCATCGGATAGCGTTCATAGAGTGATTCGAGCACTGGACGTGCATCGGCAATCGCGTTGCGTGCGGCGTCGTAGCAGTAGTCGGCAATTGGAGCGGCGTATCGGTCAACGGAGTTTGCCGGAAGATGGCCGTTATCGACGAGCCACTGCAGCTCTATGCGCATTTTAATAAGGAGTAGGTGGTGAAACGTGTGATGCGGCATGATGTGGCGGGTGCGGGCGAGTTCGCGTTCGGCAAACACGTAGGCATCGCGAAATGTGGTTTTGTCTACGTCCACATTGTTAAATACGTATCCGTCCCAGATTATTTCACTCCAATGCACTCCGCGGCTGTCGATGGTGCCGCCATAATCGAAAATAATCCCTTTTATCATATCAGTATTCACCGTCTTTAAGTTGCTTTACGAATGTGTTGCATATGTGCTCATGACGCAGCACCATGGCTATCAGCAGTATGTTGAGCACCGTGAGTTCGAATGCGAAATACAGCCAGGGCATCTGCAGAAACAGGGCTGTGAACAAGGCTATCGTGCGCCAGTTGAACGACAATATGTTTGTCGGCCCCATCAGGGGTAAGCTTTTCATCCTGAAAGCATCGCGGAAGCTTTGCGGTATCGAGCCGTTGGGAAACCTTTTTGCCAGTTCGTTGCGCAATCGTTGCATAGCTGGCGTGGTGGCTTCCTGTTGCAAGGTGTAGTTGGTGTAGGTCGACAATGTGAGCTTTTTCCAGAAGTTATGGCGCCATGTGAGTGCCGCGAGCGATTTTTTAAGTTCGCTGCCGCGTTCGAGCTCGCTGCCGTCCTCTCCTTTGAGGAAGTATAGATGGAATTGCCTGTAATAGTCGGCCATGGCGGCTTGCTTTGCGTGGCACAGACCGGTGACCACGGCTATCACCCATATGGCCCATTTGTGGTCCATAAAGAATTCGGAGGTATAGTTCTCTCTCAGACATATGGCTACGTATATCGTTGCAAACCAGATGTCGCCGCTGAGACCGTCGAGGATTCGGCCTAGACGCGAGTATTGTTTGGTCATTCGGGCAAGCTGTCTGTCGGCGCTGTCAAATGAATTTGCCCATATCAGCAGGAGCATTCCCACGACGTTTATCCATATGTCGTTGAAGTAGAATGCCACGCCGGCTCCGATTCCAAGGAATATCGATGCGATTGTGATGGCGTTGGGCGTGATGCCGAGTCGCTTGGCAAGGCAGGCCCACATATATCCTATCGGGCGATAGAAGGCGAGGTCGATATGCTCTTCGGTGTCCATCGACTTCAAGGAGTCGCGATAGCTCCCTGACGATTGGTTGACCGATTTCGTTTCTTGGTTCATATGGATGTCAGTTGCGTTCTTTGATTGTGTTTAATATGCACTTTGCTATGTGGGGTGCGGCTTCGTTGCGGCAAGGCGCGAAGCTTGGCCAGTCGTTGAAGTCGATGATGCGTATGTCGCCTTCCGGCGACACGATGCAGTCGCCGCCGTATATTTTTACGTCGAGCACTTCCGATGCGTTCTGGCATATCGAGCGCATACGGTCTTTGTCGAACTGGATTCCTTGCGATTTGCCGTTGATGGCCTCGTGGCCGTATTTGCTGTGGCCTTCGTCGAACGGATAGAACCAGAAGAAGAACGGCGTGCCCTG
>CAZNGJ010000028.1:0-24081 GCA_964572615.1 uncultured Bacteroides sp.
GGCATGGGTTTCTTGCTCTTGACATCAAACTTGAGCGCCGAGATAGAGAAGTTCTGCACGGTGGTTCGCTCGATGGCGTAAGCGTTTATCGAGTCGCGCTCCTGCTTGGTCCCGGCCTCGTCGAGGGCATCCTTAAGCAGAACGTCCTGGTCAAGAGGGTTGTACTTGGGCGATGTCGTTTCCTTCGAATAAGAGTAGTATATGGGCGCGCGCAGTTTGGCCTTTTCGGGAAGGAAGCGGCCAAGGTCGGCCTGTACGGCCACATTGTATTGCTGATAGTCGTCGAGACGGCGCTCGTTGAGCGACTGGTCGACACTGCCGAAGCCCGATGTCTCGATGTGAGTGCCGAAGTTGATGGTCAGCACGTCGCTGACAGCCAGGTTGGCGTTAGCCTTGGCGGCCCAACCACCGGCTTCGTCAAAGTCGGTTACCTTCAGCTCGTTGACCCATACGGTGCCGTCCTTGGTGACCGACGAGTTGTTGCGCACGCCGATAAGGATGACGCGGATGTCGCTAAGCGAGGGGTTGCCGAGCACGGCCATGCGGTTGTGGTCGTTGTCGGGGTCTCGGCCGGTGAATACGGTGCCGAAGCCGACGCCGGATTCTTCGGCGCGCTTGGCGGCGTTGCGCTCCTTCTTGAGGTCGACGAGACTCTGCAGGTTCAGGTCGAGGAAGTTGGACAGCGGCCAAACTTTCTGACGGTCGGCAGGCAGGTCGTTGTTGTACTTGCCGGGAGCCGTCAGCGTCAAGGGTATTTCGTACTCGTAATAGTTTTGTTTGACGTCGCTGCCGAAGCGGATGAACATTGACATCTGGCCCGACTGGAGGTCGGTGCTGTTGTTGATGAGTGCTTCGGCGTGTACCCACATCTGTAGGCGACGGTAGTTGCGCAGGTCGAGTTGTGTGTTGCGGTATACGCCGCGTGCGTCGCCGGCGTTTAGGCCTACAACCTTCATTGACATCGACTGCTCGTTGAGTTGGGTGATCTGACTCTGACCGGGGTCGATGATACGGGTCACGCCGGGAGGCAGAACATAATTGACCGGTTCGCGCTTGGCGTTTTCCTCGATGTTGACCACCGAGATGTCCAGTTGGCCCTCGGCAGGGGCGTCGCCACGGTTGTTGAGGTTGAAGTCATAGCCTCGCCACTCGCCACGCACCAGTTCGAGGGTGGCGAAACGCAGGTGGGTTACCTGCTTGAAGCCCGTCATGAACATACGTGCGAAGCGGACGGTCGTCAGGTCGTTGATCGAGCCTACACGCTTTTCGTAGTCAGCCAAGGGTATCTTGAACTGGTACCACTCGACCTCCTGGTCCTGGCCGTTGCGGGTGCGCACCAGTGATACCTGCTTGTCGGTGATATAGTTACGTCCCACCTCGAGGTCCTCGGGGCGGATGGAGACGCGGTACTGGAAGTAGCGCTCGTATTCGTTGAGGGTATTGTCCTGGTTGATGTCCTCGACGTCAGGCACCGAGCGCGCCGACTGATACAGGGGGTCGGGTGCATCCTCGGGCGACAGCGAGTTGCCCTCGACGTTGTTATAGCGCTTGTAGCGCGCCAGGATGCCCAGGCGCTGCTCGTCGTAGTCGTAGCCGCGATAGAAGTGGTAGTTGTCGCCGGCGGGGTCGTTGAAAGGCGAGAACTCGTCGTTCATCATCTGCTCGACAGTGACGGGCGACAGCTTGGTACGCAGGCGGTTGAGGTATTCGGCATAGGAGGGAGTCTCGAACTCCATGGGGTTGGGCAGACCGTCCAGGCCGACGTCCTGAGCGAGACGTGCGCCGGTAGCGTTGTCGAACGAGTAGGTCAGCGAGTTCTGACTGCTCACACGGCCCCATACGGTCTCCTTGAGGTACTCGTCGTTGCCGTCGACAGGTATCCCATTCTCGTAGCTCTTCAGACCGTCCTTAAGGATGTCCTCGCTGACTTCGCCGAAGTTGAAGTACAGGTCGCCACCGTCGTAGTTGGGGTTGTCGGGGTCGAGGAAGGGGTTCATCATCCAGAACTGGATGTATTCGATGTTGGACTGCTCGAAGTTGGTGTTGTCCATCTTGCGCATGATGCCGCCCCAACGCTTCTCGGGGTTGAGCAGGGCACCGGTGTCGCTGATATTCTCGGCGTCGAGGTTGTAGGGGCCGCGCTCGGTGGGGTAGAACGACAGGTTGAGCGTCTGAATGGTCGACGACTCGCCGTAGCTGAGTTCGCGGCCGGGGAAGATCTCGCGCGACGTCACCTCGCGCACATACGGGTTGGACAGCTGGTCGAGGTCGCTCTTGATGTATCCGGGCGCCAGCGACGAGTTGCGCTGAGTGAACATTCGGTCGATATAGTACCAGTTGAGCAGAGCACGGTTCTTGCCGTAGTCGACATTGTTGGACAGTGCCGCTTCCGGGAAGAGGGCGTCGGGGCTGTTGTCGTAAGGTGTCGAGGCCAGGAACCACGAGTAGGGCGAGCGCAGGTCGATGCCGGTCTGTGTCGACTCGAAGTCGTCGACGTACGACGAGCCCTTGGTAGAGCCGGCCTTCTGATTGTGGGGCAGCAGTTTGGCATACTCGGCCTGGAGCGAGAACTTCGACGGCGCCGTGGCGTTGACGGTGGGTATCTTGTTGAGCAGGTTGGTCAGCCACATGAACTCCTTGTTGCAGCTCAAGTTGAAGCCCAACATGGTGTTGTTGACCGTCTCGTCGCCGATATTGACCTTCTCGGTCAGGGCTTTCTCCGAGAAGTGGAGAATGGTGGCACCGATGGTAAAGTCCTTGTTGAATTCGTACTGTAAGTCGAGTCCTAACAGCGACTTACGCTGGGTAGAGAACATCGACTGGTTCTCGAGTGTCACGCTTACGGCCTGACCCGAGTCGATGATGGACTGGTTGGTAATGGTGACGATGCCCATGGCGTAGTCCACGGTATAGTCGCTGTTCTCGACCAGGGTAACACCACCTGCCGTCACCACTACCGAGCCTCGAGGAACGTTCATCGCGTTAAGTCGTATCTGCGAACCCGCCGAAGCCTGGTATTCGCCTTCGAGGACGAATTTGTTCTTGTCGGCGAACTGTCGGGCCACAATGAGTGTCGAGTCGTACAACTCTTCATAGACGTAGCGGTCGGCCAAGGCGTCGTTGTTGATCTGCTTGCGCAGGTGCGAGCCGAAGGGCTCGACCACCGGGAATATCATCTTGCCCGTCGAGGGGATGATAGTGTAGCCGTCGATAAAGTCGAAAAATCCGTCGGGATTACCCTCCTGGTTTGAGTCGAGTCGGTCCAGGTTCATCACCTGCAGCAGCGACTTGTCACTCAAGCCCGGGACGGGCAGGTACGGAATCTTGGTACCCGTGGTGTCACTCAGGTACTTGATGTTGAGTTTGAACTTGTTCTTCTGAATCTGATAGCCGCCAAGGTTGTAGACGTTTTTCATCATCAGGTCCCACATGGGCAGGTGAGGCGATACGGTGGTGCTCTTCAGCATCTTGACATATAGCGACTGGTCGGTGGTGGTGATGTCGCCCGAAAATTCGCCCACCTGATAGACCTGACCCTGGTAGGTGTATTCGTAAGCCACGGCGAGCACTTCGTCGCTGTTAAGGGCCGAACGCACCGAGATATAGCCGAGGGTGGGGTTGAGGGTGTATTCTGACGACGACAGCAGACGGGCGCTCTCGACCTTCTCGTAGTCCTTGCCGCCTTCGATACCGTATGTTGCCAAAGGCTCGAGTGCCTGGGTGACAGTGGCTATCATGCGGGCACCGGGGTACTGGTCTTTGATTACGGACAGCAGGTTGTTTGCGTTGTTAGTCGTCATGGGCAGTGCCGGATTCGGTCGCCAGTAGTCGTTGGCCAAGTGCGATTCTTCGCCCAAGTCCATGAATGCCACCAGGTTGCGGCTCTGCTCGTAGCGGTTGCTCTTGTTGGTTATCCATACCTCGATACGGGTGATGTTGACCCCGGATGCAACAAATGGCAACTTCGACGCCCATTGGTCGTAGTTGTCACGGAAGAAGTGGCCTAAGAAGAAGTGACGGTTCTGGTCGTAGTCGTCGGCGTTGACGGTGAACTCGGTGGTCTGCGAGCCACCCTTTGTGTTTACGGTCTTCGACTCGGAGTTCTGTTGTGATACGAGGGCCGTAGCGGTCAGTTTGCCGAACTGCAGCTTGGCCTTGACACCGAACAGGGCTGTGCTGCCTCGGATAAGCGACGAGCCGGTGGTCATCGACACGTTACCGGCCTCGATATTCTTGACGATGTCGTCCTCTTTGCCTTCGTAAGCCAGTTTGAGGTTCTTCGAGTCGAAGTCGAACGTAGCGTCGGTGTTGTATGTCATGTTGAATTTCAGGCGGTCGCCTACCGAAGCGGCGATGGTTGCCTGAATCTTCTGGTCGAAGTCGAAGTATGTCTTGCGGCGCGACGACAGCGACAGCGACGGGTTGTCGGTCTTGTTCGACTTGATACCCATCGACACCTGCACCGAGCCTTGTGTCTTGAGTTGGACGCCGCCGGGGCCGAAAATCTTTTCGAGCGGACCGAGGGCGAAGTTCATGTCGAAGATATTGAACGGCTCCTTCTCCGACTCGGTTATCTGTTCCATGTTGCGCTGACGGTAGTACTCTTGCAGCGAGCGCCGCAACTGCCAGTTATTATATTCCTGCTCGGAGAGCATGAACGGGGTTGCGATGTCGAAGTTGCCTACCTTGGTGCGCACAACGTAATAACCCGTCTCTGGGTCGAATTCGGCGTGCGATATGATGTTGGATGGAGAGGCGAGGTCGTAGGCCAACTCGTTGGCCATCAGGTCCTCGTAGCTCTGCGGTACGGTCTGCTGGATGGGGAAGGGCAGGATGATTGAGTCGAGCGGTGAGAGTGGCGCCGGGTTGTTGGTCGGGTTCATGTACGAAGCCGGAGCCGGACGCTGCGGGGGATTCACCGTAATCTGAGCCATCAGCACCAACGACCCTATCAACGAGCACACGGCAAAGACTGCCGTCGCCATGGGGCGCGACATTGCCGTGATGCGTCTGCCGAAGCGGGCAAACAGCCGTGATATATATTGTGTCGTTTTAATGTGCGATTGGTTCATTATGATTGGCTGCGGAGAGTAGGGCGGTCAGAGCAGCGCAAGTGCCTTCTTGATGGCCGATTCGACTCGGAGACCCGGCTCGGCGGCAAACAGCTTGTCGAGGGCTTTCTGCGAGGCCGCGCGGGCAAATCCCAGAGTGACGAGAGCCACCAACGCCTCGTCGTAGACATCGGCGTCGTACTTGGCAGTGGCCGTCCCTAAAGACAATAACGTAGAGTCGGTGGGTTTTATTTTGTCGCGCAGGTCAACAATTATGCGTTCGGCCGTTTTTGCCCCCACGCCCTTCACCTGTTTGAGTGCTTTGGTGTTGCCCGACGAGATTATTGTCTCGAGTTCGGCCACGGTATGCGACGACAGGATAACGCGTGCAGTGCCGGCACCCACCCCCGAGACACCTATCAGTGCCCTGAACAATGCCCGCTCCTCCTGATTGGCGAATCCGTACAGCACCCACGCATCCTCGCGGATGGCCTCGTGGACGTACAGTTTGACCTGCGACGCTGCCTTGGCGGCGGCTTCGAGCGTTGCAAACGTATTGAGCGATATATTAAGCAGATAGCCTACGCCGGCACCGCTCTCGACAACAGCGGTTGCCGGTGTGAGTTCGGTCAATTGACCCTTGATATATTCAATCATGATAGTCTTTTGGAATTTATTATACAAAATTACGACATCTCGCCGATATGACCAAACAGCTTCGAAGGCAATAAATGAGCATAATTTGCGTTAATATGATTAATCAAAGTTTAGTCCCCTTTATGACCAATCGTTATCTCAAATATATACTGTTAGTGTTGGCGGCGGTGGGCGTTGTGGCACCCGGCGCAATGGCGCGCAAGTTTAACGACAAGGTGCTCAACCGTCCCTACGCCGACAATCGAGCTTGGCACTTGGGCTTCTCCGTAGGCCTTCATACTCAAGATATTGCCTTTACGCACAACGGCTATGTCACCGAGGACGGAGAGGCATGGTTTATTGAGCAGCCGGGTTTCCAGCCGGGTTTCTGCGTGAACGGCCTTGTGGATTTCCGCCTCAACAACTACTTCAACGTGCGCTTCAATCCCGGTCTGTATTTCGGCAACCGCGACATCAAGATGTTCGATCAGACGTACGGCAATACCGAGCGCCAGAGCCTGAAGTCGGCATTCATCGTCATGCCGGTCGACTTGAAATTCAGCTCGGTCCGCTATCGTAATGCCCGTCCGTACGTGTCCGCGGGTGTCATGCCGGCCATCGACGTGGCCAAAAAGCGCGCCGACATTATCCGACTCAAGAATTTCGACACATACCTCACCGTAGCCATCGGTTGCGACTTCTATCTGCCTTATTTTAAGCTTATTCCGGAACTTAAATTCTGTTTTGGGCTGAGCGATGTGTTACAGCGCAATCGTCCCGACCTTGTCGACGACCCGGCTAAGTTGAAATTTACCGAGTCGATCAAGAAGGCCACCTCCAAAATGATCGTGCTTACCTTCTACTTCGAGTAGACGGCGTGCATTGCCTCGAACCGGGCGAGTGTGTCGGCGCCGTGCGCAGCCATTTCGGCGCGTACACGGTCGATGTTTTTGGCCTCAGACAAATGCCCCGGCCGCTTAGAGAAGAATTTGTCGGCATAGCAGATCAGCCGTTCCAACTCCGTCTCCGGCACGAGGTTAAGTCCCGTCGGCAACGGTAATCCCTGTTCAATAATATCGCGGTCGGTCAGTCCGGCGCCGGTGTGGCGTTCGGCTACTCGGGCGTATCGCTCGTCGACGTCGTTGCGTCGCAGCAGTTCGGCGCCGAGGATGCCGTGGCGTATGTACGGCTCGGTCCCGTGGCACCCTATGCCCGGGGCGTGGGTCAGGAATATGCCGATATCGTGCAGCATCGCTGCCTGCTCAACCTCGGCAGGGTCGAGTCCGAGATGGCTCTCGCTATTGATACGCAACGCCAACTCGGCTACTGCCCGCGAGTGCTTGATCAATATGCTTCGGGCGGGAGAGTCTACACCGTAATAGCAGTCAACGAGAACGCGCCAATCCTTAGTGTGAGGCGTGCTCTCGTTGTGTATGGTATCGGTGGGTTGCCCCATTATTCGATTATTGTGGTCCAACCGTGGATGTCTTCGGTCTCGCCGAGCTGGATGGCACGCAGTTTCTTGTACAGCATGGTGCACACCTTGCCGGGCTCGTTGTCCTCCGACAGAACGTAGGTGATGCCCTTATCGATGTCGTCGATGCGGGCTATTGGGGTGGCCACGGCGGCGGTGCCGCAGGCAGCGGCTTCGTCCATGTCGGCCAGTTCCTCAACCTTGATATGGCGCTCTTCGACCGTCAGGCCTGCGTCCTTGGCCAGCTGACGCAGCGACTTGTTGGTAATCGACGGCAGGATGGATTCGCTCGCGGGGGTGATGTACTTATTGCCCTTGATGGCGAAGAAGTTGGCCGGGCCACACTCGTCCAGATAGAGTTTGTCCTTGGGGTCGAGGTAGAGCACGGCACTATATCCTAATTCGTGGGCATGCTCGCCGGCGGCCAGCGATGCGGCGTAGTTGCCGCCAACCTTATATCGACCTGTGCCCTTGGGCGCCACGCGGTCGTATTGGCGCATGATGCACATTTTGCCGGGTTTGAATCCGCTCTTGAAGTACGGGCCCACGGGGCAGCAGAACATCACCACCAGGTAATCCTTGGCAGGTTTGACGCCAACCTGGGCGGTCATGCCTATTTCTAGGGGACGGATGTAGAGCGAAGCGCCGCTGCCGTATGGGGGTACGAAGCGTTCGTTGGCCTTGATCAGCTTGATTACCATTTCCTCGAACAACTCCTGAGGCAGGGGCGCCATCTTGATGCCTTCGGCCGAGCTGATGAAGCGTTTGGCGTTCTCGTCCATGCGGAACACGCGGATTTTGCCGTCCTTGCCTCGGAAAGCCTTGAGGCCTTCGAAAGCCTCCTGGCCGTAGTGCAGACACGTAGCGGCGATATGCATGTTTATATTGACGTCGTCGGTGACGGTAATGGGACCCCATTTGCCGTCCTTATATTCACAACGTACATTGTAGTCTGTAGGGTAGTAGCCGAACCCGAGGTTCGCCCAGTCGATTTCTGTATTCATAAAACTGCTGTTAGTATGAAACACTTCGGTTAGTATGGGGCAAAAGTACAATTTTATTTTAATATGGCAAAGCCTCTGTCCCTAAAAAGAATAATACAATCTTATTTCAGATATATTGAGTCAGGGCTGTACGGTCTGACTAACGGTTCTGCAAGCCAAAACATTAAATAGGATAAGGACTTAAATTTCTTATTGAAGCCAATGCTATCATTACCCGAAAATATTACATTGGTATCTGACTGATATGAGGATTGGGGTTTTGTTTGAATAATATTAATTGTCTGATAGAATAGGGTATTTACTTGACTTTTTTTACAAACCATCCGTTTTACCTCTGATGGCAGAGAGTCGAGTCCCCATAGTATAAGGTCTTGGTATCTGGAAAATAAGGCCAATGAATCAATATTGTTTGATTCTAAATAATTGGCAATAGTATTTTTACCCTGAGAATCAATCCGTCCATTCATTGCAAGAAAGGATCTGTCATTTTTTATAATAGCCGACCACAAGTGGGCGTGATTACCGGTCATATATAAAATCATTGGCTTATCCTCTATCATAGTGAGAACTGAATCAGGAATAGTTCTTTTAAGAAAATTCAGATCTGAATTATTGGAGGAATTAGAATTTGGACTATTCAGAGAGAATAGAAGTGCAGTAACGATAGTAGCAACCGGATATAATACGAGCCGTCTCATCTAAACGAAGGTAAAAAAGAAGGGTTAATCACAGGTGTTTTATCTCTACCGTGATTTATACCTGTATTAATAAAAGGGATTCCCATTACTCTGAGGATTAGATTCTCAGTCCTTATTGCCTCCACATGCTGAGACTTATTCCCAATACCGCAAGCGTGGGAGCGACCATGTCCAAAGATTTCGTGACCTGTTGTTACCGCCCTTCCGTTCGGATGCTCGCCGCTTAATATAATCAGCGAATGTGATCCGTTCTTTGTAGGTGTAGTTACTCCTCCCCCACCTTCATTAGTAATGAAAGAAATAGGGAAGCCTCCGTTCTTCTCTAAAATTAGAGGTACATAAGGACCTAAGTCGCCATCTGTAAAGGGTGGAAGAAAGGATTCTGCAGCATCGTGAGAAAGAACCCCAGTGCCTTCCACATATTCTACCTTGTGCGTGTCTTTTGAATTGATAGTATTCACAACTATGTTAACTAATGTTTGTTGATCTTCACTCAATTCAACACCTTCTAAAGCTGAAGTTAAGTTCTCTGACTTTATCGGGGACAATGTTTTCCCATCTTGCTTTTTCCCACTTTGAGTAATAAGGGCCCTGAATTTTTCAAATTTTTCGCCAGGGAACATTTGTTTCAAATCTTGAACAACCATTGCAGCATCCTCTTTTTTTACACCCTCTACCTTGCAACCGGAGGGGTCTATATAATTCACAGGATTAGCTGCACAATAGGAGTACGGGGAAAGAAACGAAAAACTGTGTACTTTTATAACAGCAATCAGTAATAAAAAGCAAAAAGAAAGGATTTGTTTCATTTTGGAAGCAATTTCTCAAAGGTGTATTTTTGGGCATCAATGGTCTGTTTTCTTAGACGCTCTCTCATTTCAGGTGTTTCAAAAGTCATGTAAAGACCGTCCAATAAATATTGCGTTTGGCGGATTGAATTACTCAGGGAAATAGCATATTGATCCACTCTGTTCCCATTAATGTACAAATGTTTTTGGAGCATAGTATCCAAAGATTTACCCAAGATTAAAACAGCAGTTGGATTATTTGGATAATATTCCAATGATTTTGTAGTGCAGTAGTAAGTAAATTCGTCATATCTTTTGAATTTTTTATGATACCCAAAGGCGAGGTCGGCTAATTGACAAGCAACAGTCTCCATATCTGTCAATGGCTTCATATAAGTACCGACTATTATCGCTGAATCGCAAATTTCAAAATTTTGTTTTATCCAAAAAGAAGGTGACATTTGGTGAGTCGTTAATTCGAGGTTAATCCAATCTTCTGGGGTTTGATTGTCCTCGTCTTTATACATAATGTATGTATGTCTTGGCGCTTGTGTAAGATAGGCATCGCAGTGCAATTCTGTCGCTAAGATTTTATACAGCCATGGCAGAGAACGACATTGCCCCTTGTGACTCTTAAGTACCTTTGATACAAATTGTGTTTCCCAATTTTCATTCTCTATTGAAAAGTTTTCGAAATCGTAAGTATAAGGCAAGTAATTGTTCCCTGAATAAGGCCGGAAGAAATACTCATTAAGAGCCATCTGTTTTCCGGTCCTATATTGGTTGAGTTTATTTACGCTATAAAAAAGATTTACAAAATTCTTGATGCGCTCAATCTCGTTGCAGAAATCTATCTTATAATCTAACCGACCTTCATAATATGCCCATTCAGAAATAAAAACAGCACGTTTAATTAAGAGTGTATCACGGCCAGAAAGCATTCCTGCAATCTCGTTAAAAGCCTCCACATAATAATCTTCAGCAACTTTATTTTGGGAAAAGCAAAATTGCTGGAAGAAAAGTATAATACAAAGGACTCCGAAATGCTTCATGGTGCAAAAATACAAACATTCTTCTTTTTTACAAAATTATCATATTTATAGAAGAATGAATTTTTTAAGATGAGGGAAAATGTGAAATGGTGGCGAGGGAGAGGCGTTGGGCGGCGAGGGTGGGAGTGAGGGGATGGTCGGGGAGGTAGGCTGATGTGTCGATGAGGCGCAGGCCGTTGACGGGCGTGGCGCCGGATTCGACGCAGCCGGCCAGGCACACCACGGGGATGCCGCGTCGGACGCCTTCGGCAGCGAGTGTGGCTACGACTTTGCCGTGGCGTGTCTGGCGGTCATACCGTCCTTCGCCGGTGATGATGTCGGTAATATCCTCCCATGGAATCCGAGCGTTGCGGAGTATGAACTCGGCGCCCAACTCGCACGGCGCACTGAGGGCGCTTGCAAGTGCATAGCCGAGCCCACCGCCGGCACCATCGAAGCGAGAGACCGCAGGACCATAGAGGCGGATGACCTCCTGTAGGTTTTTGACGACGCGTGGCATGTCGGCTTCGGAGAATCCTTTTTGGCGGCAGAACATCAACGCTGAGTCGCCTCCCTCGACGGAAGGAAGCAGTGGCACCTCGACGTCGACGAGACCGTGCAGGATAGCCGACCAGGGTACGTTGGGGTTGAGCGATTCGAGTAACCCGCGACCGCCGTCGCAGATGGCGGTGCCACCCACACCTATATATATGGTACGCGGGTGATACTCGCGGTAAAGATCGTTGAGCAGTTGGCCCAATGGGGCCGAGGTGCGGTCCATGGGCGCCATGTCCGGCGGAAAGTTAGAGTAGCCAATGACGGCTGACGAATCGACAACGGCTTGGCGAAGAAGTCGGTTGACCTTGACGCCGGGGCGTAGGGTCAACCAGTCAGGGCCTGCAGCGAGTGCCTCGGCTGTACCTTCGCCGCCGTCGGCCATCGGCAGAGTCATGCATGGGTCTTTCAGACACGATGCTATGATTTCGGAAGCTTCGCCGGCCGTCAGCGTGCCTCGGTATTTGTCGGTAGCAACGAGTATCATGGCGCAAAATTAGTCTTTTACGAGGAAAAGAGCAAAAATTGACGCGAAAAAATCTGTTAAAGGACAGCTTGTTTAGTGACTGGATGTTAATTAGAGCTTGCGTTTTAACGCAAGGTTGTTAACGAGTTATAAATTGAACATTTTGGCTTAAACCTTCGTTTATTTTTCGAATCAAAGAAAGCGTAAACGATAAAGTTTAATACTAACTCTCTCAAGCACTAAAATTAAATGATTATGAAGAAGACATTTATTGCACTCGCTTTTATCGCCGCCGGCGCTTTCGCATTCAACGCTAACGCTGCAAACACCAAGAATGACAAACAGGTATGCGAAAATAAAACGGAATGCTGTAAAAAAGATAATAAAGAATGTGGCCGTAAGGATCGCATGGCCAAGGCTTTCGAAGGTATACAGTTGACCGAGCAGCAGCAGACTGCTCTCAATGCTCTCAATGCCAAGCGCGCCGAGGCTCGCAAAGCCAAGGCTGCCGAGAGGAAAAACGGTAAAGAGGTTAAAAACGCAAACACCGATAAGACAGCCCGAGCTGACAAGCAGCAGGAGCGTATGAATGCTCGACTGGCTTACCTGAAGGAAGTACAGAAGATACTTACCCCCGATCAGTATATCACCTTCCTTGAAAACACTGCTATCAGTGCTCCTCACGGCAAGATGGCGGCTCACAAGAATGGTCCCAAGCACGACAAGAAGGGTCGTAACGGCAAGGACCGCAAGGGTGGCCACGACCGTAAAGACGCACAAAACGGCAAGAGCGACCGTCGTAACAATCGCTCTTAACTCATTCTCTTTCTCTCCGCTAAACGCGTAACTCTAATCCGTTACGCGTTTTGTTTTTGTGGTGCGTGGGGAGCAGGGTGCGTTTTCTGTTCGGCTATTTCTACGAAGTAGACACTGGCTATCATCATGACGATAGCTATAGGTTGCCACCATGAGAAGACATCCTGGCCAAGTATATAGGATGCCACTGCCGCCACAATAAGAATAAGGTCTCCGTATAAGGCAACTACCGTTGCCGGTAGAACCTTCAGTGCCATATCGGTCAGCAGGTAGCTGACAAACGAGGGGAAGATAAGAACGAACAGGAGTACAAGCATAGGTACGCTAAAGAGGTTCTGCGTAAGCACCGGCGCATCCCATCCCGTGAAAATCACAACGATGGCAGCACTTACTGCACCACCGAAAAATGTCCATTTGGATACGGTGGCATTGGAGAGTCTCTTCAGGAAACGCTTTTCGATGACGAGGTATGCAGCGAAGAGTACGGAGCTGATAAGGCAGAATGTATTGCCCAGGAGAGGATTGGAAGCTACTGCACTGGTCGTTTGGGTCAGAATGATCATCAGCGCACCACCTACGCCAAGTGCAATGCCGAGGGACTTGCCCCATGTGATGCGCTCGGTGCGCAGGAAAAGACAGATAATAAAGGTAAATACCGGTTGCAGCGAAATGAATATGGATGACGAAATAGGTGTAGTGTAGGTGAGACCTTCGAGGAGAGCCCACATATAGCCGAATACTACTAAGAGACCGGTGAGGAACAGCAAACCGCGGTCTTTCCATGTTATTACCTCGGTCTTGTCTTTTCTTATCAGTCCGAGAACCCAGAATAGAGCGGTACCAACCCCGAGACGCAGTACAACGCCTGTATAGGCGTTCATCCAACGGGGCAGAAGGTAGCGGAGTGCATTTTCGTTAAGACCGGAGAAGACCTTGGCAACGGCCATGTATGTGTTGCCAAGTGCGCGTGATGATAGGTGTGCCATTGTGACGAATTGTTTTATACTTAGAGCTTGTGAAACAAGCTCTAAGTATAAAACATAGTAGACTGCCACAAAGTTTACAGGCGTACGGGCTGGTAGCCTCGTGCCGCCAGGGTGTCTATCAGCGCCGGGAGTCGGTGGTAGAACTTGTCGGTGCGCACGTCCTGAGTGCCGAGGTGAAGGATGATGATGGCACCGTCGACGCCTTTGCGCGCCTCGTAGTCCATGGTGGCGCGCCAGATAGTGTCGGAACTGAAGTAGTCCGGCATCTCGGGGGTTGTATAATCACGATAGGTCAATATGCCCGGGGTGGGGCTGACAGGCATGTAACCGGCGTCGCGGTATGCCCGGATATGCGTAGGGTTGTACCACTCGTATGGGGGTACGATTGTGCGGGCGGTCAGGGTGTCGACACCGTAGTCGGCCAGGAGGGCAAAGTTGGCGCGCATGTCGGCAACTGCGCTATCGGGGCTGACCAGTGTTGTGCGCGCCTCGTCCCAGTCGGCCAACAATATATGTCGGTCGCTGTGCGGACCGACGTAATGGCCATCGGTGATGGCGCGGCGCACTATGGCTCCGTTGCGCAAACTGTCGCGCAGGAAATTGCCCGTGAAGAAAAACGAGGCCTTGATAGCGCGGTCGCGCAGCAGGTCGAGCGCATAAACGCCGCCCTCGAACATCGAGTCGGCAGTGAATATCAGGTGGTATGTCTTGCCGAGGTCGGGATGCACGATGCCTACCGTGGCTCCGCAACGATCGTGGCGCGGTATGTCGGTCGGGCTGTCCGGGAACGACGGCGCCGCCGACACTATCAGCGACAGTGTGGCGGCGACCAGGATAGATATTACCGTGCTACGGCGCATACTTCGGGGGTGGCTCTTAGAACTTGCGGATGCCCATGATCTGACGCACTTCGGACAATGTCTTCGAGGCGCGTTCGCGAGCTTTTTCGGCGCCCATAGCCAGAACCTTGCGCAGGTAGGCATCGTCGGCCAGGATGTCGTTAACGCGTTCGCGGATCGGGGTGGTGACTTTCAGTATATCTTCGGCGAGCTGCTTCTTGAGGTCGCCGTAGCGTATCGAGCAGTCGGCGTATGCGTCGCGGAAGTGCTTGACCACGTCGGGGGTGCTGGTCAGTTCGAGCAGCGTGAACAGGTTGGCGACGGGTTCGCTGACGGGGCTGTTGGGTTCGGTGGGGCCCTGGTCGGTGACTGCGCGCATCACCTTCTTGCGCAGTACCTTGGGGTCGTCGATGAGATAGATGCAGTTACCTTCCGACTTGCCCATCTTGCCCGAGCCGTCGAGTCCGGGCACTTTGACGGGCTGACCGCCGAAGTCAAAGCTCTGAGGCTCGGGGAATTCCTCGACGCAATAGAAAGAGTTGAAGCGGCGGGCAAAGCGACGAGTCAGCTCGAGATGCTGCAGCTGGTCCTTGCCGACGGGTACCCAGTTGGCTTTCTGGATGAGGATGTCGACGGCCATAAGTGTAGGATAGGTGAGCAGACCGGCGTTGACGCGTTTGTTGGTCTCGGCACCGATGATGCGGTGCTCGAAGTCGGAGTCGTCCTCGCCTTCCGAGGCGGTCAGGCCGAGCGCCTTGCGGGCCTTGTCCTTGAACGAGGTGGTGCGCATCAGTTCGCCGATGCCGACGTGCATGTTCAGCAGAAGGTACATCTCGGATACCTCGGGTACGTCGCTCTGCACGAAGATAGTCGACTTCTCGGGGTCGAGGCCTGCTGCCAGATATTCGGCCAGGATGCTCTTGACATTAGCGTGGAGCGATTCGGGGTCGGGATTGGTGGTCAGGGCGTGCAGGTCGGCGATAAAGTAGTTGCAATCGTAGTCGTCCTGCATCTTGACAAACTTGCTCAGAGCACCGTAGTAGTTGCCAAGGTGGAGGTTGCCGGTCGAGCGGATGCCGCTCAGCACTATTTCTTTAGCTTTGGGAGTTTCTTCAGCTGTTGACATATCGTGTTTGATGTTTTGTGACGTTTTTTCTAATTGAATCACAAAGTTACGAAAAAATCAGAAAACAAAGAGCGTGTTTCACAAGAAAAAGGAAGGTGTAGAGTCAACTGGCAAGTGGGGGTAGGTTGGTAGGTTCAACTGGCAAGTGCAAAATTACATTGCAGTGCAACCCCATTATATTTTTTTTGAATAACGAGTATAAATTTCTCTTAGCGTGACAGTATTTGCCTTACTTTTATCTTCGTTATACTCAATTGCTTGTATGAAACTTCTCAGCGCTAAACGCCTAACTTTTTCATCAAATTCAGAAAAGATCTGCGATAAGTAATATTTCCAAATATAAGCGCTTAGTTTGCACTAAATTTTGTGCCGTTAAGTAGGTGTCTATATGCAGAGCAAAAATAATTACTTTGCGAATTTTCTGATATGCCTTCTTTTGCAGCTAATTCTCTTACTTCTTTGGTTGTAAGTTCCTTTAGGTAATACTTCTTAGCTAGTAAGTAAGAAGTGCGGAGTTGTAAATCAGTCATCATGTGCGTTAAAATTTTTGTAAAGTTAGCAAAAAAGTTCTTTATTATATAGTTCTCCTATAATCATTAATCCATACGCTTAATTAAGCGTTCCTTGATGATGGCGTATGCTTCTTGTGGATCAAATTCTATCTCTGGACGCAATAGTGGAATAACATCAGTAAGAAACTCGTCATCCATCATTTTCAATTCCATGTTGTTAACAAACTCTTTATATGAAGGCAGTCTCTCGACAACGAACTCCATGTACTCTTTGTAGCATTCCAGAACTTTGTTAATGTCAAGATTGCCATGGGTGAGAGCTGTAAATAGATCAAAGAGATCTCGGCCTTTCTTACGTTGATATAATGCTCTCAATTTCGTTCCAACCAATTCATCCAAATAATATGTTGTCAGCATGGTTGATCCTGAAAACCAACTGTTTTCAACTTTGAAGGGTACGTGTTGAAATCCCAGAACACTGAAATGCTCAAAGCAATTTATTTCAACCTTAAGGCGGATTTGCTTTATAGGTGGAATTTCAGATTCAAAACGAAAGAGCAGCTTGTTACTATGTCGTTTTTGTTGTGTGGATCTATTGGGCAGCCAGTCAAGAACGTCACCGAGTCTCTGCATAATAGGTTTGATCGGCCCTGCGTTTATCTGCACAAGGTCAATGTCTTCGCTGTATCTCGGTTGAGGTGATAAATAAAGTTTATGAAGCGCAGTCCCACCGCGAAACGCAAGGTTATCTCTCAAAAAATCATCTTGAAATATGCTTATCAAAGCACGGCATATAATCAGATCTTGCTCAACCATATCGGGCTGGATCCAAGGCACAACAGTGCTCCATTCATTGATATAAAGTTCAGGTATCATATATCGTCTATTTCAAGTTGGTAGTTAGTGATGATTTTCCATCTATTAGGAGAATATGCTGTTTTGGAAACTCTTTGTTCGGCCTTTAATGGCGTTTTTCTTATTGGCTTTTGTGTTCGTAGCATTAGAAAATAAACGGCATCAGCCTGGTCGGATAGTCCTAACATGTCGAGTATGTATCCAAGCCGCTGTATCGACGGCATCTTGAAATAGGCAAGAAGTGGGAGTTTGTCGTCAGTCCACTTTGTCTGTTCAGAAAGTTCCAGCAATAATTCAGCTGCACGACTCAGCCCTCCCACCTTATTATAATCTGCCACTAAGTCCAGAGCTGTTAATTCCGGACATGACACCGTTACATACCCTGATTTGGTTTTTATCTTTGTTGTAAATTGCATTGGCAAAGCTTGGCGTGTATAGAATTCCATACGTGTTCCATTTTTTACGCCTGAACGCACTGTTCGTCCGTTCATCGTCACTTGAAAGACCATCGACCGTTGGTGCGAGGCTCCATTCATTTCTGCTGCGGTCAAAAGTGAAATATAATAATCGCGGTTTAGAAACTGCATGAGCTTGTCTATGTAGAATATCGGTGGAATAAGACCACGTAGTTTGTACTCTGTCGGAATAATTACATAAAAATTTTGCCATGGAGACATAATTGTTCCATTATGTTCCAAACGGGTTAAACTTCTGTTGATACTCGATTCGGTTATGCATAGACCTATATTCATCAGGTCAGCCTTCGAAAAGGTAAAAAAACCTCGAAGCATTCTCGCAGTTACCCAAGACTGAATATTTGTGGCTTTGTAAGGTGCTACCATTTTTTACAGAGCTTTTGCATTCGATACGCATATTATGACACAATTTGTCCGTTTTTGCGCTTCGGTTGCAAAGTTAGTAAAAATAATCCAAAATACATAATCAAGATCCCGATTTAGATATAATTTGAGGTTTTTGTACAGCAATAGCTGTTTGCTTTTCGAAATGCAAAAGGACGGGCTTAGGGGCTCGTCCTTTTGGGAATACTAATTAATATTTGAATCTTTGTTTTTATACGTTAATTCTGAATCGGTTATAGCTAAGTCCTTGTTTGCTTTGGGGTTAGCGGGCTTGCTTGTTCTGTGAGTACCGCAGGAGGGCGCGGTTGAACCGGCGCTCGGTCTCTTTCAGTTTGAGCAACTGCCGTTTGTTGAGTATGGTCTTGAACTCGTCGAAATACTTCAGCTCGATTTCGGCCTCGCGTTTCTTCTGTTCGAATAGGGTGCGGGCGGCGCTTTCCAACTCGGTGTCGGTGGCTTCGGCGTTGGTGTTGATTTTGCGTTCGAGAGTTCGGGTTTCCTCGCCGACACGCATCAGCTCGTCGTCCATCTGGTCGTAAGCCTTAAAGAATGCGGCTTCCTGGTCGCGGGTCAGGTTGAGGTCTTTCTTGTAGAACTCATGCTTGTAGTTGCGCAGGTCGGCCATCCATTCTTTGCGTTGTCCGTCGTTGTTATTACCCTTGGCACGTTTGGCCATAGCGACGGGAGCTGTCATAAACAGTGCTGCCACGAGGATGGCGAGCATCTGCAGGGTGTTCTTGCGGGATTTGTCGGTCATAGTGTACGACTTTTGCTGATTATCTTATTCGGTGACCGGAGGGGTCGAGTAGTCACCGTCGGTCGGCAGGCGGTAGGTTGGCTTGCTGTCTTCGTCTGTGGCTGCCGGCTCGTCCGTTTCGGTCGGTTCGTCCGATTCGCTGTCATCGAGGCTATCCAGGTATGTGTCTTCGATGAGGTCGAAGCTCGATACGCCGTCGATGATATACTCGTCGATGAACTGCTCGTTCTCCAGTGCCTGCGACAGGCCGGGGTAGTTCTCGATGCTGACTTCGGAAGGCGAAGGCGACATGAGCGAGAACATCTTGAGCATGCACCAGGCGCCGGCAAACATGGCGGCCATGTAGACGTAAGGGCGAACCCGGAGCCACTTGGTGTTGCGGGCGGGAGCCTGTTGCGCTACCGGTATGTCGAGTTCTTCACGGAAGGGGAGTTGGCCCGACATTTTCACCGCGAAGTCCGCAAAATACCCCTCGGGGACGGACAGACCGTCACCGTCAGCGGCAATTTTGTCTATGATTTCTGATTTCGAGTCTTTCATCCTCCGTTAGTTTGTTTTTGAAGTTGCGATATTATTATATTATAATGTGTAATATTGTTCGTTGCCGTTTTCACGGCGTATTTCGTTATGTTTGACTATTGCGTGGGGCGAAGGTTTAACGTATATTGTTATTTTTTGTCCTCCGCAGCGCTTAGTCGGTGCGGTGGTCGTTAATATACTGTTCTATCTTCTTGGTGGCCAGGTGGTAAGAAGCTTTCAGGGCACCAACGCTTGTACCGAGTATGGACGACATGTCTTCGTACTTCATGTCGTCGAAGTACTTCATGTTGAACACCAGGCGTTGCTTTTCGGGAAGGGTGGCTATGGCCTTGCGCAACATCATTTGCGCCTGGTCGCCGTCAAAGTTGGTGTCGGCCTCGATGGTGTTGGCCAGGATGCTCTCCTGGTCGTCGAGCGACAGGTGGTTGCGTTTTCGTTCGCGTGCCAGGAATGTCAGGCTTTCGTTGATGGCAATTTTGTAGAGCCATGTTGACAATTTGGCATCACCTCTGAAATTCTCGAGAGACGACCATGCTTTGATAAAAGTATTCTGCAGCAGGTCGTTAGTGTCTTCGTGATCCTGCACAAGGCGTCGGATTTGCCAGTACAGGGGCTCGGAGTAAGTGCGGATAACCTCGTTAAAGGCGTCGCGCGACTTACCCGGAGTTCGCAGGCGTTCTATGAGACGTCGGTCCTCTGCCGGTAGTTCTTTGGCCATGTGTCGATGGGGTAGGGTGCTGATTGATTTTTGCACAAAGTTACGTCTTTTTTTGTTGTTGGTCAAATTTAGTGCGTTAAAATAGGTGTAGATAATTTAGTTTTTCGTAACTTTGCGCCCGTTATGAGTAAACCGATCATTACCTTTGGTCTTGCTATGATAGCAATGACCTCTATGGCCCAAGAAGGACTGCCCGCCGACAGCGCCGGTGTTGTACTGCGCGATGTCGAGGTTGTCAGCGTGAAGCGTACTGCTACAAATCCCCTCGAACCCGTAACAAGTATCAATGCCACCGAAATAGAACGACTCGATGTCAACGCAGTCAAGGATTTAGGTGTCGTAGTGCCTAACTTTTATATGCCCGATTACGGGTCGCGCATGACCTCGTCGATATACGTCCGGGGTTTGGGCGCACGTATCGACCAACCCGTCGTGGGGCTCAATGTCGATAATGTGCCTTACATGAACAAGGACAATTTTGACTTTGATCTCATCGATATCGACCGGGTCGAGGTTGTCCGCGGGTCAGTTGGCGTGCTCAACGGCCGCAACAGCATAGGCGGGCAGATCAATGTTACGACCTTGTCGCCCTGGAAGGTTAGCGGTCTACGACTGCTCGCTGAATACGGCAAGGCCAACACCGCTCGTTTCGGTGCAGGATGGTATGGGCGTATCAGTTCGAAGCTCGCCACCTCTGTTACAGGCTATTACAATCATACGGACGGCTACTGGCGCAACAGTTTTGACGGGAAGCGCGTCGGCGGTGAGAATGCCGGCGGTGCGCGGTGGAAGCTGTCGTGGCACCCGGGTAGTCGTTGGAGTCTGATGAACGTGGCTGCCGTAACTGCCGGCAAGGATTATGGCTATCCGTACGAATCGTTGGCCACCGGACGTATAGAGTATAACGATCCGTCGTTCTATCGCCGACTCACCGTCACCGACGGCTTGACAGTCTCCTATACGGGCGAGCGAATGATTGCCACCTCGGTGACATCGGTTCAGTACAGCGACGACAATATGACTCTCGATCAGGACTTCCTGCCTGAGGATTACTTCACCCTTACCCAAAAACGCCATGAATGGGCGTGGACGCAGGACCTGTACGCCAAGGGAGTGCGTGGCCGCTACAACTGGCTGATGGGCGCTTTCGGTTTCTACAAGAACTCGGATATGACTGCCCCCGTAACGTTTAAGGACACCGGCCTTAAGCGTCTTATCGAAGATAATATCAATCGGGTGACACCCGCGGGTATGGATGTGCGCTTCGACGAGCGATCGATGGTCCTCGGCAGTGATTTCGACACCCGTACGGGAGGTTTTGCTCTCTATCATCAGAGTTCCGTCAAGTTTGGCAAATTCCTTGCCCAACTCGGACTGCGTTGGGATATCGAGCATATATCGCTCGATTATAATAGCGATGTGGACGCATCGGTCACCATGTATCGCACGATGCCCAACGGTGCGCAGATACCTCTGGCCACTCGTCCGTTGGCCGTCCACGATGCGGGAGTGCTGAGCAAGACGTACAATCAGATTCTTCCGCAATTGGCAGTCGGCTACGATGACGGCGCATGGCAGGTGTCGGCACGTGTTTCGAAAGGCTACAAGGCCGGTGGTTATAACACTCAGATGTTCAGCGATATCCTCCAGCAGCAACTCATGGAGTCGGCCGGTGTGCCTGCTCAGTACGACATAACATCCATGTTGACTTATAAACCCGAAAAGGCGTGGACGTACGAGTTGACGGGTCAGTACACAGACCCCTCAGGTCGTCTCGATGTCGAAGCTGTAGTGTTCCTTATGAAGGTACGAGATCAGCAGCTGACGGTCTTTCCCGAGGGTCAGACTACTGGTCGCGCCATGACCAATGCCGGTCGTACTCGCAGTGCCGGCGTCGAGTTGTCGGCGCGTTGGCGACCCGTAAAGCGGTTCACTCTCATGGGTAGCTACGGTTTTACCGACGCTGGGTTCACCAAATATGACAACGGCCACGAGGACCTCAAGGGCAAGCACCTGCCGTACGCACCGTCGAACACCCTGTTTGCTTCGGCCGCAGTGACGCTGCCCGAGTTGGGCAAGGTGACGCCGACTCTCAACCTGTTTACGCGTGGCGCAGGACGTATTTACTGGGATGATGCCAATACGGTCAGTCAGAACTTCTACGCCACCCTCGGAGCCTCGCTCGTGCTTGATCATGCCAAAGGATCGCTGACGCTGTGGGGCGAAAACCTAACCAACGCAAGATATAACACGTTCTACTTTGTCAGCATCGGCAACACCTTCGTTCAGCGTGCCCGACCCGTCACGTTCGGGGTCACTCTACGACTCGTTTTAGGATGAGGAAAGTTGGAATGAATGTTGGAATGTCGAAAAAAATATTAAAAAAAAGGTAGGTCGTTAAGCGAAAAATTCCTAACTTTGTGGCGAAAAAGTGCTTTGTGGGCACGCCATGCCCATGCACGAGTACTTGTTTGCAACCAATCATGTAAGCCTAAACGCGCCAATATCAACAACTTATTATGATAGCATTAGACATTTTTGGAATCTCAAACAATGCGCTGCTTGCCGTGACTGCCGCCATCACCGGCGCCGGTCTGGTAGGTCTGGCCATGTGGATTGCCGGCTTGATATCGCCGAAATCCTTCAATCCCCAAAAAGGTGAACCCTACGAATGTGGTATTCCCACCCGCGGCGAATCGATGTCGCAGTTCCGAGTAGGTTATTACCTGTATGCGATTCTCTTTCTTATGTTCGATGTCGAAACAGTCTTCCTGTTCCCCTGGGCCGTTCAGATGCGCGAGCTCGGTGTGTCCGGCATCATCAGCATCGCAGTGTTCTTCAGCATTTTAGTATTAGGCCTCGTTTATGCGTGGCGCAAAGGAGCTCTTGAATGGAAGTAACAACAAAATCAATGCCCTACGAGGCATTCAAGGATAACGAATATATCGAGAAACTCGTTGACGAACTTCGTGCTTCGGGTACGAACCTTGTGGTAGGTTCGCTCGACAAACTTATCAACTGGGGGCGGTCTAACTCACTCTGGCCACTCACTTTCGCCACCAGTTGCTGCGGTATCGAATTTGTGTCGCTTGGCGCGGCGCGTTTCGATATGGCCCGTTTTGGCTGGGAAGTAGCACGAGCCTCGCCACGTCAGGCTGACTTCATGATGGTTGCCGGTACGATCGTCAACCGTATGGTGCCCGTATTCCGTCGTCTGTACGACCAGTTAGCCGAGCCCAAGTATGTCATTGCCTGCGGCAGTTGCGCTATCTCGGGCGGTCCCTTCCGCAAGAGCTATCACGTAGCCAAAGGCATTGAGGATATCGTGCCCGTCGACGTATTCGTGCCCGGCTGTCCTCCCCGTCCCGAGGCCATGATATACGGTATCATGCAGCTTTCGCGCAAAATCAAGGTTGAGAAGTTCTTCGGCGGTGTCAATCGTCAGGAGAAACAGGAGGAATTCCTTAAGAATCATCCGATCGAGGATGCCGATTAATCCTTCCAATGATTTTTATCAACCGCTAACAACGATTCTAAACAACGAAGTGTCCTTATAACAAAATGGCATCACTCCAACAAATCATAACAGAATCCTTCCCCACCGCCACCTTCGAGGAGGTCGACGGGATTCTTACCGTCTCAGTTGACGATTCGCAGTGGCACGATCTGGCCACGATGCTGCGCTCTAACCCCGCCGTGTCGATGGACTTCCTGGTTACCATCGTCGGCATGGACTGGGTGACATCGCTTGGATGCGTTTACGAGCTCATGTCGACCAAGTACAATACCCGTCTGGCCGTCAAGGTCGCTACCACCGACCGTACCAACCCCATGCTGCACTCGATAGCCGACCTGTGGGCCGTAGCAACGCTGTTCGAACGCGAGGTCTACGACTTCTTCGGTATCATCTTCATCAACAATCCCGATATGCGCCGTCTCTTCCTCAGCATCGACTGGAAGGGTTTCCCTCTGCGCAAGGATTATGACGAAAGCCCCGAGCTCAACCCAGTATCGACCGACAACGAGCGCATCTGCGACACCACCGATACATACGTCGAGAAGGACGGCAAGGTTGTCAAGGAAACCGTAGAGATTTTCAAACCCGAAGACTTCGTGGTCAATATCGGCCCGCAGCACCCCGCTACTCATGGTGTGCTCCGTTTCCGCACCGCTCTCGAGGGTGAGGACATCAAGAAAATCGACGTATATATGGGCTACATCCACCGCGGTGTCGAAAAACTCTGCGAAACTCAGATGTATCCCCAGACACTTCACTATCTGGACCGTCTCGACTACTTCTCGGGTCAGAACTATCACCACGGCCTGTGCATCCTCTACGAGCGTGCCGCCGGCATCGAAATCTCGCGCC
>CAZNGJ010000029.1:0-23861 GCA_964572615.1 uncultured Bacteroides sp.
AGATTCCTACCGAACTCCCCGGCGTAGATCCCAAGATCCTCGATCCCCGCGACACTTACACCAACCCCGAAGAATGGACCGTTAAGGCCAAGGATCTGGCAGAACGCTTCATCAAGAACTTCAAGAAGTACGAAAACACCCCCGCCGGCAAGGCCCTCGTAGCCGCCGGTCCCCAACTCTAATCCCTTAGAGTAGTACACTAAGCAAGCGCCGCTGACTGGAACCCTCCAGACAGCGGCGCTCCGCATTTATGCCCAGTAGTTCGTAGCTCGTAGTTCGTAGTTACGGTAGGGTTGTTATTCCGTGGGGTGGCGCTCGATGTGGTAGTTGGTGGTACGTGAGCGCTTGAACTCCTTCCACTTTTTGGTTTGTTTGTGGCGACCGATAAGGTCACCGATGCCGAACATGTTGGCCAGACGCAGCAGGGCGTTTTGGGCAAAGTTGCGGTGAATCTTGCGACCCACGAGGCGCTGGTCAGGTGCCTGGCCGAGGCGGATTTCGTCGCCATCCACCCGGTTTACGCGGTCTATCAGCGCCAACACCTCCGGCTGTAGCGGCGGTGCGTCGGGCGATTCAATAATGCCCACGGCTTCGCCGTCGATGGCTTTTGATTCCCACTTCTTAGCCTCGCTGACGGTAATGTACTTACGGTCAAGGAAGTACACCTCGGCGTAAGTCGTCACGTAGATAGGCTCGTCAACCTTGTTGAACATGAACATCGACCGACCGCGACCGTTCGACTCGATGTTCATAGAATAGCTCGAAAGGTCAATAGGGCTGACCGTGTTGCCGGCTACGTAGTCATAGTTCAGTTGCAGTCGCAACCGCTCGAAGTCCTGGTCTTTGTTGAAAAACGATTTAAGTTCGGGCACCCAGCGTCGGCAAGCCGAGTCGGCCAATACGTCGACATCGACCCGCATACGGTCGTCGCGGCGCGTCCATGTTTCGGACGGGCTATATTTGCCATGGATGGTGTCGAGCCGAGGAATCTCCCGCGTCGGGGGCACACCTACCCAGTCGGTCCATGAGAAGTGGTGGTTGCAGCGGTCGCTCACGCTGTCGAGACCCTCGCTGTTTGTAAATCGATAGTACGACTTTGAGTAAAGGATGCGCGGGCGACGCCATCCCTTGAACTTCATCTTTCTGTCAGACGGAAACATGAAGTCGACCGTCTTTTCGCGAAACAGCGAAACCGTATCGGTGTATGTGGACAGTGTGGAGTACTCGCGCACGTAGGCCAACAAGTGCAGACACTTCTGATTCTTAGCCGACACCGTCACTTCGGCCAAATGCGTCGGCTTCTCCACCATGAATATGGTGTCGGTGACGGCTGATGCAACCACCTGTTCGCGGTAACCCATGCAGCGCACCGTTATTGGCCAGGCCGAAGCGGGCAGTTTGGGCAGACGTCCATGCCGGTTGCAGATGCCGGCTGTGGCACCCGTGCGGTCGAACACCGACGCGTGCCCTATCGGCTCTCTTGTCGCCGCATCGACAACGACCGGCGCAACGCCTTGAGCCGCAGCCATCACAGCGGCATAACATACCGAAACACACAAAGCGGAGAGACGTCCCATACAAGCTGAAATTAGTGGTTAATGCCACAAATTTACATCATCCTTCTCAATTAACCACCAATTTAATAAACTTTATATCCTTCCCCCAAAATCTGTTAATAGATTGTAGGCGGTGTCACGCATTGGTCGTCGCGACAGGTCGCGACGCTACCGGCGTAGTTCGTAGTTCGTACCTCGTACTTCGTAGTTCGTAGCTCGTAGTTCGTAGCTCGTAGTTAGCTTACGCTTGGATGTAGGAGTCTTTGAAGCCGAGGAAGTAGAGGACGCCATCGATGCCGATGGTCGAGATGGACTGGGTGGCTTCGGCTTTAACTTTGGGTTTGGCGTGGAAGGCGATGCCGAGGCCGGCGGTAGACAGCATGGGCAGGTCGTTGGCGCCGTCACCGACGGCGATGGTCTGAGCGATATTGATGTTCTCGACCTGCGCGATGAGACGCAGCAGTTCCTTCTTGCGCTGCCCGTCGACGATGTCGCCCACGAAGCGGCCTGTCAGTTTGCCATCCGGGCCAACCTCGAGTTCGTTGGCGTAGACATAGTCGAAGCCGAACCGCTTCTTGAGATACTCGCCGAAGTAGGTGAAGCCGCCGGAGAGTATGGCCGTCTTGTAGCCGGAGCGCTTAAGCACCGTCATAAGGCGTTCGACACCCTCGGTGATGGGCAGATTTTCGGCAATCTCCTGCATGACAGACACGTCGAGTCCTTTCAGCAAGGCCACGCGGCGCGTAAAACTCTCCTTGAAGTCAATCTCGCCACGCATGGCAGCCTCGGTGATGGCCCGCACCTCCTCGCCGACGCCGGCACGATCGGCCAGTTCGTCTATAACCTCGGTGCCGATAAGCGTCGAGTCCATGTCGAAGCACACCAACCGGCGACTGCGGCGATACATGGTGTCTTCTTGCAGCGAGATGTCGAAGTTGAGCTGCGAGGCCAGATGCATGAAGTCGGCCTGCATGGCCACACGGTCGTGAGGCGTACCGCGCACGAGCATCTCGATGCAACCTTTGGTGAGAGGTTGCTGCGTTTCGTCGAGCGGCATACGACCCGTAAGACGCGTAATGGTCTCGATGTTAAGACCTTGCTCGGAAATAATCTTGGCAACTTCGGAGATCTGGCGAGCCGAAATGTGACGCCCGAGTATGGTGACTATATAGCGACCTTTGCCCTGACGCGACACCCAGTCGTTGTAGGCCTCCTCGGAGACGATGTCAAACTTGACCTGCACCTGGAGGTCGCGGGTCTTGAAGAGCAACTCCTTGATGATGTCGCCGCTGCGGTCGCTGCTGGTCTTTATAAGAATGCCAAGCGACAGAGTATGGTGGATGTCGGCCTGGCCTATGTCGAGTATGGTTGCGTCGTGGTTAGCCAGAATCTCGGTGAGGCTGGCGGTGATGCCCGTTTTGTCGGGGCCGGATATGTTGAGCAGAATGAGTTCGGGTTTCATGCGTCTATGTATCAAATGGTTATGTTAATTCGTCGGGCGAAATGAGTTGGTCGGTCGCGTAGGGGCGCGAGGCTGTGCGACCAATCAGCTCGTCCCACAGCATGGGCGATATACCCGTTCCGGGGCGTTTGGTTGTCAGGTCGGATACGGTGAAAACAGTGCCTGGTGCGATGTCGCGTGCAGCCACGATGGATTTGCGTGCTACGGCAATGTTAGGTTGCTCGGCCGGAGTCGGTGCTTTGACAGGATGACCCATGGCCGCTTCGACCGTGCGGATGTCGCGCACCATGGCGGCAAACTCGTCGGGCAGCAGCGATGCCTTGTGGTCGGGACCGGGCAAGTCGCGGTCGAGCGTGAAATGCTTCTCGATCATGCACGCCCCCATGGCGACAGCAGCCGCCGGTACGACGAGGCTCTGCGTGTGGTCGCTGTAGCCCACGCCGCCAACATCGAGACTGCGCAGAGCCTCCATGGCGCGCAGGTTGACATCGGCAACAGGGGTGGGATAGGCCGTGGTGCAGTGCATCAGGAAGATGTCGCTGCGAGCTATGCCCGCGTCAACTAAGGCATCGACAGAGGCACGCACCTCGTCGAGCGTAGCCATGCCCGTCGACATGATGATGCGGCCACCCAAGCCGGCTATGTGTCGTAGCAGGGGAAGGTTGGTCAGTTCGCCCGACGGTATCTTCCAGCCCTTCATGCCCAGGTCGGCCAGGAGGTCGGCCGAGGCGATAGAGAACGGGGTGGACATGAAGCCGATGCCGACAGCACGGCACTCGTCCATGATGCGGCGGTAGTCGTCGGCCGATAATTCAAGACGACGCAGCATCTCGTACTGCGAGGGTGCATCGTCGCCGGCGTTCTGGTATTCGGCCTTGGGCGCGTCGCGCGTCACGAGGTCGTCGGCGCGGAAAGTCTGAAACTTGACCACGTCGGCGCCGGCGCGAGCGGCCTCGCGCACCATACGGAGAGCCATGTCGAGACTCCCGTTGTGGTTGACACCTGCCTCGGCTATGATAAGTGTTTTCATAATGCTTTGAGGAATTTGGCGGGGTTGCCGACGTAAACGCCGGGTTCGGTGATGTCGCCCACGACTACGGCACCCATGCCTATGACCGTGCCGTCGCATACTGTGATACCGTTGCGCAGACATGCGCCGCCGCCGATGTAGACATCGTTACCAACGGTGACGCCGCCGGCAAGTATAGCCCCGGGGCCGATAAACGTGTTGGAGCCGACGGTGGTGTCGTGTTCGACGATAGCGCCGGTGTTGACCACAACATGGTCGCCGAGGAACACCCCGGTGTTGACGGTTGCGCGGTGGAATATCATCGAACCGGCACCAATGACGGTGTCGGGCTCGACGGTGGCATCCGCGGCGATAATAGTAGCGAAGCTACGCCCTTTGAAGCGGTTGATGATGCGCCGCCGCGTGGCCATGGAGCACGATCCGGGCGCTACGTAGCCGATGATGACAGGCGCGTCGGCATACTCCGTGTTGGCCAGGAAGGCCTCATCGTTGCCGAGCCATTCGAGGGGTAAACCCGGCACGGGGTCGACATACGCCACTGGACGCACCGCCTCAGGAGCCATGGCCGCGAGCGAACGCGCATGACCTCCCCCACCTATTATTACGGGTCGCTGACTGTCCATCATCGGTTATAGATGCCGGCCTTGTAGAGGCGCAGGTTTTCGGGACAGGTGAACCAGTCGATGGTGGCCTGCAGACCGCGTTCGAGCGAGTAAGACGGGCGCCAGTCGGTGAGCGATGTGATCAGCGAGTTGTCGCCGCACAGACGGAACACCTCGCTCTTGCCGGGGCGGAGACGCGCCTCGTCGACCTCCCAGGTGACATCGGCGTGCATCAGGTCAGCGATTGTCCGGAGCGTGTCGGCCATGGATACTTCGGTGCCGGTGGCTATATTGATGTCGCGGCCTACGACCTTGTCGGCGTCGGCATTGGCCAGGGCGATGAATCCGCGGGCAGTATCGGCTACATAGTTGAAGTCGCGTGTAGGAGACAGGTCGCCCACTTTGATGGTACGCGCGCCGTTGGCTATCTGGGTGATGATGGTAGGGATGATGGCACGGGCGCTTTGGCGCGGACCGTAGGTGTTGAACGGACGTACGATGGTGACCGGCGTGTCGAAGGCGTTGTAGAAGCTCATGGCCAGCGCGTCGGCACCGATTTTGGTGGCCGAGTAGGGCGACTGAGGCTGACGCGAATGGTACTCGTCGATGGGAACATACTGTGCTGTGCCGTAGACCTCGCTTGTCGAAGTGACCAGGATGCGGTCCACTCCGCAGTCGCGTGCGGCCTGCAGCATGTTGAGGGTACCTCGGATGTTGGTGTCGACGTAGCTGTCGGGTGCCACGTAGCTGTACGGGATGGCTATGAGTGCCGCCAGGTGAAACACCGTACCGACTCCGCAGCACAGGCTGCGGCAGAAGTCAGGGTCGCGGACGTCGCCCATAACAATCTCGAGATTGGGCGAGGCAGGGACGCTGTCGAGCCATCCCCAACTACCGAAAGAGTTGTACAGCACCAACGCGCGTACGCGGTAACCCTCGGCTACGAGGTGTTCGGTGAGGTGCGAGCCGATGAAACCGTCGGCTCCGGTGACGAGCACCGGCTTGTTCTTGTCTATCATAATGTGTTGATTTTTCTGTTACCAAGTCTGCTTCAGGTGATATGTCAGTCGTTGTCCGCGGGCGTTGACGGTGGTCCACACGGTGTGGCGGTCGTCGGTCCACGTTACGGTGAACGTGTAGACAGCCGGCTCGGTAAGCAGCAGCCACTCGGGCGCGCCGTACATGTAGCCGCCGGGCGTGGGGGTGGAAAAGTGGTCGTCGTGGTGAGTGAAGTTGAGGGCAATCTCGGTGTTGTCCTTCACCCATTCCCATGTGCCGGCGCGTGACTCGGCGTCGTAGCGCTCGTTGGTGCGGGTGACGAAGCAGATATTGTTCTGAAACTGGAAAAACGAGTCAGTGTATCCGTCGGTGTGCCAACCGTCGTAGGACGCGCCGTCAACCTCGACCTCGGTGACGGCCCATGTGCCGTACAGAAGACCGATGTCACCGTTGTTGACCTTGCAGCCTGTCAGCGTCGCCGTTACAACGAGGGCGAGGATGAGTCGGATGACTGATGATATGTTTATTGATTGATATTTCATATATATATTCATTTTATTACTTGCCGAAACCGAATGAGCCGGAGTAGGCTACCTTGACGAGGGCGCCGAAGTTGTCGCCGCGCAGACTGCCGGCATCGAAAGCCACGGCAGCGTCGACGCTGAGCCCCTTGACGATACGGGCCGCATCCCAACGAGCCTCAACGATGGCCGAGGTGTTATGCAGGGCAGTCGCGTACGGGATACGCCCTGTGCCCCATGCCACACCGTAGCTGAACTTGGCCGTCCAGGCGAGGGTGGGACAGACGTAACCCGTTGCGCCGATGTGTACGCCGCGTGTGCGGTTGTGCTTGTACTGCGCGTAGCCGTCGGCGTTGTACAGCGGAGCCTTGGGGAATGCCGAACCGAGGCCGAGACCGTAGTTGACCCAGGCATTGAACGACGAGTTGTTGTAATAGTTGTCGCCGCCGGTGGCTTCGGTGGTGATTGTCGTGCCGGGATTGTCACTCGGTGCCCAATGCATGGGGCCGCTCTGGTCGCGGAAGTCGATGTACTCCACGAGTATCTTGGACAGGGCCGGTCGGTCACCGGGCAGCGACACCGTGGCGCCCCACAGACCGTCGGTCATGTTGCGCTTGGCCATGCCCGAACCGTCCTCCCAGAGCCACTGGAAGTAACCCTCGGCACTTACGCCGGAGTGGAAGCGGTAGCGGGCCTTCAGGTCCCATGAACCCACATGGTTACCCTCGACAAAGCCGTCGCTGTAGCGCGCCGTGGGTATGAGCATCTCCCAAAAGGCGCGGGGTTTCTGGCTGTTCTTGATTACGGCATACTCCTTGCCCTTGTCGTAGCGGTAGGTGGTGCCACCGAATTCGCCTCCCAACTGGAAGCCGACCGTTACGGATAGCGGTCGGTCAGGACGGCTGCGGAAGTGCAGTCGCTTGTAGGTGAACAACTGACCGAGGGTTATATGGTCGTTGTAGTAATTGTAGCGACCTTTGAGGGCGTCGCTGTCGGTATATTTGCCGTACGACAGGGCAGCATCGATCTGAGCCCAACCACGGGTGAAGGGTATGTCCTGAAAGTCGACGAAGCCTATCTCGACTTGCGGAATGGCGCGGGCGTTGTTGCTCAGCACCAGGTCGCCCGATGACAGCCGGTCGTCGACCATCGGCGACACATGGTCGCGCATACCGGCAGTGAGAGCCACGCCACGGAATTTGACGCCTGCCCACAGCTGATAGACGATGGCGCGGGCGGGATGCCACGGTCGCGACGTCCATACGCCGTCGGTCATACGCTCGTAGTCGGCCGACGACTGGTAGCCGGCTGCCACCTCGGCACCCGCTGTCCACGAGAAGCGTCGGTCGAGCCGGAAGTCGGTCGAGATGGATGCCGACACATCGGCAGTCCCCTTCATGGCGTGGCGGCCACCCGAGTTGGAGCCTATAAGGTACGGAGCCCAGTCGCCGGTTGAGCCTGCGCCGGTAAATCCGGCTTGCCAGTTGACGGTGCGCACCGAGTCGGCATCGTCGGAAGCAGCAGCGAACAACGCCACAGCGGGCAGCATGAGCGAGAGTAATCTAAGCCGTTTGGGTTTCATCGGAAATGTTGTTATGTTGGTCATTGTTGCGGCGATGACGGAGTGCTCCCGTCGAGCCGAAGAAGCGGTTGACAATCTGTGCCAGGGCGCCGTCGCCGGTGACGTTACAAGCCGTGCCGAACGAGTCCATGGCTATGTAGAGCGAAATCATCAGTGCATTGTCGGCCTGGCTGAACCCGAGCATGGTGGTCAGCAGACCCTGCGCGGCCATAATGGCGCCGCCGGGGACGCCGGGAGCGGCCACAATGGTTATTGCGAGCATGGCTATGAAGCCCGCAAACATAGCCGCGTTGTAGTCATGGCCTTGGGTTATCATCAGGGCCAATGCGCAGGCGACAATCTTGAGGGTCGAGCCCGACATGTGGATGGTGGCGCACAGCGGCACGACAAATCCGGCCACGTCCTTGTCGACGCCCGTGGCGATGGTCTGGCGCAGTGTCACGGGGATGGTGGCTGCCGACGATTGGGTGCCGAGAGCGGTGAAGTAGGCCGGCATCATGGTCCACAGGCTGCG
This sequence comes from uncultured Bacteroides sp., assembly GCA_964572615.1. Lineage (GTDB taxonomy): Bacteria > Bacteroidota > Bacteroidia > Bacteroidales > Muribaculaceae > CAG-873. The sequence goes on from CAZNGJ010000029.1 coordinate 8,267, forward strand.
CAGCGGGTTGGCGCCGGAGAACAGCGATGCTATCACGAACTGGAGCAAGAGCAGCACCACGTGCATGATGAAGATAACCACGATAATGGTGCCGAACGTCTTGAGCATCGGACCGACCTGTCCTTCGACGGTCATGTTGAGGAAGATGCCGAAGATGAACAGCGGCAGCAGAGGTATGATGGTGTATCGTATTACCTTGTAGATGACTTCGCGGAAGTCGTTGAGGCCGTTGCGCAGCGATTGGGTCTTGAGGTTTGCAGTGCCCAGGCCGAGCACGAAGGCAAGCACCAGCGCCGTCATGACCGACATTAGCGGTTCGATGTCGACGGTGAAGTAGGGTGCGAGACTCGTTGCACTGTCGCCGGCGGCGATATAGCGGTCGACTGACAGAAGGTTGGGAAACACCGTGGCGCTCGTGAAGTACGACATCAATCCCGCGCAGATGGTGGCCACGTATGCCAGAAGAGCCGTGAATACCAGCATCTTGCCGGCGCCTTTGCCTATATCGGCTATTGCCGGTGCGACAAAACCGACGATGAGCAGCGGAATGACAAAACCAAGGTAACTCGAGAAGATGGCGTTGAACGTCACGAAGACGCGCGACAGACCGTCAGGAAATATCATGCCGGCTCCTATACCGGCGGCTATGGCAATGATAATCAGAGGTAACAGACCGAGTTTAAGCAGTTTTTTCATGGCGGATTATTGGTTGATGGTGTCCGGAGTGTCAGGTTTGGCCTTGGGGACGAGGAATGCGCTCAGTTCCCACAGCCCGTAGACGGGAATGAAGACCACGATGAGCGTAAAGGCATCGCTCGTCGGGGTGATGATGGCGGCGAGGGCGGCGCTGATCACGATGGCGTGACGGCGATACTTGCGGAAGAAGCGCCGGGTCAACACCCCAATCTTGCCTAACAGCCACGCCAACAGCGGAATCTCGAAAACGATGCCCATGGCTAAAAGAATCATATAGAACGTGTCCATGTACGAGTCGAGCGTCAGGTTGACCGCTATGTCGGGGCTTAGCTGATAGCCGCTGAGGAACCGCAAAGCTAAGGGGAAGACCACGAAGTATCCCACCAGGACTCCGAGGTAAAACAGCACCGTGCCGAATACGAATGCACGGCCGGCACCCTGGCGCTCATGCTCGTAGAGCGCGGGTGCTACATACCCCCACAACAATTTGAGTACCAATGGGAACGCTATCGTTATGGCGAGCCAGAACGAGGCGCTCAGATGGGTCATGAACTGGCTGCCGAGGTTGATGGTCATCAGCGAGACGGCAAAGTCGGTGCCACCGAGGTCGGGGAGGAAGTCACCGTCGCCGCGGATGAATCCCAACATCCGGTAGGTGGGGAAGTCGGCGTGGCACGGGGCGAGGATGACGTAGTCGAAGAATGGTCGCATGAAGCAGAACGACACGACGGCCAGGCCGATCACTACGATAGCGATACGGAAAAACACACCTCGGAGTTCCTCGAGGTGTTCCCAAAACGACATCTCCTTGCCGTGGTCAGCCACTATGCTTCGGTGTCTTTGGCGTGCGACTGCACAGGACGTTTTTCGCTGTCGTCGGCGTCGGGTTTGCTGACGGGCTTCTTCATCTCGGCCTCAGCCTCGGCCATGCCTTGCTTGAACGAGTGGACGCTCTTGCCCAGGCTCTTCATCAGGGTGGGAATGCGCTTGGCGCCGAAGAGCAGAATGATGAGTAGCAGCACGATGATCAGTTGCCAGCCGCGCATGCCGAAAAACAGGGGTATAATTGCTGAAATATTCATTTTAGAGTGTATTAAAGTCGCCCCGAAATGCTTCGGGACGGGTGGTTATGCTGATTTGTGACTCAAAGTTACAACTATTTTCTGAAAAATCAGTAACTTTGTGGCGTCGAAATGGAATTATACCCCCGTTTTTTGATTATTGGGGTATAGTCGACAGTTACTTTACGAAACTAATTTTATTAAAACAATGACAGCATACGTTTTTCCGGGCCAAGGTGCCCAGTTTGTCGGCATGGGTAAAGCCCAGTACGACAACAATCCCGAAGTTCACGACCTGATGGAGAAAGCCAACGAAATCCTTGGCTTCCGCATCACCGACCTCATGTTCGAAGGTACCGACGAGGATCTCCGCAAGACATCCGTTACTCAGCCCGCAATCTTTATCCACTCGGTTGTTCTGGCCAAGGCACTCGGCGTTGAATTCCAGCCCGATATGGTAGCCGGTCACTCGCTCGGCGAGTTCTCGGCACTCGTGGCAGCCGGCGCCCTCAGCTTCGAGGACGGTCTGCGCCTCGTTTCAGCTCGCGCACAAGCCATGCAGGAAGCATGCGAGATTAACCCCTCCACGATGGCTGCCGTACTCGGTCTGCCCGACGAAAAAGTCGAAGAGGTTTGCGCCGGTATCGACGGCGTAGTCACTTGCGCCAACTACAACTGCCCCGGACAGCTCGTTATCTCGGGCACCAACGAGGCTATCGACGCCGCTTGCGAGGCTCTTAAGGCAGCCGGTGCACGTCGCGCCCTCAAGCTGAAAGTCGGTGGCGGTTTCCACAGCCCTTGCATGGAGCCCGCACGCGAAAAACTCGCCAAGGCCATCGCCTCGACAGAGTTCCACAAGCCCGTTTGCCCTGTCTACCAGAATGTTGACGCAATGCCTCATACCGAACCCGAGGAAATCAAGGCAAACCTCATCGCCCAGCTTACTGCTCCCGTGCGTTGGACCCGTACCGTCGAGAACATGGTGAAGGACGGCGCCGATAACTTCATCGAACTCGGCCCGGGCAAAGTACTCCAAGGTCTCGTCGCCAAAATCAACCCCAACGTCGCCGTCTCCGGCATCCAGTAACCGAGCCCCACCCGGCCTGAGGCCCCACCCAACCTCCCCAAAGGGGAGGAGCATCGACCTGTTAACTAGGGATTATACCCGATAAATCAAGATAAATCCCGATTAATCAAGAGCGATCAAGATTAATCGGGATTTATCGTAGCTCGTACCTCGTAGTTCGTACCTCGTAGTTAAGCCTCCCCCTTTGGGGAGGTTTGGTGGGGCCGCTCCGTAGTTACCCAAGTTGTGCCACGGTCATGGGGGAGGAGTGGCCGGAGAGGAGCAGGGTGTCGGGCGGCAGCGTGAGGATGCGGTCGCGGATGCTGCGGTACAGTTCTTCGGGGTTGCCACCGGGGAATTGGGTAAGACCGGGGCCGTGCTCGTAGAGGGTGTCACCGACGAAAGCGGCATGCGCCTCGGGGGCGTAGTAAGTCACCGACCCGGGAGTGTGACCCGGCGTGGCTATTACCCTGAGCGTAAACTCCGAGTTGTGCTTCAATCGGATTATTTCGCCGTCGTGTACTTCCTCGTAGTGAGGCACCGTGATGGGGTCGCCGGAGTTAGCACTCAGGTTCAGCCTCGGAGCGGTCAGGTATGGAGCGTCGGGGGTGTAAACATAGATGGGTGCCACCAGGTGTTCGCGCAACTGCTCGGCTGCGCCGAAGTGGTCGAAGTGGCCGTGGGTCAGCAGTATCTTCTCGATGTGCCAACCGTTGCGGCGAATCACGTCGGCGATAAGCCCGGCCTGGGCGCCGGGATCGATTAAGAAGCCCGCTTTGCTGACTTCATCGATATAGAAGTATGTGTTTTCGGCGAAAACGCCTTGCACTTGTAAAACCTTGATCATCAAGCACCTCCGTTATAAGAGTTGGCAACCGTCGGGACCACATACATGCGGACGTTCGGCAGGAGCTTCGGCGGCTTTTTCGGCTGCGCGACGCTGAGCGCGTTCGATAGCATTCTTCATGCCGTCCATGCTGAGAGCACCGGGCACGGCAAATTCACCGTCGAAGACCATGTAAGGAACACCGCGTACACCGCGCATGCCGGCTTCGCGCTCGTCAAAACGCACCTCGTCGGCATATTCGTCGCTGTCGAGCATGGTGCGCACCTGAGCCTCGTCCATGCCTACACCCTTGGCTATGTCAACGAGAACATCGTGGTCTGCAAGTACAAGGTTTTTGGTGAAATAAGCATCGAACAGGGCGTGATTGAGCGCCTTGACGGTAGCGTAGTCATATTTGGCTTCGGCCAACTTCATCAGTCGGTGCGAATCGAAGGTGTTGCTGTAACGTGTTGTGGCATAACGGAAATCGATGCCGAGTTCGCGACCAAGTTCGGAGATTTGCTCGATCTGCTGCTTGGCCTGACCCAAAGACAGCATATACTTCTTGGCAAAACGTTCGGGTGTCGACGATACCACTTCACGTGAAGCTGAAGGGTCGAGTTCGAACGCACGGTAGTCGATGCGAACTTCGTCTTCGAGTCCCATCTCGCGTACAGTGTCTTCGAGTCGGGTTTCGCCGATATAGCAATACGGACACGCAAAATCGCTCCAAATAGTAATTGTCATCATAGTGTGTTTCTCCTTTTTTGATTAAGTGTTAGTGTATAGTGTGAATAGTAGCGCTGATCGTTACGACTATATAACACGTCAATATGTAAAATAGTTGACTATGCAACTATGATAATCGTTGCCTACATTTCCAGTGAGTTTTCGTTTAACAGGAAATCATAAATACCGATGGTAGTAATTCCTGCCTCGTTTCTCAAGATAGGAGTGTCTTCGCCAACGATTATGATTTTTTTGAAAGAGTCTGAAATATTGCGCAGTGAGGCTTCCTCCTGTTTAATTTTCACCTCGTCAGGCATTCGGTAGGCGGATTGGATATAGTAGCGACTACTGCCCATATTGCAGACGAAGTCCACCTCAAACTGTTTCCTTTCCCGACTGCCGTCCTCTTTTCTGAGCTGAACAGGTACGACACCGACATCGACATTAAAGCCACGCACTCGTAATTCGTTGTAGATCACGTTCTCCATCAAATGAGATGGCTCGGTTTGCCGAAAATTAAGCAGTGCATTACGCAAACCGCAGTCAGTGAAATAAAATTTATATGGGCTGTCAATGTATCGTTTCCCTTTTACATCATATCGGCTTGCTTTTTCCACGAGGAATGAATCGCAGATATATTCGAGATACGATGTCAGCGTCATGCGATTGACTTTCGTATGTTTTACGCTCTCGAAAGTATTGGTGAGTTTAGTAGGATTTGTCAATGCACCGATGTCAGAAGCAAGTATATTGAGCAATTCATCAAGCATATCGGTGTTCTTTATGCCATAACGCTCCTTTATATCCTTGATATAGGTGTGGGCAAAAAGGCCTTTAAGATATTCGTTCTTTTCTTCTTCCGAGGATTTCTGAATAACCTGTGGTAGACCTCCAAATAGCATGTAAGTTGTCAATGCGCGGTCTTTTTGCATGTTCATATATGGGTAGACCTCGCTAAAGCTGAGGGGGTAAAGCTTAATTTCGTCTCCACGACCTCTGAATGTAGTGATAACATCCTTGGAAAGAAACTGTGCGTTACTGCCCGTTACGTATACGTCGGCATTTGGCATGTTCAGATAGCTGTTGAGCACATCCTCAAACTCGCTGACATGCTGGATTTCATCAATCATTATGTAATGGACGGTGTCATCGGTCAATTTTGAGTCAATATACTCCAGCAGTGCATCCGGATCACGCAGTTCTTTGTTTCGCCGGTCTTCGAGATTGATCGTGATGATATGGTCGTTTGCCACGCCTTGTTCCTTAAGCCATTCTGCGTAAAGGGTTGATAATAGGAATGATTTGCCACAGCGTCTTACGCCCGTGACAATTTTTATCATTCCATTGTGTCGGCGCGAAATGAGCTTTCGCAGGTATAGAGGTCTGGGTATTATCATGGGTCTTATTGTCAAATTTTGTGCCTTGTCACACTGATTGACAATGCAAAGATAGTAAATTCGCAAAGAATCACAAAATTAATTGTGGATTATGGCTTTGAGGACGCGGAGGAAGGCCTCGATGTCGGGTGTGGGTGCAAGCGAGAGTAGCTGTTGTTCACGACGGAGGGCGATGTCGAGCAAGCGGTCGCGTAAGCGCTGGCCCTGTTCGGTGAGGAAGACGCGGCGGCATTTGTGGCTTTCTGTGACGCACCGCACCAGGCCCTTCCTTTCGAGTGCTGTCACGGTGCGCGATATGGCAGCCTTGTCCTTGCTTGTCATTGTGGCCAAGTCGCATTGCTGTTGACCGTCGCGGGTGTAGAGTGCCCTTAGAAGCAGATACTCTGTCACGGTCAGATTAATGCCGGCGTCCGCCAGTGCATTCTCCAAGCCGGAGAGCATCCGTTGGTAGGCCGTTCCGACCATGCAGCCAACATTAGGCATCTCATACAGTATATTTCTCAGCTCGTTCTCCATAACTTTTATACTCGTTACAGCAATATAACAAATCACCCTTCAAAATAGTTGACCTTACAACTATTTTGGTTTATTTGTGGCGGAGGAGGAACTGGGGGCTGATGCCGGTGCGGGGGAGTGCGGTCAGGGCGATGTCGGTATCGGCCGCCATGAGGGGATTGGCGGGATTGCCGATGCGCAGTCCCTTTTCGGTCAGGGCTTTGCGCATACAGTCGAGGGCTGTCTCGGGGGTGTTGTTTTCCTCGCTGAGGTGACACAGAAAGACGTGCGAGAGGGTGGGACTGACGATGCTCTTGATGTATTCGGCGGCGACGGTGTTGTCCAGATGTCCGCGTTCACCGACTATGCGCGCTTTCAGGTATTCGGGATAGCGACCTGTCATGAGCATCCGCAGGTCGTAGTTGCTCTCGATGACGATGTAGTTAGCCTGGCGCAAGTAGAAATCGGCGCGGTCGGTGATCTTGCCCGTGTCGGTGGCGATGACGAAGTGGTGGCTGCCGTCGGGGGTGTTGATTGCGTAGCCGACATTTTCGGTGCCGTCGTGACTGGTTTCGAAGGCGGTCACCTTGAAGCCGCCGGCATCGAACTCGAACTCCTTATATATTATCTTGTGGTAGTCCTTGATGCGGCGCGATATGTTGTGGCGTCGCAGGATGCCGCTCATGGTGCGCATGGTGGTGTAGAGCACAAGATGCTTGTTGGCGCGCAGCAGTGTGTAGGCGTACTTGACGTGGTCGCCGTGGTCGTGGGTGAGCAGTATGCCCGATATGGAACGGATGTCGATTTTGTTGTCGCGCAGGGCTTGGTATACGGTGTCGGGCTCTACACCGGCGTCGATGAGCACGCCGGTCGACTTACCCTCGCCGGCGTCGATGCCAAGATATGAGCAGTTGCCGCTCGAACCGCTGCCGAACGAGATGAAGCGCAGCGACGAGGGCCGTTGCAACTTGCGCACGTCGATTGCAAAATCCTGGTTGCCCGCAGCGGGTGAGACATGTCGCTCGTGTTCAGCAATGACCTTGCCGGCGATGTCGTCGGCAGCAATGTCGATGTCGAGGTTGTCAAACAAGCCCGGCAGTTGGTTGAGCGGACTTGTCGAGCGTTTACGACGTGAGGGTGACGTTGATGATTTCTTAGCCATTGCTTTCGGGATATTAGAAGGGGTTATTGTCCGAGGACAAAGATGGTTGGTATCTTGTCGTAGTTGTATTGCGCCTTGCGCCATTCGGCGAGCGTGCGCGTCAGTATCGACTCGCGGGGACCGGTGATGTCGGAGGCCACGCACAGTTTGAGCGTAGGCGGCAACACGGCTGCCATTCGGGCTATCAGCTTGTTGTTGCGGTAGGGTGTTTCGATAAAGAGCTGGGTGACATTGTGGCGCGACACCGTGTTGGCCAGCTCGCGCAAACGGTTGTCGCGAGCTCGGTCGTCGATGGGCAGGTAGCCGTTGAAGGTGAAGTTCTGGCCATTCATGCCACTTCCCATCAGAGCTAACAGTATGCTCGACGGACCCACCAATGGCACTACGCGGATGCCGCGACGTTGCGCCGCTTCGACCAAGCGTGCCCCCGGGTCGGCTACGGCCGGGCAACCGGCTTCGCTCATCACGCCTACGGCATGACCGTCGGTTATTGGGGAGAGCATGGCGGGCACCTCGGCATCAGGAGTGTGCTCGCTCAACTCAACAAAAGACAGGTCGTCGATGTTTATATTTTTGTCCACCCGCTTAAGGAACCGACGGGCCGTTCGCACGTTTTCGACCACGAAATAGCGTATTGCTCGCAACAGCGTCAGGTTGTAAGCCGGCAGAACGCGGTCCGGTGCCTCGTCGCTCATCGTGACAGGCAGCAGATAGACAGCGGCTTCGGGCTCGGCCGGGGCGTCGGTATGTACAGTCGGATCGGTCATGGACATTGAACTTTTAAGAACAAAGACTTACAAAGTTACGCATTTTTTGGCAATAATAACCCTCACTATCAAAAAAACACATATTTATATGGAGCGCATTGCTGACAATTTGATTGACCTGATCGGCAACACACCGCTTGTCGAAGTGAAAAATATAGAGAAAGCCGAAGGGCTTAAGGCCCGGTTGGTTGTTAAACTTGAATCGTTCAATCCCGGTGGAAGCGCCAAGGACCGTATCGCCATGGCCATGATCGAGGATGCTGAGACGTCGGGACGGCTCGCACCCGGAGCCACCATCATCGAGCCAACCAGCGGTAACACCGGTATCGGTCTGGCCTGGGTGGCATCGGTCAAGGGTTACAAACTGATACTGACCATGCCCGACACTATGAGCGTTGAACGTCAGAATCTTCTTAAAGCGCTTGGTGCAACGCTCGTGCTTACGCCCGGCAGTCAAGGCATGAAGGGCGCCATCGCCAAGTCCGAGGAGCTACGCGACGCGACCCCCGGCTCGATCATCCTACAACAGTTTGACAATCCCGCCAACCCCGCTATCCATGCCCGCACCACCGGCGAAGAGATATGGCGCGACACCGACGGCAAAGTTGCCGTCTTCGTGGCAGGCGTGGGTACCGGAGGCACTGTCAGTGGTGTGTCGAAGACCCTAAAAGCACATAACCCCGCAATCGAGACGATAGCCGTCGAGCCCGAGACGTCGGCAGTATTGTCCGGAGGCAAGCCCGGTCCGCACAAGATTCAGGGTATCGGTGCCGGATTCATTCCCGGTAACTATGACAGCTCGGTAGTAGACCGAGTAGTTGCCGTGCCCGACGATACTGCTATAGCCGCGTCGCGCATGCTTGCCGCCAAGGAAGGCCTCTTAGCAGGCATCTCGTCGGGGGCAGCTTTCTCGGTGGCACTCGCCGAGGCACGTCGTCCCGAAAACGAAGGCAAAATGATAGTAGCGCTCCTGCCCGACACCGGCGAACGCTACCTCTCCACCGTCCTCTACGCCTTCGACTCCTATCCGGTATAACCATTGATCCTTACCATGGTCTAAATAACATGATAAATCCCGATTAATCTTGGTAAATCTTGATTAATCGGGATTTGTTTTAGGGATAGTCATAATGCTTTTGCTTATGAAGCAATGCAAAAAAATCTTATGGTTATGGCGTCCAAAGGATGTCGACTTTCTTAATACACAAGTGATTATACATCAAGTGTTTAGTCGGCGTACCTTCGGCACGCCCATTTGAGGGACAGTTGATTCCGGGCACGCCTGCGGCGTACCCGGTTAATCAAGGTCGGCGTTCTGCGAACGCCCTAAATCACTTGGATTGAGCAGTATTCTGGATGTCGCAATGAGGGCGTTCGCTATTACTTCACGGGGGTGAGGCCGCGCTTCTTGAGGAGGCCGTCGACTTTGGGGGCCGAGCCGCGGAAGTTGATGAACAGCCTCATGGGGTCTTCGCTGGCGCCGGCCTCAAGGATGTTCTTGCGGAACGAGGCTGCGGTGGCGGGGTCAAAGATGCCCTTCTCCTTGAACAGCTCAAATCCGTCGCAGTCAAGAACTTCGGCCCAGAGATAGGTGTAATAGCCCGATGCGTAGCCGTCGCTGCCAAAGATATGCTTGAAGTAGGGCGAACGATAGCGGTAGGTCAGCTCCTTGGGCATGCCCAGACGAGCGGCGACGTCGGCTTCGAAGGCATCGATGTCAATATCGCCTTCGGGGTTGAGTTTTCCGTACTCAAGGTCGAGGAGGGCAGCACCGCATAGCTCGGCGGTGCGGAAACCTTGGTTGTGGGTCGACGATGCCTCGAGTTTTTCGACCAGTTCGGTGGGGATAACATCGCCGTTCTTATAGTGGCGGGCATATACGGCAAGCAGTTCGGGTTCGAATGCCCAGTGTTCGTGAATCTGCGAAGGCAGTTCGACAAAGTCACGGTCGACGTTCGTACCCGACTGTCCCTCGTAACGGGCACGACTCAGCATACCGTGCAGACCGTGGCCGAACTCGTGGAACATCGTCTCGACCTCGTCAATAGTGAGCAGCGAGGGAGTGGTTGCGGTCGGTTTGGAGAAGTTGCCGACGTTGAAGATGACGGGACGCGACGATGTGCCGTCGTCCTCCTGCCACGAGCCCTTGAACTCGCTCATCCATGCGCCCTGGCGCTTGGAGGCACGAGGGAAGTAGTCGGTCATGAAGACAGCGATATGTTCGCCTGTGGTGGCGTCGGTGACATTGTAGACGGTAACCTCGTCGAAATACTTGGGTGCGTCGGGCATTTCGGTAAACTTGATGTTGTACAGAAGCTGTGCCATTGTGAAGATGCCTTTGCGTACCGAATCGACGGGGAAGTACTCGCGCAGGGCGGCTGCGTCGAGGTTGTACTTCTTGGCGCGCACCTTTTCGTTATAATAATAGTAGTCCCAAGGCTCGATCTTGACACCCTTGCCTTCGGCATCGGCGATAGCCTGCATCTCGGCCACTTCCTCCTTGACACGGTTGACGGCCGGAGTCCAAATCTGTGCGAGCAGATTTTCGGCATTCTCGATGCTGCCGGCCATGACATTGTCGGTCATGTACGAACCGTAGTCCTTGAATCCGAGCAACTTGGCTTTTTTGGCGCGGGCCTGGAGAATCTTGTTGATAACGGGGCGATTGTCATACTTGCCCGACGATGCAAGCGACGTGTAGCCCTTGTACATCTTCTCGCGCAGGCTGCGTGAGTCGGCGCTTTCGAGTACGGGCAGACGGCTCGGGGCGTGGAGTGTGAACACCCATGTGCCGGGACCGTAACCGCGTTCGGCGGCTTCTTCGGCGGCTACCTGGATGTTGGATGCCGGCAGACCCGACAGTTCGTTGGCGTCCTTGACAACGATTTCGAACTCGTTGGTGGCAGCCAGCAGGTTGCGGTTGAACTGCAGGTAGAGGTCGGTGAGTTCGGCGTTGAGAGCCTTCAGTTCTTCCTTGGCCTCGGGGTTGAGCAGGGCGCCCGAGCGTGTAAAGTCCTTATAGTACTTTTCGAGCAGACGACGCTGATCGGTAGCCAGATTGAGGCTTTCGCGCTTATCGTACAGTTGTTTGATGCGGTCGAAAAGAGCCTGGTTCATCGACACCTCGTCGCTGTGACGCGCCACGAGGGGTTCGAATTCCGAGGCGATTTCGATAAACTCGGGCGACGAGTTGGACTCGGTGAGGTTGCTGAACACCATAACGACGCGAGTCAGGTCGCGACCGGCACGATCCATAGCGAGGATAGTGTTCTCGAATGTAGGTTCAGCCTGATTGCGCACTATGTCCTCGATTTCGGCGTTGTGCTTGGTGATAGCGGCCTTGAGTGCGGGCATATAGTCGCTGTACTGAATCGATTCGAACGGCGGAATCTCGTACGGTGTGTTGTACGGCGCCATAAACGGATTTACTCTCATTTCAGGGGCGTTTTGAGCCGATGCTGTCGGGGCGAGCGCCACAATGGCCAGTGCGCCGGCAGCCGGAATAAGGTTAAAGTTCATATTCGTTTATATTGAAGGTTTATTGATTAGGCGGCGAGGATGAAGAGGATGGTGTAGAGCGCCATGAGGCAGGCGGTCATGCCAAGGAAGGGGTTGAGGGCGTGGGCCTTGGCGGGGTCTTTGGCGGCGATGCGCGACAGGACGTCGATACGGTACCACAGAATGGTGTGGAGCACGAGGTAGATTGACGGAACAAGCATCCATGCGCCTCCGATAAGAACCCACTGACTGCCCATGAGCCATACGGCCAACCAGCCGTTGGCAAGGTAGAGGAACGAGCCCATACGTCGGCCAAATACGGCTACGAGAGTGTGCTTGCGGACGGCCCGGTCGTCGTGGATGTCGCGTATATTATTGACCAGAAGGACGTTGGCGCCCATGAGTCCGAGCGCAAGACCACCTGCAATAACGTAGCTGTCAATATATCCGGCCATCAGGTAGAAGGTCAGACAGACGGGAGCGAGGCCGAAGAAAGCGATAACGGCAACTTCGCCTAAGCAGCGATGGGACAACGGGAAAGGCCCTGTGCTGTAGGCTATAACTCCCACGGCTATAAGGACTCCGCACACGAGGATAATCCAGCCACCCCAATAGACGAGTGACAGACCGACGGCGCAAGCGACGGCAAGTGTGCCGAATGTTGCGTTGCGCATGGCGCGCGGGGTGATGTCGCCCTCGGTGACACCGCGGCGTGGTCCTTGGCGGCCCGGCCGGTCGAGTCCGGCCTTGTAGTCGAAGTACTCGTTGGCGAAATTAGACGCTATCTGGGCCAACAAGGCAAACACAAGGCATAGGATGAAGATGCCGGTGCGGGGCGTGGCCAACAGACGGGCATAACCGAGCGCGCCGACAACACCGGCGAGCGACACGGGTAGCGTGCGCAGGCGCATGGCCTCTATCCAAGCCTTTACGTTCATCGGGCGGGGAAAGTTCGGTCGTTCATGAGGGTTCGCGCTGTCAGGTCGCGGTGCTTGACGGCGGTCTTGGATGCTAAGTATTCGCGCAAGCACTCCAGGTGACGCACGGCGTGAGTGTCGGTGCCCAGGAAGTCGCACTGGCCCTTCTTGATAAGATTTTCGGCCACTTTCTGTATGGTCTTGCCGTAGTAACCGGCCAGCGACAGGAGGTTGATCTGGAAGGGAATCTTTTCGTGCAGGGCATCGAGGCGTTCCGGCTTGTCGTGGTAGTAGCCGAAGCGTTCGGGGTGTGCGAATATGGGTTGGTAACCCTTGATCTGCAGGTCAAAAATCACTTGCTCGAGATTCCACGGCTCCTGAATCCACTGGTTCTCAATCAGAACATACTTGCCGGGGTAGGGTATGAGGCGGTTGCCGGCAATGATGTCGGGCAATTCCTCGTCGATACGGTACTCGGCTGAATGGCTGACGGGCATGTCTATGCCTTCGGCTTTGAGAGCTTGTTGCAACTCGGCATAAGCCGCACCGAGGGTCTCCGCAGTGTTGGGAAACTCGATGGCGGCAATGTGTGGCGAGGCGATGATGCGCTCGATGCCCATTTCGCGCAAACCCTTGATGAGCTCGATGGATGTCTCGACGTCGGCGGCGCCGTCGTCAATGCCGGGGAGCACGTGGCAGTGAATGTCGGTCTTGAACCACAGAGGAATAGGGTCGGTTTTTTTAGAGAAGAATCCAAGCATGATATAATTGCGTTAATGGCCTGTAATATCGTTGATGATGGTGTCGGTTGCGCCGAGGTTGTCGCGGATGTATGCTCCGGCGGCATCGGCAGCCCTGCGTCGGGCGTCGGGGTCGGTGAGGAAGCGGTCGAGCAACGCTGCAACATCTTCGGCCGAGGTGTACTCGAATCCGCCGCCAAGACGTATCAAGTCGGCGGCTTCGCGGAACTTGCCGTTGTTGGGGCCGAATATTACCGGTACGCCGTAGACGGCCGCCTCGTTGATGTTATGGATGCCGCTGCCGAAGCCGCCACCCACAATCACAGAGTCGGCATAACGATACAGTGACGAGAGTTTGCCGAACGTGTCGACGATGAGTGTTTGTGTGTCGGCAGGGATGGCTGTTGTGCTGTCGGGGTCGATGTCGGTCCAGCGCACCGAAGGTTCTTTCAGTCGTTCCCGTAGACTCGTTATGCGGGCGTTGTCGAATTCGTGGGGGGCTATGATGACGCGCACTTCGGGGTGGGTGTTTATCCAGTCGACGTAACGGTCCTCGTCCTTGGGCCACGACGAGCCGACAACGAGGGTGAAGTCGTCGGGTCGCCAAGAGTCGATGGCGGGGAATGTTGCACCGGCCTGCATGATGTCGTACACGCGGTCGAAGCGGGTGTCGCCCGTCACCTTGACGCTGCGGATGCCGGCGCCCTCAAGCAACTGCCGCGAAGCCTCGTCCTGAACGTAGATTGTGCGGTAGGTGTGCAGCCGGCGTCGGAACGAGCCACCCCACGCCCGGAAGAAAATCTGGCCGGGGCGGAATATAGCCGAGATGAGGTATGTCGGCACAGCAAGGGTGCGGAGTGCATCGAGGAAGTTAAGCCAGAACTCGTACTTGACAAACACGGCGCATCGCGGGCGGGCTATCTTGAGGAACCGGCGCGCATGGCGTTGGGTGTCCGACGGCAGGTAGACTACGGTTGTGGCCAAAGGCCAGTCCTTGCGCACGTCGTAGCCTGACGGGGAGAAGAACGACAGCAGTATTTTGGCGTCGGGCTGCTCGCGTCGGATGGCCTCGATGACGGGGCGCGCCTGCTCGAACTCGCCCAAGGATGCTGCGTGGAACCAATAGTCATACCCGCCGGGAGCACGTTCGGCAGTTAGTCGCTCGAGTTCGGCCAACGCATGACGGCGCCCGTCGGCAAACCGACGCGCCTTGTCGCTGCGTAAGCCGGCCAACCGAGCCGCGATGCCGTAGAGGCTTATTCCCGTGTTATACAGCAGGTTCATTCAGCAGCGGGAGCGGGGATGGTGTCGATAGCCCGGCGGATGCGGCGGATGGTTTCGTCGCGACCGATGAGCTCGGTGATGTCAAACATGTGTGGACCGGAGCACTGACCGACTACGGCGAGGCGGAAGGCATTCATGACGTTGCCGGTATGGAGATTGTTGTCGGCTATCCATTTCAGCACGACCTCCTCGGCGTCAGCCGAGCGGAACGAAGGCAGGCTTTCGAGCACTTCGATCAGTTTGGCCTGGGTGGCGGGCATTTCGGCGCTCCAGCGCTTCTTGACAGCCTTGGGCTCGTATTCCTCGGGGGCCACGAAGAAGTACTTGGTCTGCTCCCACAGTTCGGGAACGAAGTTGATGCGCGACTTGACGAGGCCGACAGTCTTGGTGATGTAGTCCATGCCGAAATCGTCGGGGTTGACACCGTGTTCGCGCAGTACGGGCACGAAGAGTTCGGCCAGTGTGGCGTCGTCCATGGCCTGCAGGTACTGGTGGTTGAACCACTTGCCTTTCTCGAAGGCGAACTTGGCGCCCGAGCGCGAGCAGTGGTCGAACGAGAACTTGTCGATTAGCGTGGCCATGTCCATAATTTCGGTGTCGTCGCCTGGGTTCCAGCCCAACAGCGCCAGGAAGTTGATGACAGCCTCGGGCAGGTAGCCCGACTCGCGGTAACCGGTAGAGATGTCGCCTGACTTGGGGTCGTGCCATTCGAGGGGGAAGACGGGGAAGCCCAGACGGTCGCCGTCGCGCTTGCTCAGTTTGCCCTTGCCGTCGGGTTTGAGCAGCAGGGGCAGGTGGACAAAGCGGGGCATCGTGTCGGCCCAGCCGAAAGCTTCATACAGCAGGACGTGCAGGGGTGCCGAGGGCAACCATTCCTCACCGCGGATCACATGGGTAATCTCCATCAGGTGGTCGTCGACGATGTTGGCCAGATGGTAGGTGGGCAGGTCGTCGGCG
>CAZNGJ010000030.1:0-7809 GCA_964572615.1 uncultured Bacteroides sp.
CATGAACGATGTTATCAACCTATGCGTGCAGTCGGGTCTCGGTGTCAATCCTCAATCGCTGACCGATGCAGTCACCGCAGTCATGGACTTCTGCGGTGATGATGCAGAGACCTCACGCGAGTGCGCGTTGCTGATAGCACGAGTGTTGAACTGTCCGCAGAGTCAGATTGACAAGATCTATTTTGATGAACTTGACGCATCGGCCAGGGATGCAAGCAAGATGACCCCCTCGGAGATTGCGGAGCGATATGCCCGATACAAGGTGGGACGCGGCGCACCGCTGACCGGTTGGGCGTATGGAAACGAACAGCGTGAGAAACTCATGGAGAAGTACCGTACGCGGAGCAATAAGCGGGCCAAGGAGAGCATTGCCAAAGAAACCGACAAGGCGGTCAGTCCTAAGATGGCAGATATTTTCAGAGAGTATCAGCAGACCAAAGAGCGCGTCAGTGAAATCAACAAGGTCAAGAGCCGCGATGAGGACCGGTATTATGACTTGCTTGATGAACTTGGAGCGACCCCCGAATATGACCGTTACGAAATTGTCAAGGACTACAAGCGCGATGTTGATGCATTGACCAAAGAATGGTTGAAAGCCAAGACTCCTGCCGAGCTTGACTCTTGCGCTCAAGCAATCATTGCCCTCAAGCGCGAAATGGTTAATAAATTACAGCAAGTGCAATAGTTAAAATGGAGAAGACAACGCGGAGTACTATCTTTGCGTTGTCTTTACTCCGGCCGCTACGGGTCATGGGCGCAAGCGCTGACACAACGAGACAAAGGGTAAGCCCCTCATTGCAATCGGGGCACGATAGAGAATAAACGTGAATAATCAGGATTTATCGGGATTTATCAGGATTAAGCTCGATAAATCAGAGAGTAATAATTAATTGGAAGAGATGAAGAAGGAGAGATTAATGAGGATGAGTCGTGTGCGTCCGCAGGTGGACGAGACGGACTCGGTGGCGGTAGCCAAGTTAAGAGGCGACCGTAGGGCGTTTGATATACTGATGGAGGCACAGCATTACTGGAACTGTATGGATAAGTTCCGTCGTGACCGTGAGCGTAACAAGCGTTACTGTTACGGGGACCAATGGCAGGATATGGTAAATGTGGATGGTTGCCCGATGACGGAGGAGGAGTATATCGGTCGGCAGGGCAGTGTGCCGCTTAAGAATAACCTGATACGTCGTCTGGTTCGTAATGTGCTTGGCGTATATCGCAGTCAGGCGAAGGAGCCGACGTGTTATGCGCGTGACCGTGAAGAGCAAAAGCTTGGTGAGACCATGACAACGATACTGCAGTGCAATATGCAGCTGAACAGGATGAGCGAGGTGTATGCCCGTTCGATGGAGGAGTTTCTGATAAGCGGGCTTATTGTGCACCGTAAGTCTTACGGCTGGCGTAACGAGAAGATGGATTGTTGGACGGACTATGTGAATCCGAACAATTTCTTTATCGACAACAATATGCGTGACTTCCGAGGGTGGGATGTGTCGTGTCTCGGCGAGGTGCATGATATATCGTTCAATGATCTGTGCTCGATGTTTGCCGAGAAACCGGAGGACTACAAGCGTTTCAGGGACATATATGCGTGCGCGCGTGAGCGTCAGTATATCTGTAACTATGCTGAGCGTTTCGGCTACTCGAGGGTAGAGAATTACGATTTTCTGTTTACGAGCGACCCGTCGAGGTGTCGTGTCATCGAGGTATGGCGTAAGGAGAGCAAGGAGCGTTACCGCTGCCATGACTATAACAACGGTGATGTATTCAAGATTGATGCCGAGGATTATGAAGAGATGGTAACGCGGGTCAATAATGACCGTCTGGAGCGTGGCCGTATGCTTGGTATGGATGAGGATGAGATTCCGCTGATCGAGGCGACGTGGATGATAGACACGTTCTGGTATTACTATTATCTGACTCCGTTCGGGCATATCCTGAAGGAGGGCGAGACTCCGTACGAGCACAAGAGCCACCCATACACATTTAAGGCGTATCCGTATATCGACGGTGAGATACACTCGTTTGTTGGTGATATTATCGACCAACAGCGTTATACGAACCGTCTGATTACGCTGTATGACTTTATCATGCGTGCGAGTGCGAAGGGTGTGTTGCTGTTTCCGGAAGGTTGCGAGCCTGAAAAAATGAGTATGGAGGATATAGCCGAGGAATGGGGACGCTTTGACGGTATTGTCTACTATAAGCCGAAGCCGGGCGTTGCGCCGCCTCAGCAGATAGCTAATAACTCGACGCAAATAGGGATAACGGACTTGCTGAATATTCAATTGAATTTTTTTGAGGATATATCGGGTGTGAACGGCGCTCTGCAGGGTAAGCCGGGCTACAGCGGTATGTCGGCGAGTCTGTATAATCAGCAGACGCAAAATGCGACAACGTCGTTGCTGGATATTATGGACAGCTTCAGTTACTTTGTCAAGGATGGTGCGGTAAAGGATGTCAAGAATATGCAGCAGTTCTACGATACGAAGCGTATCTTCAATATCGTAGGTAAGAATGCATGGGTTGAATATGACCCGAAGACTATCCGTGATGTTGACTTCGATCTGTCCATAATGGAGAGTACGAATACGCCGGCGTTCCGTCAGTTGGCTAATGATATACTGATGCAGTTGTGGCAGCAGCAGGCCATTTCGGTAGAGCAGCTGTTAGAGCATGGCGACTTCCCGTTTGCGGACGACCTGTTACAGTCGATACGTTCACAAAAAGAACAGCTTGAACAGGGACAAATACCCGAAACTATGTCGCCGCAGCTTCAACAGCAAGTACAGGCCGGAGCAAACATGCAAAATGTTCAAACCGCCCGCCAAATGCTAATGAACCCACAGGCGAGAGCAGCCGCATAATTGAAAACGGGCGAGTAATTTTATGCTACTCGCCCGTTTATTATTTAGGTTCTAATGCCTCTTTAGGTACACCTATACTTTCAATAGTCTCTTTTTCAATACTACGAATGCATTGACGAACCTCTTCTAATTTGATTGCAAGAGTATCATCAGTGAGAGTAGCTATCCCATCGAGGGCATCAGGTCGACGCTCGGGGCCGTGGTAGCCGACATTATATTTTCCCATTACGTTTCTGTTTCGTCGCTTTGCGGTCTGCATCGACCCAGGCGAAGTATTGCAGGGCTTTTTTCTTGCGGTCGGCTTGGGAGAGGTATTGATCTCCACCACGGTAGCCGGTACAGTAGAAGCACTCGCGGACGAGGTCGATTACACGGGCCTGGTGGTTGATGTAGTGTTTGAGTTTCAGGCGTCGGAAGTTAGGGCGGTCAATGACGATGAGTTTTTGGCCGCCTGTTCCGTGCTGTGGGAGTACGTAATAGCGTTGACCGGTACGGGTGTGTGCTGTCTCGGCCATGCGGATTGCGTGGCGGAGGCGTAGTGCTGCTTTGAATCGTTTGAATATGTTCATAATTAAAAAAGTGAAAAGTTAGAATTTAGAATTGATGGCCCCTCATTTCAATCGGGGCACGGTGATAACTACGAGCTACGAACTACGAACTAGCGGTGGGTTAGAGGGTGGCGGCTGTGACGGGTCGGTGTCGGCCGCGGTGCTGTTTTTGAACAGCGGGGAGAATTTTGGGAGTTTCCATCTCGAAGAAGCATACGTGTAGGCCGATGGCGCGGGTCATAAGGAGGTCGTCGTGTTTACCGACGATGGCGCCGAAGGAGCCGTTGGGGCGTCGTTCGTAGTTGATGTATTCGTCAAGGCATCGTTGGTCTCGTTCGATGTACAGACCTTCGCGGATGACTTTGACGAGGGTTGATATTACCATTGGTTTGGTGGCCACGTTAGTATGGAAGCCGTATCGTCGTGGAGCGCCCTCGATGATTTCGGCTTCGGATTGTCGACGCGCATAGAGGTTTGGGTAGACATCTTTTATTTGGTTAAGGATGAATTGTGACTGGTCGCCATCGACGTTACGGTCTCGGTCGTGGGTCTCGAGAGTGTTGCTTTCGATGACAAGGAGGGAGTTGTCGTAGTAGGCGGCTATTTGTGCTGCTTTCCATGCGAGCAGGTCAATATCTATGTGTCCGTACCATTGAGCGACAACAACCGGCTTGCCTCCGTCGGCCATAAATAGGCGGTCGAATACAACGATAACGGACCAGTCGGCTTTGTGGGAGCGGCCACCGACATCGACAACGGTAAGGTAGCGGTCGGTGACGCGTTCGTCGGGATCTATCTCGGGGTAAGACCATATATGGAGAAGCCCTTGTCGGTCCTGACGGAAACGGAGATTGACGAGAGCTTCCCGACCTGCATCGACATCTGCGTAGACGTCGCCGACAGCAACCGGTGGCTTGCAGTACTTAGAGAACTCTTCGACGAGTAGACGGTCGAAGACACGCTCGCCCGAGAAAGAGAATGCCTCGGTGTCGGTTGTGGGATTCTCGGATGCCATGACAGCGAAGTTGGGTTTGCCTCGGCGTTCGGCCATATACCAATTGATGCCTTCGAGGGTTGCGCCCTGCTGCCAAAGAAACCAGAGGTAACGACCGGGTTCCTCGCGGAAGGTATCGCGGTTGGAGTTGGCACGATTTTCGTAGAGCCATTTGGCGAATGCGGCGCGTTCGTCGTCGGAGCGGAAAGGAAGCGAGTCCTGTTCGATTTCGTACCAAGGGACGAAGATAGCTTGGTACTGTGATTCTCCGCGCTTTGCTGCGTGATACTCGGTGTCGAAGAAAGAGCCGGCGTCTTTGCCGGTAGATTCGAGTACTATCATTGTGTAAGGACGGAGAAGGATACCCGAGCAGGCAGCCTGAACGATGTCTTCGGGAGACTTGCCTTCGGTTTTCTTCCACAGGCCGACCTCAGAGAGATGAACGAGGGAGTGGTCGCCCGAACGGCAGGAGTCGGGTTTTTCGGCAGTGCCTATCTGAATATTGCAGTCGCGTTGGGGGACGTGGTGTATGTTGCCGGTCATACCGACGGAGACGAGTTTCTTTTCGTTGTCGTCGTATTCTTCGGCCATACGGTAGAGCATAGACACGGGGTATGCGTCGAGCATTTTCTGGAACATTGCCTTAATGGTAGTTGAGGCCGAGGCGACATGGGCGATGATAAGTGAGTTGAGGCCGACGCGGTGAACGAGTTGTAGCCATGCCATGTACATCTGGGTTGTGGTGGAGCCACCCCACTGGCGTGCTTTGAGCATGACTATACGGATGGGGCGCCCTTCAATGCGGGCTTGCTCGAGCATTTCGACATATCGGCGTTGAGGGCGGGTGAGACGGAACAGGACGTCGCCGCCTCCGCCCTTCTGCTTGATGTAGACGAAGGAAGCAGCCCAGAACGGGAAGTCGTGACGGCAGCGAAGGCGAACGAATTGCTCAATAACTTTTAGCCGGTCACGGGCGTAGTCGTCTTCGTTGGTGTAGACCATGCCGAGGGTTTTGCAGAGAAACGCCTTAACAGAGCCGGCTGAGCGTAGCTTTTTTACGAGTGGTATGTTACGCATCGATACGGGCAGCCATTGCCGGCGAAGCGGGAAGTCGTCGATGGTATATTCATAGCGTGGACCAACGGAACCAAGGCCGGTGATAGGGTTGAAGGGCTTGTTGATTTCGTCGAGGCGCTGTTGGTTGAGACGCAATATATCGGCTACTTCCTTTTGCATGGTATGGGTGTATTAATGAGGCCGACGAGCAGTCCGGCAACGTAACTGTATAGATGAATGGCGCCATTGATGCCGGGGCAGAAAAAGCCGACAGCTATCATGATAGCAATGGTAACGTTATAATAAATCTTATCTTTGACCTGCGGGATGATTAGTCCAAGGAGGGCGAAGCAGAGGGCAGACATGCCGACGGTAGGAGTGTCGGACAGAACGCAAGAGGGAGTGAGGGCTGCAATGAGGAAGGCCAGGGCGAGGTAGGAGAGACGTACATTGTAGAGGAATACCACGGACAGCAAGCACCAAACATTAAGGAGTGTGTGGACGATGGACGCGTGGAAGAATGAATAGACCAATCGTTGCACGATGCCACAATGTATGTGTATCCCTACGGTATCCGGTGCAGGATGACAGAAGACAGCGAGCATCAAGACGGCCACAGCGAATGCCAAGGTCAGTGTTTTTTCTTTTTGTCTGCGAACCATTTTTTACGGGCTTTAAGTATATATACGCGAGCACTCCCGGGGGAGAGGTAGAATTTAGGGGCGGGTTGAGCGACGGCCATTTCGACAAGGCGGGGGAAGATAAGGTCGGGGTGTTTTTTTTGCAGTGCCAGAACACGGTGATATATCTCGAAGAACATCTCGCGTTTGGATGGGCGCATATAAGCCAGGTCATCGCCGCGCATTATATTGGCGAGTACGATGCTTGCACGTGCCGGGGAAACCCAAAAGCGAGAAGCGGGCATATCGACGATGCGGTCGAAGACTTCGGGCATACGGATATGGTTGCACGATTTTATGTAGCGGAAGTAAGTTCGGAGCAGCTCGCGTGTGCGTTGGTGCGAGTAGTCAGACTTAGAGCCGAAGTACTTCATTTAGAGTTGAGAATTGAAAATTTAGAATTGAGAATTGGAGGCCCCTCATTTCATTTGGGCACGATGTGCACTGTGGGGTAATACAAAGATAGTGTTGAGGGGTAAAAGATAAAAAGGTTCAACGGTGGATAGGTAGTATATTTGCAGACGGAAGAGTATAACAAAACTATCAACAATATTAATATGGCTGAAAACGAGGAAGTTAAAAGCAAACGCGACCTGACGTTGGAGCGACTGCGCGGTAAGTATCCGGAGGACACGTTCGATGATGATGAGCAGGTATTTGCACGAATTAATGACGATTACGACAATTACGACAAGGAGTTGGCCGGCTATAAGGAGCGCGAGGGTGCGTTCTCTGACATGTTCACGTCGGACCCGAGAACGGCTCGACTGATGATGGACTGGAAGAATGGTGACGATCCTGCGGTGGCGTTGCTACGTATGTATGGTGATGACATCAAGGAAGCCATCGACGACCCGGAGAAGCAGGAGGCGATAGCTGAGGCCAACAAGGAATACATGGAGCGTGTGGCCAAGGAGAAGCAGTACGAGGATGAATACTCGGCTAACCTTGCCAAGTCGCTGACGGAGATGGAAGCGGTACAGCAGGAGCTTGGCCTGACGGATGATCAGGTTGACGAGACGATGTCGTCGATAATAGCTGTGGCTAAGGATGCGATGATGGGCAAATTTCTGCCGGAGACAATCAAGATGTTTGTCAAGGCTAAGAATTATGACGATGACGTGGCGCGTGCTGAAGCTGAGGGCGAGGTACGCGGCAAGAATACGAGGGTTAAGGAGGAGCTGCGCAAGCCGGCTCAGGGGGACGGCACGCCACAGTTGGCCGGTAAGAACGGCAACAAGGCTGCCGCACGGGCTATGCCTGACCTGGGAGCGATAGATCGTTTCGGTGGTGGCAATATGGACATCTTCGAGCGAGGCGGGGAGAAGCGCACGCCGATAAGGAGATAAAGGCGGCCATGGCAGCTACGAGGTACGTGCTAAGGGCGCGAGCGCCCGCACAGCGAGACAAAATGAACTAATTTAGCTTTTATAATTATTTTACTAATCAATTTTTTAACGGAATGAAAACATTAAAAAAATCAGCACGATTGCTGTTCAGCTTAATGCTGAGCATGCTTGCTCTCGTAGCGGGAGCAAGTTCGGGCGTGTCGATGGCTGCGGCCAGTGACCTGCCTGATGCGGGTAAGACCAGTACCGGCGCAGACGGTACCGGTGACACCGGTGGTATTGCGACCGAGACTCAGGGTCGCGCAGATGGTG
>CAZNGJ010000030.1:7909-23366 GCA_964572615.1 uncultured Bacteroides sp.
GGTACCGGTGACACCGGTGGTATTGCGACCGAGACTCAGGGTCGCGCAGATGGTGATGCCACCTTCTATATGCCTGACATCGACAAACGTATTATCAAGATTCGCCCGATGGCGACACCTATCGACCAGATTTCGCGTTATGCGAAGGCGTCGCAGTGTTCGTCGTTTGAGGTGAAGTATTACAGTGTCGGCACACGACCTATTTCATGTAAGACGAGCAAAGCCATTACCGCGCAGACAACCGGCGCTTCGATAACGCTGCCTGTTGATGATGCCAATATGTTCACTCTGGACGACACTATCCGTGTAGTAGGCGTGAAGGGTAAGTATGACTACAAGGGTACTGCCTATCCCGCTGACAGTGATAATGTGCCTGACCTGGTACTGTGTGTGTGCGGTAAGAGTACCGACACCAACATGCCTACCGTGTATGCCGTGAACGGTAACCTTGATGCAGCTACGGGTTATGCCACTATGGTACCTGCCATCCCTGCGGGCACTACGCTGGTGCGTATGGGTAAGGCTTGTGGCGAACTGGATGTGCAGACGGGCCGATTCAACAATCTGCCCATGCCCGAGACTCAGTATTGTCAGAACTTCATGATTCAGGTAGAGCAGTCTACATTTGACAAGATAGCTGCCAAGGAGGTGAACTGGGCATTCTCGGATATCGAGGAGGATGGTATCTATGATATGCGACTGTCGCAGGAGAATACCTATCTGTTCGGTGTCAAGAATGTAATCAAGCATGTAGCCAAGGATGGCATGAATACTTGGTTTACCGGCGGTATCTGGTACATGGCGGGCAAAGACATCGAGGTCGGTGTATGGGATAACGATGCCAAGTGTGCCGTTATCACCGATGATAACCTTGTGGACATCACCAAGGATCTGTTTGTGGGTACGGGCATCGGCAACAAGCGTAAGATTCTGTTCTGCGGTTCGGAGATGCTGTCGGCGTTCTCGAAGATCAAGAGTGAGAAGTTCCGCCTGAAGGATACCGTTGAGGTATGGAATCTTAAGTTCAAGTCGTGGGATACCGACTTTGGCGAGGTGCTGACTATCCATCACGAGTTATTCGACGCCAATGGTATGTCGGATTATGGTTTTGCCATGGATCCTGAATATCTGTCGAAGCGCACTCATGTAAGTTGGGCCCGCAATATCCTTGACCTCAAGAAGGCCGGTATCCGAAATACTGACGCGGTTGTGATTCAGGAAGTGGCGTGTCTGTATCTGCGCTATGCAAAGGCACATGCACGAATGCGACTTGCTCAGGCACCAGCAGCGAAGGCGTAAGGGTTCATTATAATATGTTTCGTAGGGGTGGACGGTAATACCAAACTGCCCACCCCTATTAATAATTAAGAAGAAAGAGATGAAGAAGTATATCGCGAAAACAAATGTAAGTATAAATGTGGTACTTGCTTCGGGCAAGAGTCGTCATGTGGCGTTTGATTCGGTGACAGGTGGCGGCAGTGTGTTTTATACTGACGATCCTGCCTTGCAGCAGGCGCTGGAGCGTCATTATAAATATGGTAAGTTGTTCAAGGGGGTAGCTACGAACAGCCCCTCCCCAGCCCTCCCCGATGGGGAGGGGAGTAGCGACGAGGTACAAAATACGGGTGACAGCCCCTCATTGCATTCGGGGCACGATGCTCAATCGGAGGCCGATGATCAGTCGGGGCACGATGAGGACGATGCGGATGATGAGGTGGAGTTGAAGACGGTGGTAGTGACGGATCCGGATGAGGCGAAGGCGTACTTGGCGGATAATTTCGGGCTGAGCCGTACGAAGCTCAAGTCTATCAAAGCCATAAAGGCTGCCGCTGAAGAGAACGGCATTGTCTTCGAGGGTATCTAAGACCGGAGGTAGCGATGGTGTACAGGTTGAGTGAGGTGGTGCGGGATGTCCGGGTGGCGATGGACCGTAACATGACGAGTGAGCAGCTGTTTGCGTCGGCGGACATTGAGACGTTGGCGCTGGACGACATTATCCGGTCGAAGGTGGTGGAGGCTGTTCGTCGTGTTGAGGTGGCAGCACCGGTGCATCTGCTCGAGGAAGGGCATGACTTTAGCGACGCGGGTGTATATTGGGGTAGTCTGGAGAGTGGCCATGTGTTGCTGCCGGGCGACTTCATGCGTCTGATAGCATTCAGGATGAGTGATTGGGAGCGGACGGTGTACGGGGCCATATCGGCTGACGACCCGGAGTATGCCAGGCAGTCGTCGCGCTTTAAGGGTGTGCGCGGAACACCTCAGAAACCTGTATGTGCCATCGTGAACCGTGCCGAGGGAAAGGCTCTGGAATTTTACTCGTGTCGGTCGGAGGATGCGTATGTTGAGCGTGCTTCGTATCTGCCATGGCCGAGCATTGACGAGGCGGGCGGTATCGATATAAGCGAGCGGTGTTATCAGGCTGTGGTATATATGGCGGCGGCGTTGGTGTTTGCGACGTACGGTGCCAACGAGCAGGCAGCGGCGATGACGGAGCTAAGTAGCGGGGTGCTTGTGTAGGAGCGCGGCCCCACCCAGCCTCCCCAAAGGGGAGGAGCATGCCCCTCGTTTCAGTCGGGGCACCATGGGCACGGTGGAGAATAATCGGGATTAATCAGGAGTAATCATGATTAATCTCGATAAATCAGAGACAATTAAAACAACAGAGAGATGGGTAGTGTACCAACGAAATATGTTAGTGGTGATGTTGCGGTAAGTCGTAATGTTGCGGTGGGCAACAAGGCGTCGGTGTCGGGGTCGGTGACTCTCGGGCATAATCTGCAGGTGAAGGGTTGGCTTGACGCGCCGAACCTGAAGACGCCGTGCAAGGGTATGTTCCAGACTGCGACGAAGCTTAAGGAGACGTACAAGCAGCCTCAACCTGGGTGGTATGCCTTGGTTGGGTTGGCGTTTCCGGCGGAGTTGTGGTTGGTTGAGAATGGCCAGTGGGTGGACTCGGGTCAGACGGTGGAGGGTCCTACGGTGTTTGTGGACGCTGTGGACGAGTTGGCTGACCAGGTCAATGACTTGCGGGCTGACACGGATGAGTTGGAGGCGGAGCGTGAGCAGCGTAAGGACTATCCGTTTGAGCTGGCGGCGAGTGTGGACCGCACAGAGGGTAATGTGCAGTGGTTGATGAACCGTCTGCGTCCGGCGGTGATAACGGCGGAGGTTGTGGAACACTCGACGGAGAGCGAGTACCGTTATGACTTGGCGTATATCTTCCGGGCGACCGATGCTTTTATTGCTGCGTCGACTGAGCCGGCGTGGCTGAAGGAGTATTACAACGCTGTGGTGTTGGGTCGTTGGTCGCGGAAGAATCCGGGGGCCGAGCCTGAGTTTGTCTTGCTGCGTGACTACGCGGATATTATCCGCACGGGCGCGGGCAAGTTCTGGGTGTCGTACGACTGGGATGGCACGACGGTGCGTATCCTTATTGATGCGGCGGCGTTGCCGGCCGATACGGCGTTGTCGTTCTCGAACCAGTCGTCGAGCAAGCTGCGCGGATTGAAATTTATAGCGGAGGAATGTTACAGATTTGAAGCCCCTCCCCTGCCATCCCCAAAGGGTTGCGGTAAGCAGGTGGTGAAGGTGGTGGGCGACGAATTGCATGTAGGATGCAAGTTTGACGCCGGCCATGATATTCTGATTTGGTTCCGCAAGTGCATGAACAATGACTTAATGACGTTCTACCGTGTCGGGTTGGCGGCCAATACTGACCGAGAGCCTAACGCTGATCCGGCACGCGACATGGCGGTGGTGCTGAATAGCGCCAGGTGGTCGGATAATATCGGTCCGTTGTGTATCGAGACTTCTGCAGGTGGTGTATGGACGGGTGCCAACCATCTGTACACGGACAATGTGACGAAGTCGGCAAGGACTGTCAGCTTTGAATTTCGGGCAGACGGTATGCCGTTGAAGGATGGCGACCTTGTGGCGGCTGATGTCGTGACGGTGCGTGTGGTCAACCATATATTCGACCCGCGTGTGGCTCCGTCGGCGGGAGCTACGCATCTTAGTAAGCTGCTGTGTGTCGAGACTGTGACGTACCGTATCGAGCACGGCGACATTCAGGTGTCGGTGAATCATAACTATGCAGGGGCTACCGCGGGGAAGGTGATAACGTATTACGGCATGCAGTCGATGGCCGAGGGCGAAACACAGCTGCTGACGCCTCAGGGTGCATACGCTTCGGGATGGACAGCGGCGACTCAAGGGATGTCGTTCACGAAGGGAGCCTATCCGAACTTCAACCGTTTTATCGAGCGCATGGGTGATAATATGCAACTGACACTGCTGTATCCGGACGGTATCGGTGACCATCGATATGTAGGTACCGGCGAGCAGGTGTTCCGTTATGGAGACTCGAAGGGTTACCATTTCCTGTTGCGCGGCTTCAGTTTTGACGCTTCGACTCGATACAGTTGGCGCGGGTTGTACTCGTGGATGTCGGGGTCGGTCGAGGTCAAGGATGCGTCAGGTGCGATGCAGGCGTTGGCGTATGCGGACCGTGGCGACAAGCGGGTGTATGTGGAAGGTGGCCCCACCCCGGCCCTCCCCGAAGGGGAGGGGGTTTGCGTGCCGTTGCCGGCGGAGGCTTGTTGCCGTCGGCTTGAGGTTGTGTCGGGTGCTGATGTTGTCAGTGTGGACGATGCAGCAGCGGGTGTGCTGACGGTGATAGGCGCCGGCTCGGCGGAGGTGAGGTG
The DNA here is from genome assembly GCA_964572615.1 of uncultured Bacteroides sp. GTDB lineage: Bacteria > Bacteroidota > Bacteroidia > Bacteroidales > Muribaculaceae > CAG-873. Next base: position 12,613 of record CAZNGJ010000030.1, read on the forward strand.
GGAGTAACGGCCCCACCCCTGCCCTCCCCAAAGGGGAGGGTGGTAGCCCTCATTTCAATCGGGGCACGATGAGGAATAATCAGGATTTATCAGGAGTAATCGGGATTAATCTCGATAAAACGGAGAAAATTAAAACAAAAGAGTGATGGAGAAAGCGCAGTGTTGTGGTGGTGAGCGGAGGGCTGCCAGTGTCGGTGCCCGGGTGAACTACCTGAGTGATTTCGAGGTGGTGTTGAGGTTACCTGATTGGATGGGTGAGGCGGCTCACTATCTGAAGGGGTGCGACTGGATAGCGAGGTTCTGTACGAGTATGTACACGGATCCGTATGTAGCGTACTGCAAGGATGGCGTGTGCACGAATTGTCGCATTGAGGATGGGCGGGTGCATATTGTGTTTGCCCGGCACGGGTTGCGTCCGGGTAAGTTGGTGTGCGAGTTTACGGCGCTTATACCGGACGAGTCGTTTCCGTCGGGGAAGCGGCGCGTAGCTGATGCGTGGCCGTTGGAGGTGGAGTTGGTGCAAGCAGCCTCGGGGCAGGTTGGGCCGGTAGAAGCTGAGGTATTGCTGCCTATGCTTAAGGGGAAGGACTTCCGCTATGAGGACTTCACGCCGGAGCAGTTGGAGGCATTGCGCGGACCCCAGGGTGATAATGGTAAGGATGGAGTAGACGGCAAGGATGGTGCACCAGGAAAAGATGGCGCAACTGGCAAGGACGGCCAGAATGGCAAGGACGGTGCGCCAGGCAAGGATGGTCAGAATGGCAAGTCGGCGTATGAGTTAGCTGTCGAGGCCGGTTATGATGGCTCAGAATATGGATTGGCATTTGAGTTGGCCAATCTGGACAAGATACCTTGGATGCAGGGTGTTGGCGGTGGTTATCCCGGTGACCAGTGGGATATGATGGGCGACCTGGGAGCGTTGTACTACATGCCGCACTGTGAGCCGACGGATGATGTGTTAGAAGACATCGAGCCTAATATCGTGACGAACGCCCTGCGCAAGACGGAGCAGGCGCTCACCCCTACCGAGCAAGCCCAGGTGCTCGCCAACCTCGGTAACCCGCAGCGGCAGGCGTTCATCGACTTGTGGAACACGTTGTGGAAGGTGGGTACGTCGGTGTATGGTAAGTATGACCCGGAGAATGCACCGGATGCGGACCATCCGTTCTATGGCAACACGCTGTGGATGACGTATGCCGAGGCTGTGGCGGTAGCAGCACACGGCAAAATTACAAATGTTAACAACAAGGCATTGTATGCGCATTCTTCGATACGTACAAATTTGCCACCCAATATTAATTTGGCGCAGGCGGAATGTACCACAACGTTTTATGCTTCTGCAGTAGAGGTCATTAATGCACTCAACATAATACCGAGTTCTAATACTTTTTCTTATTGCTCTAAGCTAAGACGGATAATGAACCTCTCAACTCTTAATAAGACTGGCGCCGACACATATCAGTTTAGTCATTTGCCTTTACTTGAGGAAATCCGAGGTATTACTACTGTGAATAGCGGAGTAGTTTCGTTTAGGGAGTCTCCTTTGTTGAAACTCAGTACGTTGCAGTTGATTGTCTCGAAGTATTCGAGTAAAAGTATTCTGACTCTTACCGTTCATCCGGATGTGATGGCCAAGATTGAGGATGAGAGCAACACGGAGTGGCACGCGCTGTTGGAGCTGGGAGCGGCTAAGAATATTCAGTGGGCATGCTAATAATTGAGAATGTAAAATGTAAAATTGATAATTATAAATTTTCAATTCTAAACTACGAAAGTATGAAACAGACACAGATTGGAACAATGACGAAGTTGGAGCCGTCGGAGGGCGGGTTGATCCACAAGATCGGGACGGACGTGTATGCGCCTAACTCGATTATGTTGCTGCCGGGCGAGTCGGTGGATATGTACGAGGAGGTGGCCGCACGGCCGGCGTTTACCGACGCCGACTACAAGACGAAGGTCTCGGAGTTGATACACCAGCGTTATGACCTCGACGACGAAATCGCCCTGCTTAACAACGTCAGAGTCGAGGACCCCAAGCCGGAACACCTCGCCGAGTATGCCGACTACCAGGCCTATCGCGAGGAATGCAAGCAGCGGGCCAAAGAGCCCGCGCTGTATGCAGCTACAAACTACGAGGTAGGAACTACTAACGAGGGTGAGTGTGATGGATAAGTTATTGTTGTACGAGAAGGCGGATTTGTTTATCGGGGTTTTTCTGGTGGTGTGCGTGTTGGTCATTGTGGCCATAATGCTCGACTTGTGGGACGGTGTGCATACGGCGCGCAAGACGGGTGAGGCGGTGCACAGTCACAAGCTGCGTGTCACCATTGGTAAGATTAGCGAATACTTTCGCTTTGTTGTGATTGGTTTTTTGGTGGACTGTCTGGGCTTGCTGTTCGCCTTCTATGCGTTGCCGTTCGTGAGCTTACTGTTTGGCGTGGGTCTTATCATCGTCGAGGCCAAGTCGATGTTCGAGCACGCGCACCGCCGGAAGAGTCACACTACGGAGCTGACGGGTATTATCAGGAGTATAATATCGGCGGCCACAACGAAGGACGCCATGAAGATTATTGACGAACTTAAAGAAAAGGAGAAGGTATGAAGTATTTCACCATCGAGGAACTGAGCCGGAGCGCCACGGCCACGGCTCAGGGCATCCACAACACGCCGACGCGCGAGGTTGTGGCCAACCTAACCGAGCTTGTCGACAAGGTGCTCGACCCCCTGCGCGAGGCGTGGGGCGGTCCTATCACCGTAACATCGGGCTACCGTAGCCCGGCACTCAACAAGGCCGTCAAGGGAGCCACCAACTCGCAGCACATCCGAGGCGAGGCAGCCGACATCACCGTGGGCAGCCGTGCGGCCAACGCGCGTCTACATGCGCTCATACAGAGCCTCGGCCTGCCGTTTGATCAACTTATTTGGGAGAAGGGAACCGACGCCGGCCCCGACTGGGTGCACGTCAGCCACGGACCCCGCAACCGTAAACAACTGCTGAGGTTATGAGGTGGTTGGTGTATGCGTTGCTCTTGGCGGTCGGTATGGCCGCGGGGGTGTGGTTGGATGGTTGCTCGGGCGGTGTTGAGGCCGTCGATGAGCGGGTGGACACGGTGCGGGTGACTGACACGGTGGTGGTGCGTGCGCCGGTGGCGGTGAATGAGAGAGTGGTTGGGAGGTGGCCCCTCCCCGGCCCTCCCCGAGAGGGAGGGTGTAACAGCGCAGGCGCTGACACAGCGAGACAAAGCCCCACCCCGGCCCTCCCCGAAGCTAACAGCGCAAGCGCTGACACAACGAGACAAAGGGTAAGCCTCTCATTGCAATCGGGGCACGGCGGGCAATATGTGGAGGTGTTGCAGCGGCATTATGTGGATAGCACCTACGAGGCGTGGGTGAGTGGGCCGATTGATCCGCGGTTGGACAGTATACGGGTGTTTGCGGAGCGGTCGGTGGTAACGCGGACGGTGTCGGTAACAGCGGTACCGAAGCGGTGGCACTTTGGTGTGTCTGCAGGTTTAGGTTTAACCCCAAAGGGTGCTCAGCCGTATATCGGTGTGGGTATCAGTTATTCGATATTATCATGGTAGTAACATTTGACTTAACAAAGGAAGAGGTATTTAAGGAGGTGGCACAGACGTCGTCGTACACGGGTGCGAAGATGCTGGGTGACGATGCGGCGTACGACCGGATATTTACCACGGATGAGGATGCGGCTCAGTTGGAGCGGTTCTGGAATGAGAGTTGCGCAACGTATTGCGCGGAGCTGAAGCGTTATCTGATAAGTGACTCGGTGATTCGGACCGGTGGGACCGTGTCGGGGCATCGGTTTGAGATGGAGTTTTCGGCGGCGTTTGACGCGGCGTTGGTGTCGAGTATGCGTCAGGACTTGTTCTCGTTCTTCGTGATGAATATTACGGCGAAGTGGTATGTGTTTACCAACAAGGACGAGGCGGCGGACTATGCGACGGCAGCGGCGAGTGCGTTGGAGAGTTTTCATCGCAAGGCGTGCTATAAGCGTAAGCCGACGCGACCGAGATGGTAGGCGGCTCCACCCCGGCCCTCCCCGAGGCTAACAGCGCAAGCGCTGACACAACGAGACAAAGGGTAAGCCGCTCATTGCAATCGCGGCACCATTGGGATTAAGCGGGATTAATTAGGATTAATCTCGATAAATCAAGTAATAATAATTAAACAAAGAAGAAAATGGCAGAAAGTAAAAAGAAACTAACGGTGACTCTTGAGGTCAAGGAGATCATGCATGACATCATGAACAAGGCTTACCTGACGGGTGAGTCGCGTGAGGCTGAGGGTTCGTCGAACTATGAGGCGGCGAGCAAGATGAAGGCGAGTGAGGATGACGACAACAGCTATCAGCTGCGTCGCAGTCTGGCTAATGCGTTCTCGGCGTTGAAGAGTTCGTTGGGCGAATATCTTGATGAGAATCGTAGCGCGAGCAACAACCTTATCCAGGACGAGATAGATGCGGACGGTCAGTTGACACTGGCGTTCCTGTTGCCGAGTAACTACAACAATGCGTCGGCGGATGCGCTTGGTAACGGCATCCATGCTTATCTGGTGGCAGAGACGCTGGCTGACTGGTTCATGATAACGGATAAGGCGGATGCGAAGGAGTACCTGGAGATAGCGCAGGCGGCGCACGAGAATGTGAAGCGTGCGCTGTACAAGCGTAGTCGTCCGACTCGGCCGATGTTTACGCACAAAGTTACTGATCCTATTCATCCCGATAGATGAATAATGATGGGTTGTGCATGTAACGGCAGCAACGGTGCGCAGACGGACAAGCGCACCGTTGTGTTGAGGTTCCGCCGAGAGAACCTGGACTACTCGATACGCAACTATGCGTATGTGCAGAGTCATGTGATGGGTGACGGGCGGGAGTGCTCGAAGCACACGTTGTGTGATGTCTGCGAGGATGGTAACCGTGACCGGGTGTCGCGTCTGTTGGCGGTGATACACTCGGAGGTAATAGAAATGCTGTATCCTTTTACCAAGCATGAGGCTGTTGAGGAGGTGACGGTTGATGACTTGTGGGAGCCGAAGGAGTATGTGGTTGTGATGCGTGTTCCGGAGGCATTCTCGCGTACGTCGGTGCATCTGCTTAATGGGCTGATCCACGAGTTTATGGTGTACAGGGTGCTACATGACTGGATAACGATGGTGGCGCCGGAGGATGTGGCGATGGCAGCGCATTGGAAGGAGAAGGCGGAGGCGGCAGCGGGCGAGATAGAAAAGTTGAAGAATGCCCGGCGGGGTGTGGTGCGAAGGAAACTGCATCCGTGGTAAAGCAGCGCAAGCGCTGACGGGCCAGACAGCCCCTCCCCAGACAAACGGCGCAAGCGCCGACACAACGAGACAAAGCCCCTCATTTCAATCGGGGCACAATGGGCACTCGGGGCACGGTGAGGAACGGAAAATGTAAAATTGAGAATTTTCAATTATCATTTATCAATTAAAAATTAAGATGATGGCACAGATATCAACATTGAAGGATAGGAGGGATAAGGTGTTTTACCCGGTAACGAGCATAAAGGCGGTTTTCGACGATGAGGGTCGTGACCTGGAGACTCGATTGGCGGATGAGCGAGTGTCGACAAATGCGTCGATTAGTAATGTCCAGGCTACGATGACGGCGTCGATGGGTGGTAAGGTGGATAAGGTGTCGGGGAAGGGTTTGTCGTCGAATGACTATACGGCGGCAGACAAGTCGAAGTTGGCGGCGTTGCCGACGCGTGCCGGCTTGTCGGCAGAGATAGAACTGGCCAAGCGGTTGTTGTTTCGCGACAGGTGGCTGGCGCGGTTGGCGCTGACGTCGTTTATGCCGACGTATGAAGATGATGTGGCAGCAACGACGGAGGACTGCGAGGCTTTTGGATTGAACGGTCTTTTGCTCAGTTACGACGAAGCTGTGGTAGTGGATGCAGTGTCTCCCGGTATCAGCAATGACGGTACGGAGTTGCACAGTTTCGTGCTCAAGGACTCGCCGGCAAGGACGTTGTTCCCTGTCGTGATGGCAAAGCAGACGACATCGATGGCAAGCATGTTTGACAATGCAGTGAATCTGGAGGCGGTGGCGCTGACGCAGCGAGGGGCTGCGGGTGTGGGGCCGACGAGTATATTGCGTTTTGCATTGACGTGTCGAAATTTGCACACGATATACGGCGAGATAGACATGTCGAGAATCACAACGGAATCGTCGGCCAACATGGCTTTTACGAGCTGTAATGACTTGGAGAATGTACGGCTGAAGAATCTGAAAGTGTCGGTGTCTTTCCCGCAGTCTCACAAGTTGTCGTTGGAGTCTTTGGTGTATCTGGTGGAGAATGCGGCTAATACGACGGCGATCACCATCGGTGTGCATGCGAATGTGTATGCGAAGTTGAGCGGTGATACTAACAATAGCGGCTACATAAATCTGAGTGCGGAGGAGAAGGTGGCATGGACGTCGCTTGTGGCGGTGGCCGCGGAGAAGAATATACAGTTTGCGTGCTAAAGCCCGGTTGTAGCCAGCGCAAGCGCTGACACAGCGAGACAGACTACCCCACCCCGGCCCTCCCCAAAGGGGAGGGGGCAGGCCGCTCATTGCAATCGGGGCACGGTGATAACTACGAGGTACAAACTACGGTCTACAATGTACGAGTGGCTAACGGGGTTGGGGCAGTTGCGGTCGGTAATTTTGCCTGCGGCATCGCGCACCGGCCAAGCCGACATGCGCTAAATTCCGACACGCGAGCAACCGCTAACGGGGTTGGTTGGTTTTGTGGGGAGTGAATTGGATGGAGGCAGCGGTGAGCGTTTCGGCGGGGGAGAGGGTGCCGATTAGGGCGATGCGGTAGTAGCGGTAGGGTGTGCCGCTGAAACCACGGAGGTAGTGGTCGGTGGATGTCCAGACGAGTGACCAGGTGTGGAGGTCGCGGGAGCCGTAGAGGACGGACTGAATGGCGCCTCGGGAGAAATTGCCGCGTTGGATGACGTTGTCGACGGTCTTCAGGATGTCGGGGATGTCGAGACCAAGGGGGCGTGTGATGAGGATGCTGAATGTCGGCAGGACGTTGCCGGCGGCGTCGGTGAGGTCGCGGGTGAAGTCGACGACGTGTCCGGAGAGATTGACGGCGAGGGCGTTGGGGTACGAGTTGATGGTGTATGCCACGCTCGATACCATCATGCCCCAGGCGTGGGTGCGCAGTGAGAAGACGTAGGCGTAGTGGTAAGCGGGGTTGAAGACGACGATGCGTTGGCGGACGTAGTCGTAGATCATGGCCGAGTCTCGCAGGAATGTGGAGAAAGGCGCAAGGTGGGCATAGGTATTGACGGACAGGCCCAGGAGAGAGAACATGCGGTCGACGGAGGGGAGTGTGGAGATGTCGAACGGGTATTCGGAATTGATGGCTTCGGATATGCAGACTGTTTCGGCGCCGGCTATTTGCATGATGCCTCGGTCGGTGGGAAAGAGGACGGCAGAATCGTTCTGGGTGATGGCCTTGGGGTTGATGCAGACGTCGCGCGTGATGGGTTGAGTGGCCGAGTAGGAACCGGTGGCGCTGACCTCGGTAGCCCAGACGCCGCTGTCGGTGAAGGCGTAGAGAGGGAACTGTCCGAACTGACCTTGAGAGAGTGCCTTGGCTGCGGATGATATGCCGATGATGCGCCCGGGGAAGTCGATGGCCAGGCCGGCCGGAAATCGGAAGGGGTTGTTGACATCGGACAGGTACAGCTTGTCAGGGTATGAGACGAGCGCTTTGGTCGGGACAGGAGGTGTGGCCGACCGGGGCGACATGGCGTCGGAGTCGACGGGGACGTAGAATGAGCCGAGGTAATATGACCCGTTGAGGAAGTCGTGGGGAGTGAACGGCAGGGTGTATCGACATGGCGATGTTGTGGAGTCGGCGTTGGTGCGGTTGAAGTAAATGTCGACGGACTTGACGTCGGGGTCGGGTATGTACATGAACAGTGGTGGCACCCGGGAGAAGTCGGGGAAGGTCTCGAGCGGGGCAGTGTACCGGCAAACGGTTTTTTCGGCCCATTGTTTTCGGTAGGTCATGGCGACGGTTGTAGAGGCGACGCGGTCGGTGTCGCAGTACGTCATGGCCGAGCGCAGCGAAGGAGCGTCGGGGAGTTGTATCTTCAGGTTGGCGATGTTGAGACGCTTGTTGTAGGTGGTGACCAGTTCGGGATATATGGCACCGTAGGGGATGGCATCGTCGGTGAGTCGAGGGCGTGCGACGAGGCTGTCGGGGGTGACGGCGTCGTCGATGGGTACTGGTGAGAATAAGGACGCATTGGCGCCTGTTATCTCGGTGGCATCGATGGAAGCGATGAGGTAGAAGTTGGCGCAGGAGCGGATGTCGTCGAGAAGCTCGGATTCGCGTGAGTGGAGGTACCAGTAGCGTGTGTCGGTATCGTTAGGGGCGTAGTGGATGGTGACAGGAGAGTCGGGGCCGTCGCGGTAGATGCCGTCGATACGATGGGTGAGGGCTTGCGCCGGAGCTTCACTTCGGGAGAGGCGACCTCTATTGCCGGTGCTACGTGTTTCATCGTAATGCAAAACACCGCAGCCTTCAACCGATTTGCTTTGGTCGTAGGTATATAGGGGTGCCGAAATAAATATGTCAACAGAAGATATAATCTCTCGCCAATCTGACGAGGGGCCGAGGTCGCCGGAGTCGAGAGTGCGGTATAGTAAGCTAAAGAAGCGGGCGCCGCCACCTGCAGGAACGGAATAAGTGTCGTCTTTCCATTCGCCTTTTAATGCTCGGATCAAAGGAGGGATCGAAGTAGGAAGCATCAGAACGGGAGAGGATGGATACAGGTATGTGCCGTCATAAAGTCTAACCGCATATCTAACCATGAACGGCTGATAGAACATCATACCGCTTTTCTCGACAGCTTTAGAATATGAGCTAAGCAAGTGACCGAGCAGTCCGTTGGTAAGTTTTTCAAAAAAGAGGGTCTCTTTAGAAGATGCGAACTGATCGGAGGCACGACCATGAGTGCGTCTTGCACCCGAGCCATCGGAGTCAGCTAAGTAGTTAACGAGACCTTCGTATGTTTCTTTCTCGCAATCAACCTGAATCTTCGACGTAGTGGCGTCTTCGAGGGTGGTGTCGAGTTGGAGGGCGAATTCGAGGGTGGGCATTGTGGGGGCGAGGCCGAGGTAGGTGTAGGTGCCGTCGCGGAAGATGGCGTACTGGAGGCCGCGGTCGGTGGTCAGGGCGAGGACGTTGCCGAGGGGTACGGCGGTGGTTACGGAGCGGCATGTCATGATGGAGGGGGCGTGGTCGTAGCCTTGGGGGTAGCCGCCGTTTTCGTAGTAGATGATGTCGACGAGGCCGGAGGCGAGGGAGCGGGCCACGATATAGTAAGGGATGTCGCCCACGGTATGGACGCAGAGGACACGGTCTTTGTCGGGTTGGTCGAGGGTGAAGACGGTGGCCGGTTGGTGTAGTGTATTGATGCCGGAGTTTTCGGGCAGGAGGTTGAGCGACATGGCGAGTTCGCCGTCGGCACATTCGTAGTCGGAAGGAACGGCGGTGTAACCGCCATAGTTGATGTCTTTGTTCATGTGATATTTAGTTGTTTTGTTGTGCGAGATTGTGTTTGATGATGAGTGGGAGGATGGGAGTACCGTCGGTATCGAAGGTGAGTTGACCACACGGGAGGGCAGCTTTGGTGTCGGCGCCGGCGATGTCGAGGACTGACCGACAGAGGCGTCGGGAGAAGCCTCGGAAGTGGCTGCCGCGTTTGCTTGAGGGGAAGACTTGCGCCTCGAAGCGTCGGCCGCACAGAATGCCGGCATGACGGACAACGCAGATGTAGTATTCGGTATCGTCGGTGACAATGTCGATAACGTCGCCGGCCTTGATTCCGAGCGCACGCACCACGCCGGCGGTCAGATCGAACCGACCGTCGGCGCGAAAAATAACGTCAGAGCGTCTGTATGTTCCGAGTAGACTTTTCATTTGGCTTTTCGATTTGGTAGTACCAATATTCGGGGGTTAAGCGTAAGCGTACAGACAGTTTGCAGGGCTTTAATGTCTTTATGCCGTAGTCATACATGATACGGGCGACTGTGGGATTAAGGCTTTCGAAGCCGATGCAGCGGTGTTTGGTGTTGTACTGGATGTCGGCCAGTTGGGTGGGTTGCTCGAAGTCGGGATTGATGATAAAGCCGTAGCGTTCGGTGGCAGGGACGTAGAAGGCGAATGCTTTTGGGGGCTTGTCAGGGTGGCCGATCATTTTCTCGATGGAGCGAAAAAGATGTCGGGAGAAGGTGATGGAACTGTCGGCGGGGTCGAGGATGACGTAATAGCGGCAATACTGCCACCGTGCTTTTATTTTTGCAAATGGATTGATCATCGGGGATAGGTTGTTAGGTTAGCGTATTCTTTGCGAGAGCGGAACGAGACGGTCTCGACGTGGGCGTAGGAGAGGTTGGTTTCGAGGTCGAGGCGGTGAGCGTCGGCATCTTCCTTTGACAGGAAGATGAAGCTTGAGATCTCGCACTTCTTAGTTCCGCGGGTATGGATGATGTTGGCGTAATATTTGCGGCCGAGGATAAAGGCCGCGATTTCGGTAAGGATGGTTGTTGTTTGGGTCATGGGATTGGGGTATTTATAATTGAGAATTGAAAATGGAGAATTGAGAATTGGGCCGCTCATTGCAATCGCGGCACGATGGGGTTATTGGGGGTCGCTGTTGGCGGGGATGTCGGCGAGGGTGACGTATGACTTAAGGTC
>CAZNGJ010000031.1:0-23082 GCA_964572615.1 uncultured Bacteroides sp.
GAAAAGCCGCGCCCGCCGCGCAGTAACGACCAAATCTCATACAGAGACGACGCAAAGTCGAAATTGAAAAATGAAAATTTAGAATTGAAAGTTGAGAATTGAGAATTGAGAATTGAGAATAAAGAATAGTGAGAAAGGATAAATTTCCATTATCCATTCTAAATTCTAAATTGCACGAGCCGTGTTAGCGCTTCCGATATGGCGACTCGTTTTGCCCCATACAGAACGGTCCACTGCGACGGACCAAGGCCCTAAGGCCAAAAGAACATACTAAGGTGGCAATAGCGCAAGGGCTCCACCTCTTCCCATTCCGAACAGAGAAGTTAAACCTTGCTACGCCGATGATACTGCGAAAGTGGAAAAGTAGGTAACCGCCCCCTCTACCGCGCCGAGAGCACCCCGCTCCCGGCGCTTTCTTGTTTAACCTGATTGATTTATCCGGAATCATCTTGATTTAGCGAGACTAATCCTGATTAATCCCGGTTAATCCCGATGAATCTTGATTAATCAGGTTATTATAACAATATTGCGACGACAAGAACAAGCATGCCGACAATAATAGTCAGAAGAGTGTAATTAGCCTGACTCCACTGTAAAGCTTGAAGTCCGTCTTGAGAACGACACAGTGTGGCTCAATCGTCAACAAATTGCCACACTTTTTGATCGAGATGTTAAAACAATCGGTAAGCACATTGCTAATGCACTTAGGGAAGAGTTAGAAGGAATTTCAGTTGTCGCAAAATTTGCGACAACTGCCTCCGACGGTAAAATATATAAGGTAGAATATTTTAATTTAGAGATGATTACCTCTGTTGGTTATCGAGTTAAGTCCGAGCGCGGTATTCAATTCCGAGCATGGGCCAATAAGGTGCTTAGAGACTATCTGCTGAAGGATTTCAGTATCAATCAGAGGCTAAACTTTCCGCCGACGAGCTGTTAAATCGCATGGGGTAGTATTTTTAGGGGATTTATGTTGCGGGGTTACAACACAGAGGGCGCGCCGGGTGGGCGCGCCCTCTGTGTAAGGGGTATTGTGTCGGTCAGATTCCGCCGTAGGGCTTGATCCTGAGGGATTAGCCGAATTGGAGAGTTGGTTGGGGGCTGGAACCTGGGGGAATTAGCTGAACCAGTAGAGCTGGCCGAGGGCTACGCTCTTGCAGGGGGGAACGTAGGCGAGGACGCCATCAACGTATACGTCGAAGGTTTCGGGGTTGACTTCGATGTGGGGTGTGGCGGTGTTGCGTACCATGTTGGCTTTGCCGATCTGGCGTGTGCCGTGTACAGCGTATACCTGGCGTTTGAGGCCGAGTTTTTCGGCGATACCGGCGTCGGCTGCTGCCTGGCTGGTGAAGGTGACGCAGGTGTTCTGGAGTGTTTCGCCGAATGCGCCGAACATGGGTCGCATGATGCAGGGCTGGGGTGTGGGCAGCGATGCGTTGGGGTCGCCCATGTTGGCCCAGTTGATGAGGCCGCCTTTGATGACGAGTTTGGGTTTGGTGCCAAAGAATTCGGGTTCCCAGAGGACGAGGTCGGCCATTTTGCCTACTTCGACGCTACCGAGGATATCGTTGATACCGTATGTGATAGCGGGGTTGAGGGTGATCTGTGCCAGATAGCGGAGTACGCGGAAGTTGTCGTTTTCGGGCGAGTCTTCGGGTAGTTTACCGCGCGAGTTCTTCATGTAGTCGGCCATCTGGAAGGTGCGCATGAATGATTCGCCTACGCGGCCCATAGCCTGGGAGTCGGACGATACCATGGAGATGATGCCGAGGTCGTGGAAGATGTTTTCGGCGGACTGTGTCTCGGGACGTACACGGCTTTCGGCGAATGCAACGTCGCTGGGGATGTTGGGGTTAAGGTTGTGGCACACCATGATCATGTCGAACAGCTCGGCCTCGGAGTTTACGCCGTAGGGGAGTGTGGGGTTGGTCGACGAGGGAAGGACGTTGGCCATGGAGGCTACCTTGAGGAGGTCGGGTGCGTGACCGCCTCCTGCGCCTTCGGTGTGGTATGTGTGGATGGTACGGCCGTCGATAGCAGCGATGGTGTCTTCGACGTAGCCGCCTTCGTTAAGGGTGTCGGTGTGGATACATACCTGAACGTCGAGGGCGTCGGCGCTCTGTAGGCATGCGCGGATGGCTGCGGGTGTCGAGCCCCAGTCTTCGTGGATCTTATAGCCCATGCCGCCGGCGACGATCTGTTCGTCGAGGCTACCGCGGTAGGACGAGTTGCCTTTGGCGAGGAAGCCCATGTTGATGGGGAGGCCTTCGGCCGACTGCATCATCTTGTGCATGTTCCAGCGGCCGGAGGTGATGGTGGTGCCGTTGGTGCCGTCGGTCGGGCCGATGCCACCGCCGATGAGGGTGGTGATACCGTTGGAGAGGCAGTTATAGGCCTGCTGGGGAGAGATGAAGTGAACGTGGCCGTCGATACCTGCGGCGGTGAGGATCATGTGTTCGCCCGAGATAGCGTCGGTCGAGGGACCGGTGCACAGGGTGGGTGTAACGCCTTCCATTACGTTGGGGTTACCGGCTTTGCCGATACCTGCGATTTTGCCGTCCTTGACGCCGACGTCGGCCTTGATGACACCCAGTACGGGGTCGAGGATGGTAACGTTGGTGATGACGAGGTCGAGGGAGCCGCCTTCGCTGGTCACTTCGTTGGCGGTGCCCATGCCGTCGCGGATGGTCTTGCCACCGCCGTAAACGACTTCGTCGCCGTAAACTCGGAGGTCCTTCTCAATCTGGACATACAGATTGGTGTTACCAAGGCGGATTTTATCGCCGGTGGTAGGGCCGAAGAGCATATTGTTTTCTTGTCTGCTAATTGTAGCCATAGTTGGATTGTTCGGAATATGGGTGAAGAATGAAATAAGTGGATTGAAGTTGGCGCGGGTTTACGACTTGGCCTTTGTGTCGGGGTCGGGTGTGGTGAACTCGGCTTCGGCTTCTTCCTCGGAGATGTTCTTGAAGCCGAACTCCTGCATGAGTTCGAATGCGCGTATCTTCTTGGGGTAGTAGGTGGGAGTGTCTTCGAGGCCGGCATAACCCTGGGTGAGGTCGTTGAAGCCGATTACGCGGTGCTTGCCTGCGTAAGCCACGAGTTCCACCTGTTTTTCTTCACCGGGCTCAAAACGGATTGCGGTGGTGGCGGGGATATTGAGGTGCATGCCGAAAGCGGCTTTGCGGTCGAATTCCATGTAGCGGTTCACTTCGAAGAAGTGGAAGTGCGACCCGATCTGGATGGGACGGTCGCCGGTGTTGCGCACTTTGAGGGTGACGGTGCGACGGTTGGCGTTATATGTCAGGTCGCCGTCGGCAAGGATAACTCCGCCCACTGGAACGGGGGTGGCGGGGGTGAAGCCGTCGGTTTTGGGATAAGCGATAGGGGGTTCGCCCTGATATACACCGTTGGGGGTGGTGTAGCCCTGCTGAGGCTGAGCCTGCGGGGTAGTAGTGTTGTCTGTGCTCATAATGGTGTGAGATTTAGCCGATTAGTAACGTTACTTGATGGGAGCGTGGATGGACACCAGACGAGAGCCGTCGGTGAATACCGCTTCTACCTGCAGGAGGTGGATCATGTCGGCCACGCCGTCCATAACCTGTTCTTTGGTCAGAACGTTGGCGGCATCGTGCATTACTTCTTCTACAGTTTTGCCTTCGCGGGCACCTTCGAGGGCGCACGAGGTGATGTAGGCTACCGATTCGGGGTAGTTAAGTTTAAGGCCTTTGTTGAGGCGTCGCTCGGCAATCATTCCCAGGCAGAGAAGTTTGAGTTTGTCAAGCTCTTTCGGTGTTAGATGCATACTGAAACCGTTTATTAGTTTATTATTAATGTAGGTAAAAAGAATTTAGTCTGATTAGGCTATTATTTAGAACAATCGTTGTTTCAAAAAAGTTTTATAAAGTAAATATTTTCGTGCGAGGCTGTCGCTTAGCGGAAATATTAGTAAATTTGCAGTTTGTTATAATCCACCTCACGAACGTTTATCGTTGCGATATGAAAAAAAATGACACATATACGGGTCTGAGTCAAGACGAAGTGCTCGAGAGCCGTCGTCTGCATGGCTCGAATGTGCTGTCGCCGGCCGAAAAAGTACCTGTATGGAAGCAGTTTCTGCTCAAATTCACCGACCCGCTCATCATCGTGCTCATGGTGGCGGGATTGCTGTCTATAGGTATCTCGTTCTACAGCTACTTCGCTCTTGGCGAGAGGAGTAGTGTGTTTTTCGAACCTATAGGCATCTTTGTGGCAGTTCTGTTGGCTACGGGTCTGGCGTTCATATTCGAGCTTAAGGCTGATCGCGAGTTCGAGCTGCTCAACCGTGTCAATGACGATGAGCCGGTGGTGGTGATACGCAACGGGTCGTCAACGCAGGTGCCCCGCCGCGACGTTGTGGTGGGCGACTTGGTGCGACTCAACACCGGCGACGATATTCCCGCCGACGGTGACCTGCTCGAGGCAACGACGCTCAGTGTCGACGAGTCGACGCTGACCGGCGAACCGATGTGCCATAAGTCGGCAGATTCAGCCGACTTCGATCCCGATGCCACATTTCCCACCAACCACGTCCTGCGTGGCACCAAGGTGATGGAGGGTCATGCCGTGATGCGCGTAACGGCCGTCGGCGACAGTACCGAGAATGGCCGTGTGCTCGAAGCCACCCAGATAGATACAACGGTCAAAACACCTCTTAACGAGCAACTTGACCGTTTCGGTAAAATGATTTCGAAGATTGCCTTCGCTGTCGGAGCCATCATCATCGTGGGGCGATTGGCTCTTTATCTCGCAAACTGTTCGTACGCTCCTTTCGACTTGTTCGGACTCATCAGCTACCTGCTCGATACGTTCATGATAGCCGTAGCGCTTATCGTCGTGGCAGTGCCCGAGGGCTTGCCGATGGCTGTGACGCTGTCGTTGGCCTACTCGATGCGCCGGATGCTGCGTACCAACAACTTAGTGCGCAAACTCCACGCCTGCGAGACCATGGGCGCCACCACCGTGATATGCACCGACAAGACCGGCACACTGACACAAAACCGCATGCAGGTGTACCGGGTGGACTTTTTCGGCAATCCTCCCGTCGAGGTCATCGAGGAGGGAATCGCCGTCAATTCTACTGCCCAACTTGACCTTACGGGTGACCGCCCCCGGGTGCTTGGCAATCCCACCGAAGGTGCCCTTCTCCTTTGGCTGGACGCCCGCGGCAAGAACTACGAAACATTGCGTTCATCGGCGCGTGTGGTGACCGAACTGCCCTTCAGCACCGAGCGCAAATATATGGCTACGGTGGTCGACAGTCCGTCGGGTCGCCGTATACTCTATGTGAAGGGTGCGCCCGAGATAGTGTTCGGCATGTGTACCCATGTCGAGGGTGTCACCAAGGCCGAACTCGACGCGCAGTTGGCTGAGTATCAGGGCATGGCCATGCGTACACTCGGTTTTGCATGGCAGGTGCTCACTGACCCGGAGGCCGAGGTGATAGCCGATGGTCGTGTTGTGGCCAAGGATTTGACCTTCATGGGTATAGCTGCCATTAGCGACCCCGTTCGAGATGATGTGCCGGATGCTGTGCGCGAAGTGCTCGATGCCGGCATCGGCGTGAAGATAGTGACCGGTGATACCCCCGGTACCGCCAAGGAAATCGGCCGACAGGTTGGCTTGTGGGATGACGCAGTCGATGGCGAGGACAATATCACAACCGGACCCGAGTTTGCGTCGTGGACCGACGAGGAGGTGCGCCGGCGCGTCGGAGCCCTTAAGATAATAGCACGCGCGCGACCCCTCGACAAGAAGCGTCTTGTCGAAGCCCTGCAGGCCAACGACGAAGTTGTGGCAGTCACCGGTGACGGCACCAACGATGCGCCCGCGCTGAAGGCCGCCCATGTCGGTCTGTCGATGGGCGACGGCACCTCGGTTGCCAAGGAAGCATCGGATATAACCATCATAGATAACTCGTTTGCTTCGATAGGCCGTGCAGTCATGTGGGGTCGCTCGCTGTACCGCAACATACGCCGTTTCGTGATGTTTCAGCTGACTGTCAATGTCTGCGCCAGCCTTGTCGTTATCTTCGGTGCGTTCAGCGGATTCGAGTCGCCGCTGACTGTCACCCAGATGCTGTGGGTGAACCTCATCATGGATACCATGGCTGCCGTGGCCCTTGCGTCGCTGCCTCCATCATCATCCGTTATGACCGAGAAGCCGCGGAGTCGCAGCGAGTTCATCATCAACCGTGCCATGTGGCGTAATATAATAGGGTGGGGTGCAGGAACTTTCGCTATACTTGTGGCCATACTGCTCTATTTCGAACATACCAATCTGACGGCAGTAAGTCAGTTCGGACGGTTGCCCTTCGTGCCTGCACACGACTTCTCGCCCATTGAGCTGTCGATATTCTTTACCATATTCGTCTTCCTGCAGTTCTGGAATCTGTTCAATGCCAAGGCATTCGCATCGACCGAATCGGCATTTAACCTCCGTGATTGCAACGGCTTCCTCTTTGTCGCCGGGTTCATTATCGTCGGCCAGGTGCTGATCGTCCAATTCGGTGGCGAATTTTTCAACGTTACACCGCTCAGCCTGACCGACTGGCTGCTCATCATAGCGTGCACATCGCCCGTCGCCTTGGTCGGAGCCTTCCGCCGGAAGAGTTAAAAAGGCGATGTTTACGATTGTTAAAAAATAGGGGCGTAAGATTTTTTTTGCCTAAAGATGCCTAATTTTTCAAAAAATTATGCTTAATTTGCACCGCTAAACCTTCCATTTAGGTCGGCAAAGGGCGATTCGCGGCTGTTTCGGCAGGCGTAAATCGTCACTAACCGTCTTAAATTGTGGGGTTTAGTACGTATCAACTTACTTTTAATGAACCAACCGAGATAAAAACCCTAAATCAACCGGTAAAAAAATAATAACAATCATATCTAAGTTAAATTTCAAAAATTTCTGCATGAAGAACATTTGTTTACAAATGAATCGGAAAGCCTGGCTTGCCATCATCATGGTAATAGCCCTGGCCTTCCCGGCTTTGGCACAGAACATCACCGTGTCCGGTACGGTCTATGACCAGGATGGTGAAACTGCCATAGGCGCCAGTGTTACAGTGCAAGGTGCTCCCGGCGTAGGAGCCGCAACCGACCTTGACGGTAATTTCCGTATCTCGGCGCCCGCCAACGGTTCGCTCGTCGTATCGCTGGTAGGCTGTAAGACTGAAATCGTTCCTATCGACGGACGTACGCACATCGAAATTCACCTGCAGTCCGACGCAGCCGTGCTCGACGAACTGGTAGTAGTGGGTTATGGTGCGGTCAAGAAAGAAGACGCCACCGGTTCGGTGGCCGTCATCAAGCCCGATGACATCGAAGCCGGCCTGGCTACTTCGGCCAACGACCTGTTGGTAGGCGCAAGCCCCGGTGTGGTTGTAACCACCGACGGCGGTAATCCCGGCGGCGGCGCCAGCATCCGTATCCGCGGCGGTGCATCGCTGAATGCCTCCAACGACCCCCTTATCGTGATCGACGGTGTGCCCATGTCGGGTAGCTACGGTTCGGCCAACGCCATGACCATGATAGCCCCTGAAAACATCGAAAGCATCTCTATTCTTAAGTCTGCATCCGCAACTGCCATCTATGGTTCGCGCGCATCGAACGGTGTGATCATCGTGACCACCAAGAAGGGCAGCTCGGGCAAGCCTCAGGTGACGTTCTCGGCCAACTGGCACGTCAACACAGCCCGCAAGACCTGGGATGTGCTCGACGGCGACGAATACCGCGACTATATCAAGAAATATGCCAGCGCCAACGCAGCCCGTCTGCTCGGCGACGACAACACCGACTGGCAGGACAAGGTGCTCCGCACTTCCGTAAGCCAGGACTATAACCTCAGCGTAGGCGGCACCGCAGGCTTCCTGCCCTACCGCGTCAGCGCTTCGTACACCAACAACGAAGGTATCCTGAAGACCTCGCGCATGCAGCGCACCACCGTAGGCTTCAACCTGAGCCCCAAGTTCTTCGGCGGTCTCCTGCAGGTTTATGCCAACGTCAAGGGTAGCTACATCCGCGACTGGAACGCCTCGACCGGCGCTATCGGTGCTGCCATCAGCTACAACCCCACTCTGCCTGTGTACACCAAGTACAATACCCTCGGCGGTCAGCACCTTACTTACCTCGACGGCTACACCTCGCTGCTCAACAACGACGGTAACCTCGAAACCAACGGCTCAATCAACCCTGTGGCTCAGCTGTACGGCGTTGACAATCAGAACAAGGCATGGACTTCGACCGGCAACCTGCAGATCGACTATGCCCTCCACTTCCTCCCCGAACTGCACTTCAACCTCAACCTCGGTTACGACGTAGTAAAGGGTGAAACCTTCAACTACAACCTGCCCAACTCGCCCCAGGCATGGAACTCGAACTATAAGGACGGTGCAGGTCAGCGCTACTACAACTGGAGCCTGAACCGCAACACCCTGCTCGAATTCTACGCCAACTATAAGAAGGACTTCGACGCCATCAAGTCGAAACTCGACGTAGTGGCCGGTTACTCGTGGCAGCGTATGGACTACCTGAATAGCAACGAGACCCGTATCAATACTCTCGGTTACTCAAAGTCGTACAATCCTCTGACCAACGAATGGACAATGGTTTACGACCCCGCTACTGCCGAACACATCGGCCAGGCATGGGGCTCGAGCCCCGACCAGTGGTACTACACCTACCACGGCAAGGGTCAGCTGAACCTGCTTTCGTTCTACGGTCGTGTCAACTACAGCTTCGACGACACCTACCTGCTCACCTTCACCATCCGTGACGACGGTACCTCGCGCTTCGCCAAGTCGACCCGCTGGGGTCTCTTCCCCGCTGCCGCACTGGCCTGGAAGATCAACAACATGGACTTCTTCGAAGGCGTAGACAAGATGAACGAGTTCAAGCTCCGCGCCGAATGGGGTCAGACCGGTCAGCAGGCCGTAGGCGGTTACAATGCCTATACCCCCGTATACTCCATCTCGCAGAACAGCGTGCTCTACCCCGGCCTCGCCGGTGGTTGGATCAACCCCCTCTATCCCAACGCCTACAACGCCAACCTGAAGTGGGAAACCACCACTACCTGGAACGTCGGTGTCGACATGGCATGGCTTAACAACCGTATCACCGCCAGCCTCGACTGGTACCTGCGTAACACCAAGGACCTGCTGGCTTACGTGCCCGTACCCGCCGGTATGACCACCACCAACGCTATGGACCGCAACATCGGTACGCTGCGTAACATCGGTGTCGAACTCAACATCGGCGCCAAGCCCATCGTTACCAAGGAATTCACCTGGACCACCGGCCTCAACGTAGCCTGGAACTCGAACAAGATCACCAGCCTGACCGGTTCGGCTTCGGACGACGAGACATTCACCCTCGACGCTCACGGCAACCCCGCATCGGAGAACGCCGGTCCTATCGAAATCCATAAGGTAGGTTATCCCGCCTACTCGTTCTATGTGTTCGAGCAGGTTTACGATCCCGAAGGCAACCCCGTGCCCAACTGCTACGTGGACCAGAATGCCGACGGTGTCATCGACAACGCCGACCTCGTGATCAAGCACAGCCGCGACCCCAAGGTGACCCTCAACTGGAGCAACACCTTCAACTACAAGAACTGGGACCTCGGCTTCGTGATCCGCGCCTCGATCGGCAACTATGTATTCGACAGCATGCGCGCCGGCAACACCAACCTGTATAACCTCGAAGGCCAGGGTAACATCCTTAACAACGTCCTCAAGAGCGACTTCTACTTCAACGACGGTACCGCCGTTTCGAACCTGGTTCGCTCCGACTACTTCCTCGAGAATGCAGGCTTCGTTCGTTGCGACAACATCACCCTCGGCTACACATGGCCCGAGCTGCTCAACAACAAGCTGCGCCTGCGCCTGTTCGGTGCTGTTCAGAACCCCTTCGTCATCACCAAGTACAAAGGCCTCGACCCCGAAGTATTCAGCGGCGTGGACAGCAACGTTTACCCCCGTCCCGTTACCGCCACTCTCGGTGTAGTAGCTACATTCTAAGATCCGGCAAACAAGTCAATCCTAACCCGACAGATTGCCAAATTTGAAAGAATAACCAACCTTACTAAAATTGACAATGAAATCAATTAAGAAATATATTCTGGGCGCGGCTCTTGTTGCCACGATGGGCATGACATCCTGTGTCAATGACCTCGACGTTCCCCCGCAGGATCCCAACGTAGATACGCCCGACAAACTTTTCGCCCAGGACCCCCGCGGCACCATGGACCGCTTGCTGGCCGAAATATATCAAGGTATCGCTACCGCCGGTAACGGAGGCCCCGGCAGCTCAATCCTCGGCTTCGGCGACGCCGGTGCAGGTACCTTCACCCGTACCATCTTCAACCTCGAGGAACTTACCACCGACGAGTTCTCGTGGCTGCAGTTCAACGACGCCGGTTACTACGAGCTCGTTACCCTGAACCTCGCTGCCGACAACGAAATCATGTATGCCGCTTACAGCCGTATATATGCCGAAATCGCTCTTTGCAACGAGTTTATCCGCACCGTTCAGAACTACCGCGACATGCTGCCCACCGCAGCCGATCAGACAGCCGCCGACGAGTATATCCGTCAGGCCAAGATCGTTCGCTCGCTGGCTTACTTCTATGCTATCGACTGCTTCGGCGACGCAGGTTATGTTGACGAAAGCTCCGAGGCCGGTGCTGCTCCCGAGCAGACCAAGCGTGCCGACCTGTACAACCTTGTGGTCAACACCCTCGAGGAAGTCAGCGCCGAGTACGGTAACAGCTACGCTACTCCCGCTTACGGCTACGTTGGCAAGGAATGTGCCGACGCTCTGCTCGTCAAGTTCTACCTCAATGCAGGTGTCTACACCGGTACTGCAGCTTACGACAAGGCTTGGGCCAAGGCCGTACAAATCATCAAGGCTCACGAAGGCGAGGGCTACGACGGCAGCGGCCTGGCTGACAGCTACAAGGCTCTGTTCGGTGCCAACAACAACGAATATGCAGCCGGTGGTAACCGCCCCAACGAAATCATCTGGACCGTGCCCCAGGACGGCATGAACCTCCAGGCTTACGGCGGCTCGACCTTCTATATCTGCACTGTTTGCGGCTCGTACGACGGTATCTCGTCGATCGACGACTGCAACCTCAACGCCCAGTGGACCTGTATGGTGGCTCGCCAACAGCTGGCCGAGAAGTTCAACTTCGATGCCGACGGTTACACCACCGACCTCCGTGCCGAGCTCTGGAAGACCAGCAAGGACGGCTTCAAGATGGACAACAACACCATCATGGGTAACGCCGGTTACGGTCAGGGCTATGCTCCCCTCAAATACACCAACTTTGCTTACGACGAGTTCGGCAACGTCGACATGGACGCTTCGCCCAGCAGCTCGAATGCTTTCTCGGATGCCGACTGGACCGTTATCCGTCTGGCCGAAATCTACCTGAGTGCCGCAGAAGCCAACATCGTTGGTAATGCCGGCAACCAGGCCGATGCCCTCAAGTATGTCAACTACGTTCGCGGCCGTGCCGGTCTCGAACCCTGGTCGGTATCGCAGATGACCGAGGCTAACATCCTCGACGAACGTTCGCGCGAACTTTACGGCGAAAACATCCGCCGCAGCGACCTCGTACGCTTCGGCAAGTTCACCGGCGGCTCGTACAACTGGAACTGGAAGGGCGGCGTACACGACGGCACTGCCATCGACGACCACTACAAACTCTTCCCCATCCCCACCAAGGTGATCTCGTTCCAGGCTTATCGCCAGAACCCCGGTTACAATTAATCCGGTAATCATCCCTTCAAACTAATCTTAATTATTCGATTTCAACACAATGATGAAAACAATATCTATCCTTATGGCTGGTATCGTAGCCCTTGGCACCTTGACCGGATGTAAGCAGAACACGGAGCCCCGTTACCACGAAGCTACCGAGTTCGAGCTCAACACCCCGGCTCTTGCCAACCAGCTCTACGAACTCACTCCCGAAGGGGTGATCGACCTTACATGGTCGCAACCCGACTGGGGTTTTGCGGCTGCTCCCGACTATAAAGTCCAGATTTCGCTCGACGGCAAGTTCGAGCACGGCACCAACGGCGACTACATCCTGACGTCGACATACCATGCCTGCCAGGCCAGTGTGAGCATGGAGGAACTCGCTATCGGTATCTGCGTGCTCCGCGGCATCACCGACGAAGACCAGTACACCGACGAACCCGCCCGCAAAGTCTACCTCCGCATCCTGGGCAACGTGCCTCAGATCGACGGCAGCCTGGTGGCATCGAATACCATCGTGCTCGAGCAGGTCAAGGAATACTGCGCTATCCAGAGCCCCGGCAAGATCTACCTCGTGGGTAGCCCCGAAGGTTGGAGCGGTCCTGACGAAGGCAATGCCGCACACTACGCCGACTGGGCCCTCTACGAACCCGCCGACGCTATCGGCAGCCAGGTATACAGCCAGACATTCGCTCTGCCCGCAGCTCCGCTGTTCCGCTTCTATACCGCTCTCACCGGTTGGGATGCCGACTCGTGGGGCAGCCAGGTTGACGACAATCCCATCGAGTACGACCTCGTTGGTGGCGAATTCAACGCTACTCTCGTCAAGGGTAAAGGCTCGTTCAGTTTCCCCAACTACGAAGGCGGCGACGCTTACATGAACGTCGACATGAACACCCACAAGTTCATCATGATTGCCAAATAAGAGTTCTTAACCACCTTAAGTAACTAAGTATAACGTAAATCTAAAGCGTCACAACAATGAAAAAGCTTAATATACTTCTTGTGGCAGCCCTTGCACTGGCCGGCTGGTCGTGTCAGGACGAAAAGAACAACGTACCCCTGCCCTCCAATCCTCAGGAACCCGTCATGTCAACGACCGACCTGGCCGTGACATCGACCGTTCCCCAATTCATCAACCTTCCCGAACTCAATGCTGCTGACGAGGCTATCGCCCTCGGTAATATCAGCCAGCTCACCAACCTCCCCGAAGGCTACGAACTGACATTCGTCGGCGAGCTTGGCCGTGAGGAAGAATTTGTGCACAGCGCCACATTCCCCGTAGCTCTCAATGACAAAGCTCTCAGCGTATCGCCCGACGACCTCGAGGGTGCATACGTTGCAGCCATCGGCAAGTCCGCCAAGGCCAAGCAGACCTACATCCGTGTAGCTGCATACGCCTCGAAGGGCGACGCACAGGTGCGCATGGGTGGAGCCGATGTGTACTATCTCAACGCCTCTCCCGTCATCACTCCCCTTGACCTCGGCATCGTTATCGAAGACTCCTACGGTCTGCTCGGCACCATCAACGGCTGGTCCGTTGCCGACGCCGTTCTCTTCGACCACGAAGGCGATCCTTACGACAACCCCATCTTCACAATGGTCGTAACCATTACCGACCAACAGGCAGCCGACGGCTGGTGGTGGAAGGTTGTGCCCCAGTCGACCATAGAGACCGGCAACTGGGTTGACGCTGCCAACGCTTCGTTCGGTACCGCCGTCAACGGTAGCCACGACCTCGAAGGCAACCTCGTACCCCGTACCGATACCGAAGATTGCGGCGCAGGTGCCGTCAACACCCCCGGTGTCTACACCCTCACCCTCGACATGGAGAACCAGACCTACGAGTTCGTACCCATGTTCGACTACCTCTACATGCCCGGCAACATCAACGGTTGGAACCACCTGGCAGCTGCCAAGATTCCCGGTGAAATTGGCGCTACCGTATTCCAGGGCTTTGCAGCCGTGGACGGCGAGTTTAAGTTCACCGACCAGGCTGGCTGGAGCGGTAACAACTATGGCGACGGCGGCGACGGCAAGCTCTCGACCGACGGCGGCAACCTCAGCGCAGCCAAGGGTCTGTACTATGTGAAGGCCGATATCGAAAAACTCGAATACGCTCTTGTCAAGATCGAAAGCCTCGGTCTTATCGGCGGCTTCAATGGTTGGGGTGCTCAGGAAGCCCTCACTCCCAATGCCGACGCAACCGTATGGACCGGTAAGATTACCCTCTCGGCAGGCGAAGAGTTCAAGGTTCGCATGAACGACAACTGGGACTACAACCTCGGTGGCAATCCCAAGGCTATGACCGTAGGCGGTGCCAATATCGTGGCTCCCGCAGCCGGCACATACACCGTGACTGTAGATCTGACCAACGTACCCTACACCCTGACGCTGACCAAGTAATCGCGCCAAATAAGGGTTAAAAACCGGAATAATCGCGCAAGCTTGACGCGATTATTCCGGTTTTTTTACTACTTTTGTCTCGCAATCCCCAGGCAAAATCCAGGGCTTTGTTAAACGCCTAACATGGCAGCCGGGGTTATTCCGAGGGCAAGACAAATGGCTCGAGCTATACGTAAAGTGGGTTCGGAGCGGCCCGAAATGTAATCGCTAACACGGGACGGGCTTACACCTATTTCCTTAGCTAATTGTTTTTGGGTTAGGCCTTTTTCTTCTATCGAAAGACTTATTAGTTCTCCGATTGTCGGTTTATCTATGGGATAATGAATTTTCTCGTATGCTTCAACCATGTCTGACACAATGGTTAGCTCAATTGCATTTTTATCGCTTGACGGGGTTGCGTCGGTCACAAGGGGTAATAGTTCCTCAATGCGATTTAGTGCAAATTCGTATTGTTGTTTTGAGATTTCCATAATCAGAAATTAAATGGTAGAACAGTCAATTTTATCGTATTCTGCGTGGGTTCCGACAAAGCGAATGTATATTCGGCTTATTGTGAATTTAATAACCACGACGAGGCGATAATTATTGCCTTTGATATTAAACACATAATGTTGATTCCCTATGTAATCTGTTGCCGGAAAGTCTTCTCTTATCTCTGACAAGTTACGCCATTGGGCCTGTTGAGCGATGTCATACCACCGCTCTAATGCGATTCTTGAATCTTCCTTTCCGGAGGACTCGTAGAACTCTTTAAGTTTTCTATGAGATATTACATGCATGGGATAGTGAGGCAAAGTTACAAAGAAAGTTTTGGAATACAAAATAATTTCCTTATAAACTTGTGAATTCCACAATTGTATTGTTTTTCAGCGGCGGTAGGATGGATGTTTCGGATATTTTGAGTATTTTTGTGTGTGGATAAAGACAAAATGAATATAGACGAGAGGGATTTCCGGAAGTGGCTTTCGGGGATACCTTACGAGGTGGCGTTCTGGCGCAGCTATTACGGCAACCGCCGGCGCCGTGCCGACCTGTTCTCGTGGTCGCTCTACGGTAAACCGTGTCGGTTGGACGGCTTCGATATTGACGCTTTCGTTGAGACCCTCGATACCGATTCTCCTAGAATCCTTGACGTAGGATGCGCTCTCAGTTATGCCTTCGGCAATATCATCAACGGCCGTCAGGCCAACGTGACATACGTCGACCCCTTAGCACCGTTCTATAATCGTATATTGCAGCGGTATCATATAGATCGACCGGCCATCACCTTCGGCATGATTGAGAGTCTGACCGGGTCATTCGCACAGGATACTGTCGATTTCATCCATGTTCGCAATGCTCTCGACCACTGCGCCGACCCTATGGAGGGTATACGCCAGTGCCTGGTGACACTACGTCCCGGTGGCGTACTTTACCTTAACCACTTTGTCAACGAGGCCGAGGGCGAAGCCTACCGCGGCTTCCATCAGTTCAATATTGCCGAAGACGTTGGAGACCTTATAATATGGAACCGCCATAAGCGCATCAATGTATCCGAGGCGTTGCGCGAAGTTGCAACTGTTACTACCGAAGTAGTCGAGGAAGAAGGTCGTCCGCGTGTAGTGGCAGTTCTTACTAAGACAGCAGAGTTGCCGCAAACAATGTATGACCCCGCGGAAACGACACAGCGCCTGGCAAGACAGATGATGGAGACAGTAGAATACTTCAATGGCTTCGGTCGGTCGGCTGCCTATCAGTGGCGTCGATTGGTAAGCACTATTGGTCACACCACGATGCGGATGTTGCCGTTCGGCCTGCTGAAGCGTATCAAACGCCTCGCCGGCAGATAGCACATATATATAACTAATATGGCAACGCCTCACGGTGTCGCCATATTAATAATAAACCAATCATTATCACATTTCTTGCAATGGAAAAGTAATTTCTTACTTTGTAATATTCTAACAATGCCGGTAGGCGAAAAGTTCGGAGCGAAAGATGCAAATTGACGCTTTTGTGTAATTTAACATATATGGGTATTGTTATTGCCCGTGCTATTTCGTAACTTTGTGTCGTAATCGGAACCCGCCGGGCTTGAAGCAAGAAATGACCCTTTTTTCCGTTACAATATAAATAAGCAAATAATCAAAAACTACATATTATGGCTAAAACCGAATCAACAAAGAAAGGCGCCTCGAAGAAAGAGAAGGACGCCAACAAAGACCCTCGCGACCTGCGCCTCGAAGCGTTGCAGGCTGCC
The DNA here is from genome assembly GCA_964572615.1 of uncultured Bacteroides sp. Taxonomy (GTDB): domain Bacteria; phylum Bacteroidota; class Bacteroidia; order Bacteroidales; family Muribaculaceae; genus CAG-873. Next base: position 16,444 of record CAZNGJ010000031.1, read on the forward strand.
ATGGGCAAGATAGAAAAAGACTATGGCCGAGGCGCAGTGATGAAACTGGGCGACGAAGCCATCGAAGATATCGAGGTTATTCCCACCGGCTCGATTGCCCTCAACTACGCCCTCGGCGTAGGCGGTTTCCCCCGCGGCCGTATCATCGAGATATACGGCCCCGAGTCGTCCGGTAAGACCACCATCGCGCTTCACGCCATCGCCGAAGCGCAGAAGAAGGGAGGTATCGCAGCCCTGATCGACGCCGAGCACGCTTTCGACCGATTCTATGCCCGCAACCTCGGCGTAGACACCAACAACCTGCTGATATCGCAGCCCGACAACGGCGAGCAAGCCCTTGAGATAGCCGAGCAGCTGATCCGCTCGAGCGCCATCGACATCATTGTCATCGACTCGGTGGCTGCGCTTACCCCCAAGAGCGAAATCGAAGGCGAGATGGGCGATCGTAACGTCGGCCTGCAGGCGCGACTGATGAGCCAGGCCATGCGCAAGCTGACCGGCGCCATTGCCCGCACCAACACCGTGTGCATATTCATCAACCAGCTGCGCGAGAAGATTGGCGTAATGTTCGGTCCGTCGGAAACCACTACCGGTGGTAACGCGCTCAAGTTCTACGCCTCGGTGCGCGTCGACATCCGTTCGCGCAACCCCATCAAGGACGGCGAAGACGTACTTGGCAAGCGCGCTTATATCAAGATTGTCAAAAACAAGGTGGCGCCCCCATTCCGTCGTGCCGAGTTCGATATCATGTTCGGCGAAGGCATATCGCGTTCCGGCGAAATCCTTGACCTCGGTGTCGACTACGGTATCATCAAGAAGTCAGGCTCGTGGTTCAGCTACAACGACTCCAAATTGGCTCAGGGACGCGACGCCGCCAAGAAGGTCATCAACGACAACCCCGAACTGGCCGAAGAACTCGAACAGAAGATCATGGCTGCCATGAAGGAAGCTGACGAGCATCCCGAAACCGCGGCAGCTCGCGCCACACGTGCCCGTCTTGCTGCCAAAGACAAGAAGTCGGAAGCCGAAGCAGAGGGCGAACAGAAGGCCGAAGAGGCACCCAAGAGTGCCAAAGCCGACAAAGCGGACGACCTGTTCGACGACTCGTTCGACGAAGAATTCTCCATCGAAGAAGACCTGTAAGCGATGAAGCAATACCTCGACCTGCTGCAGCACATCATGGACAACGGCGTGGACCGCGGTGACCGTACCGGCACCGGGACACGCTCGGTCTTCGGCTATCAGATGCGCTTCGACCTCAGCAAAGGCTTCCCCTTGATAACCACCAAGAAACTCCACCTCAAGAGCATCATCCACGAGTTGCTGTGGTTCATCAAGGGCGACACCAATGTGCACTACCTGCAGGACAACGGCGTGCGCATCTGGAACGAGTGGGCCGACCCCGAAACGGGTGACCTTGGCCATATATACGGCTACCAGTGGCGGTCGTGGCCTGCCTACGACGGCACATTCATCGATCAGCTCGGCGAAGCTATCGAGCAGATACGCACCAACCCCGAGAGCCGTCGCATCATCGTTAGCGCATGGAACGTGGCCGATCTGCCCAACATGAAGCTCCCCCCGTGCCATGCCTTCTTCCAGTTCTATGTGGCCAACGGACGCCTGTCGTTGCAGCTGTATCAGCGCAGCGCTGACACCTTCCTCGGTGTACCCTTCAATATCGCGTCCTACGCGTTGCTGCTCATGATGGTTGCCCAGGTCACCGGCCTCGAGCCGGGCGAATTCATCCACACCTTAGGCGATACCCATATCTATCACAACCATTTCGACCAGGTGCGGACTCAGCTTGAACGCGAACCCCGCGCGTTGCCCCGCATGACCCTCAACCCCGACGTGCGCCGCCTCGAGGACTTCCGCTACGAAGACTTCACCCTCACCGATTACGATCCACACCCTCATATCAAAGGCCAGGTAGCAGTATGAACGCAACCCGACATCCGCAGCTGAGCATCATCGTGGCCGTTACGAACGATGGCGCTATCGGACGCAACGGCGACCTCATCTATCGCCTGCGTCCCGATATGCGGCACTTCCGCGCGCTCACTATGGGCCATCCTATCATCATGGGGCGCAAGACGTGGGAGTCGCTGCCCAACGGTGCGCTGCCCGGTCGGCGCAATATCGTGCTTAGCCGTCAGCCCGGTTACCGCGCTGACGGAGCCGAGGTGTTTGCCTCGCTCGACGACGCCCTCGCCGCGCTCAATCCCGACGACACCCCCATGGTGATAGGCGGCGCCCATGTCTACGAGCAAGCCATGCCCATGGCCGACCATCTCTACATGACACGCATCGACGCCCCGGCACCCGGTGCCGACACATATTTCCCCGCCATTGACCCCGCCGAGTGGACCGAAATCGATGCCGGAGAGCCCCAAACCGACCCCGAAACGCAAATCGGCTACCGATTCGTTTGCCTGTCACGCCGATAATCACTACCTTTGCAGAAGCAAACCGCCTCTGTAGTTCAACGGATAGAATAGAAGTTTCCTAAACTTTAGATAGGGGTTCGATTCCCCTCGGAGGTACAATTTGGCACAAAAAGTTGCGATGTTCAAAAAAAATGCGTAACTTTGCCAAGCATACGCCCGGATGGCGGAATAGGTAGACGCGCTGGTCTCAAACACCAGTGGAGCGATCCGTCTCGGTTCGAGCCCGAGTCCGGGTACTGAATTGGAGACTCTCACCCCGAGAGCCTCCAATTTCCTTTCCATACCCTCGTAACTCATTAGTCTGCTCGTAGATAAGTTCCAGCACTTTGTTATAAGAATCGGTTCTATATGTTTTTCCATCAAATTCGATTTTTCCGTCAAAGATAGAACCAATCAGCTTCATCTTTACCTCTATCGGTGCATCTCGGATATACTTATCTAAGTTGTTTATCAGGGAGATAGCATAGTCAAGTTTTGGTTCTATATTGCCACGGTTTCCTGTCTCAAGTAAGGATATACGAGTTTCAAGTTCCAAAGCCTCTTTTTCATATCTTTCAAGAATACGTGAATAGCGGTCGGAGTGTGACTTATCGGTTATCATCAAATCTTCGGCATCCTCTATTTGTTTACGCTTATCCTTGAGTTGCTTATGTATGGCTTCTATCTCGTTTCTTATTTCACGTTTTGCACCACCTTGAACATCTAATAATACAGCTTCATACAGTCGTAATACTGCTTCATTTGGTTTCAGACAGCCCACATAACGTGCAAATGCTTCGTTGGCTTCCTCTGCTCTTACCCTCATGTGTTTGGCATCCTCACAGCAATTATAATACGTGTAATAGCCACCATTACCCTTTGAACGTGACCCAGTAAAAGCGTGACCACATTTAGGACATATAATAAACCGCCTGAGGAAGAGATCTGGATTGATGGCTCGTTCTAATTTTGGTTTCGACCTCTTTTTCCCATCGAGAACCTCCTGCACTTTGTAAAATACCTCTTCTGATATTAGGGCTTCGTGCTGACCCTCAACTAATTCTTCGGGTTCATCCTTGTAAGCAGGCACACGAATTTTACCCATGTAAAATGGATTGCGAAGCATATCTAAGAAGGTGCTTTCGGGTATATGAGTACAGTATTTTTTACGTGCATAGTTAGCACTTATTACACCTTTGGATAGTTCAATAAATGCTGTGCGGATAGGTTTAGCTGCATCTTCGTTGATAATAACATAACAACGATGTTTGGACTCACGAATATTTTTATACCCTCGTGGAGCTTTGTTTGAACACTTCCCACTTTTAAGAGTACCTCTGATACCATCTATTGTAGCCTTTGACCTTGCAATATTATCACTTTGGGCTATACCGATATATGCACCTAAGAGAACAGGCCATGAAGAGGAATCAAAGTTTAACTCCTCTTCAATAGCATTTGGTTCTACACCTAAATTCAATAGTTCTTTAACGGTATCGGTAGCAGAGAATAAGTCACGAGAAAACCTATTCCATCTCAAAAAAAGTAGTTTCTGAACCTTGCCACGATTCTTGCGGATATAGCGCAGAATAGCCTGCATTACTGGACGTTTTTCAAAAGTCTTGGCACTTTCATCCTCTTTACAATCTTGAAATTCGGGTATATTGATTATATTTACCCCTTATATGTGCAATAGGCTTTTAGACGCTCCTCTTGCACATCTACACTTGTTCCCTGCCGTTGCTCGTCAGTGCTGACACGGCAGTAAATTATTACATTTGTTTCATCTGATTTATAGTTTGCTTTTCTCATACTAATTATTATTTATTTCACATTGTAGTTGAGCCATTTGATACAGAAATTCACGAATGACTCTGATTTCATCTTTTGTATATCTTATTTTTCCATTTTGATTTAAGATTTTTGCACATTGCTCAATAGTAAGCATTAAGATTCTTCATATAGTCCACCCAAAGGCGGTTATTCGCTTTTAAGCCTCCTCTACGATATGACGGTCGTAGAGGACTTCTGATCGGCAGGATATGCTTAGAACCTATCAGTTGCTATTCATCTTATTTCATTGTGGTATTTCAAAACTTACTCTTGTGTAATCTGAACCAGTGTTGATTTGCACGGCTTCTGCATATAAAGCCAATAAATCAGCAGCATCTCTAATTTGTGTATGTATTTCCTTAGAGTGTTCATCTATGTCACTTTCTTTCAATTTGTGATAATGAATCGCTGCTGCAAGTGCAATGTTGTAAAGATTATATGCACTAATTTCAACTCTCTCTAATTTTTCTTTTACTTCTTGTTCCATTGTTTTATATTTTTAATATCAATATTATTAAAATTTCTGTTTCAAACATACGCCCAGAGAATGAAGGCGCAAAATCGAATTTACTTAAGATTTGTTAATGCGTTTAATTTTCTGAGGGTATTGATTGATGTAGAGGTAATTTTGGCAATGTTGCGGAGTGAGTAACCCTTTTTCAAGAGTCGGATTTCCTCTGCATACTCTTCTTTCATTTGTTCGTCTGTCTTGCGGTAGCCAGTCTTGCGACCAACAACACCGCCATTGTTGCGGTAGTTGTTATAACCACTTTCCATACGGCTACGGATAAGACTTCTTTCCATTGAGTTGAACTGAGCAAGAATACCTAGTACAAGAGTAGCAATAGGATTGACCTCCCCATTCGGAAGCAATGTTTCAAGTCCGTTTTGGTGGATATAGAGGCTGATTTTCTTCTCATTGAAAATCGCTATAATGGAAAGGAAATCAACGGCTCTACGGCTGAGTCGGCTGCACTCGTATATTAGCACCTTATCAACTCTGTTAGTTTCAACATAGGCAAGAAGTTCTGACATCGCTTGACGTTCCTCGACTTTTTTCGCACCGCTGATTTTCTCTGAAAAGGTTTTTACAACCTCATATCCCATACGGTCTGCATACTGTCGCAATTCTGCAAGCTGACGATCATAATCTTGACCTTGCGTAGATACTCGTGCGTAAATTACAGCCTTAACTCTTTCCATATCAGATTAACCTTTCTGCGTTTATGTTATCAATTTATATGCTACAAAATTACAGCTAAAGTTAATCGTGTCAAAATAAATTACGCTAGAAAAAGCTAATTATAGACAGTACAAATGATATCTAAAGTTAATTTATTAACTTTGTGCCAAAATCCGAAGTTATGAGCAAAGTAATCGGCTTAGCCGCTTTGCACCTAAAAAATAAGACAATGAGCAAAGAATTAGCAAGTAGAGTTAAAGAGCTATGTACCGATAAAGGCATACAGTTGAAGGAATTAGCATTTATTATGAATGTCAAACCCGAAAGTTTAAGCCGAACTCTTAACGGTAATCCTCAACTGTCTTCACTCGAAAATATTGCTAAAGCCTTGAATGTAGGAGTAGCCGATTTATTTGCAGATAAGACTAAGAATAACATCATATCCTCGCAACCGACTACCCCTAATTCATTGACTTCAATTATAGTCTTCAAAGAGAAAACCTACTTTGCCAATAACCTCAACGATCTTTTAAGCCACGTCCGAATGATTAGTATGGATTGATCTAACTCTTTTTGTTAGTTCAATAAGCAATTCAGCGTCAAGATATTTTAGATAAAAATTGGGGGCTAGTTCCACAGAAACAGGCAGTAGTCTAAATGTAAATACATATCTTTTGTCACACTCATTACATACATTTGCGTTAACCAACGGAGAGCCGTTACTTCGTTCTCTTACGTTCATTACTTTTCCACAAATGGGACATACTGAGTTGTTGAAATTCCCGTACTGAGCAATTTCAATACGTTTCATTCTTTCCGTTTGAAGCCACTTATTTATTGACTCCATTTCTTTGTTAATTTCTTCAACACTATTATTTACCTTGTTTGACTTGTTGGTAGTCACACCTTTATTTAATTTTTCCATTTTTGTTAAAAATTAGAATACTAATTCGTCACTTCCCGAACTGGGCCCTCGTTCATCGTTGACATTGCAAAGGTAGAGATATAAAGCGAGCCACCATAGGGGTATATGATGGCTTAAACGGCGTAAATGATTTGTGATTAACTAATTACACAAGCGGAGGCACGTTATCTTTGCAAATCGAGTGTGTTAACAGCTCTTAATTCCTCTCCAAAAAGCCTCTTCAAGTAGCGGAAGACACTCAATGTATGTTAGTGATTTTACTCTGTCTT
>CAZNGJ010000032.1:0-21770 GCA_964572615.1 uncultured Bacteroides sp.
GCGGTAGTTCTCGGCCTGAAGCGAGGCCTTGTCGCCGAAGATACCGCCCGAAATCTTGGTCAACCCCTCGACCAGTTGTGCAATCTTGGCGCCAAACTGTGTCCGGATGTCCTCGACGGTGTAGTCGGTGTCCTCGACAACATCGTGCAGGAATGCCGCACATATCGATGTTGAGCCCAGGCCGATCTCCTGGCTGGCAATCTTGGCTACAGCTATCGGATGGAGGATGTACGGCTCGCCCGAACGCCGGCGTACACCGGCATGGGCAGCCTTGGCAAACCTGAAAGCACGCTCGATCATCTCCACCTTCTTGCGGTGGTTGCTGGCCAGATAGCCATTGAGCACATCGTTGAAGGCGTCTTCAATCATCTGCTCTTCTTCGGCGGGGGTTTTCCTGTACTCGTCCATACGATTAGGTTATATTATAATAATGTGTTGAGGGTTTGGAGGATGGTGTCGGGGGTTATGGGGGTCAGGCAGGGGCGGCTGTCGTTGGGGTCGAGTCGGCGGCAGGGTCGGTTGCCGTAGATGGAGCATGGCCGGCAGTCCAGTCGCGTCTGCAGGATGGTCGAGGTGTAGGCTGGGTCGTCGGGGCGGAAGGGGGTGAACCCCGCCGCAGGGTGTGTGGCGCCCCAGATGCTGACCAGGCGGGGGGTGCCCGCTACGGCAGCCAAGTGCAGGTTGCCGCTGTCCATGGCCAGCATGACGTCGAGGCCGGCCATAAGTTCCATCTCGGCGCGCAGTCCGGCTCGGCGCGCGGCCATATTGATTATGTTGGGTCGGGCTGCCGACCAGCTGTCGAGGGTGCGGGTCTCGTCAGCTCCGGCGCCGAACAGGTAAATCTCGGTGTCGGGTCGGGTGGCGAGCCGGCGGATGGTCTCGGCCATGCGGTCGGCGTGGTATTTCTTGCCGGGATGGGCGGCAAAGGGTGCTATGCCTATGCGTGTGGTCGTGCTGCGGGGCATCGTGGGAAACAGCGACCGGAACCGGCGGGGGATGTCGGTGTAGCCGGCGCGGGCTATGGCGTCGCGGTAGCGGTCGACGGTGGACGGCAGCGCGGGGAGACCCTGACGGGCGTACTCGTCGGCGCCGAGACGAACCAGGCGCCGCTTGTCCGACCGTCCTTTGTCGATGACGGTGACCGGGACGCCGTGCAGCCGCATGTCGGTACGCAACACCTTGGTGCGCAGCACGTCATGCAGGTCGACGAAGGCCTCGATATCGTACTCGCGGCGCAGTTCTCGACCCAGACGTGTCATGCCGGCGATGCCTTTGTGACGCCCGTTGAGCTCCGCGCCCACGGTGCGCAGGTTGGCCGGCGGGTTGGCCATCATGGCTGTCATCCACGGGCGCGTCACCACCACGACGAGTCGGTCCGGGCGAGCCATGCACAGGTCGTAGACGGCGGGGATGGTCAGGGCCACGTCGCCCAGTGCAGAAAGGCGCGTCAGCACGATGGCGCGGGGGCGTGAGGTCGACTTATTTTTTGTCGGCACCGGCATACAGCACGGGGTTGGTGTCGGGGTCGTTGTACATCTTCATCTGGCGATACACCTTCATGTACTTGCGGCCGGCAGCTATGTCGTCGAGGAGTTGGCCGATGGCTGTTGTCAGGTCGGCCTGCTGCTGCAGGAGGATGTCGAGTTTGGCGCGACAGCGGGCTATGTGCTCGGCCGAGGCGTCGGTGCGCTCCACCTCGCGCTCCATGTGGTATATCTTGAGGGCGAGTATCGACAGGCGGTCGAGTGCCCATGCGGGGCTTTCGGTGTTGATGGTCGCGTCGTCAAGCACCTTGACGTCGGCGTACTTGTCGCGGAAGTACGAGTCGAGTTCCTCGACCATGTCGGTGCGGTCCTGGTTGGACGCGTCGATGCGGCGTTTCAGGGCGAGGGCTGCCACGGGGTCGATAGCCGGGTCGCGGATAATGTCTTCCAGGTGCCACTGTACGGCGTCGATACGATTTTTGGCATACAGGGTGTGCTCTATCGTACCGGGGGTATAGGGGTTGCGCGAGGCCGCGTCAACATCGTCATCGATGTGATAATCGGCAGTAGCTTGCTCGAAAATGCGGTAACAATTGTCGATAAAATTCATTTGAAAGCGTCTTTAAGAGATTTACCACCGCAAATATACGAATTTTTTTGTCAATGGGGCGCGTCCTCGCCCCTCCTTCCCCCTTTATTTTTCATAAAAATTAGATAGTACAGCGCCCGGGGTTTCGCGGGCGAGAAAAAATGTGTATCTTTGTAGTGCTTTTACAAAAGTAAATTTTTTTCGAGTTTGTAAAGCCGACACGTATGAAATTAATAGATAGACCCCACTATATAAACCAATTAAAGGGAGTGATGAATACTCCCGATATTAAGGTGATAACAGGTATTAGACGCTCAGGAAAGTAAGGTTCTGATGTCGTAAAAATATATCTTTGTGGGAAAAGAGGTTCTGAAAAATGAAACACGGTCTTAACGGAATACTGAGGCGAGTGCGCGAGGCGGTCGGCCTCGACATGAGTCGGAGCGCCCACTTCGACGTGCTGGCGCAGCACATCTGCGACCGTACCCGGCAGACCCTCGGTGTCAATACGCTCAAGCGCATGTTCGGGTTCAAGACCGAGCAGGTGGCGCCACGCCGCTCCACGCTCGATGTCATCGCGCAATACCTTGGGTATGTGGACTATGATTCGCTCGAAAAGGTTATGGGCGACGACTCGGATTCGTCGGCCTTCGTGGCCGTCGACTGTCTGGATGTGGTGTCTTTGGAGGCGGGGGCGATGGTGCGCGTGGCCTACGAACCGGCGCGGGTGTTCATGCTGCGCTACGTCGGCGACAGTCGGTTTGTAGTCGAGGCGGTCGAGGGGAGCCGTAATATCCGTGTGGGCGATGTGTTGACCATCGCGCAGTTGGCTGTCGGTCACCGCTTTGTGGCGTCGCATGTCGACCGCGCCGGCTGCGATCTTGGAGCCTACGAGTCGGCCCGCTTCAAGGGCATCCGCTCAGTCGATATTATTTGAGAGACGCTCTCGCTCTCTCCTTCGCTCGATCTCGACACCGAAGGCACGCAGCTCGGGACCCGCGCGGCGCGTGTAGCCCGTATATGCGCGCGAGAAGGCCATGGTGCGCCATGCTTCGCGTTCGGTCAATCCCGGATACATATCGTTGAGCGTAGCGAAGGCCTCGGTGATGCACTCGTCGGCACGGTCGCTGTGGCGCCGGATGCTGTCGATCAGTTGTTCACCTGTCAGGTTGGGGTTATCTTTCAGTGCGTTAAGTCGGTCGAGGTCGGCCATGAGTTCGTCGAAAACCGGGCCAACGCGTCGGTCGAGTTCGGCGGCGCGAACACGGGCAACGTCGAGCTGTTCCTCTTGGCTGACCGGTGTCTCGGCTGCCCTCTCAGTTGGCACCGGGATTGGCAGGGTATCCACAACAACAGGTTGTGGCAGCGCCGGTTCGGAGGAAGGATAAGGTTGACTGTTCGCTTCGGTCTGACCCCTTGTCATATACCAAGCCACGCCGGCGAAAATAGCCAAGGCTACCGTACCGCCGGCGATGCGCAGTGCCACAGTGCGTCGGCGTCGGGGGTGCGTGGCGAGAAGCTGGCGCAACTCGTCGCAGTCGACGTCCGGGTGGTAACATGCGCGGATAAATGCCTTCAACGCAGCCTGAGGTGCGTTGTGCTGCAACTGTTCGGCCAGTTGACCGATCGCGTGGAAGTCAATGGCCGTGCTGCCCGCTTCGGCTGACGGCACCCCGTAGCGCTCCGGGTCGCCCGACGTGTCATTGAGCGCGTCGGTGTAGCACTTGTCGAAGTCTATCAGCACCGGGTTGCGCGTGTTGGCCGTCACGATGATGTTGTCGGCCTTGATGTCGCAATGCACCACGTTGTGGCGGTGCAGGTAATCTACAACGTCCACTATCTCGGTCAGTAACCGCCTGACATTCTTAGCCTTCGCGAGCCACGGGTCGCGCCGCTGCAACAACTCGGCAAGAGTCGCACCGTCGACATAGTCCATCACGATGTAGTCGCGGTGAAACTCGCGGTACTCGGGTAGCGACGGGTGGTGCAGCCCCACGCCGATGTCGTACTCCTTGTCCATCGCGTCCAGGTAGAGAGGCATCGAGCGGAACGGCTCCTTAAGCCGCTTGACCAGCACATCGCGCCGGCGCCACCGCGTGCGGTAGACATCGCACGTCGACCCGCCGGCAGCAAGCTTGACAGCATCGTCAAAGTCAATTTCGACCCGCATCTCCGAGTCGTAATCATTGGCGTTCCCGATAAACCGCGACATTCTAAATTACCTTGAATGATTTTTCCACAAATCCTTAGAATTATTACCGGCCTCCGGTTTTTAACCAAATAATTCGGAGTGCGATCCTAAGCGGACAAGATTGATTTCATCTGTGTTAGGATCATGCCATACTAACAGAAAATCCCCTTCTATATGGCATTCCATGTGACCCGCGTACTCGCCTGTCAATTGATGCGGACGATTTTCTTCCGGAATAGGCAATTCGTTTTGTAGCAATTCCAAAATCTTGAATAGTTTTTCTACCTTCTTGGGATTATTGCGAAAGCGCTTATAGTCTTTCTTATATTGGCCCGTGGGCTTAAGTTTTTTCATAATCCCATGGATTTTTCCATTGCTTGTACTGAGGATAGATCGAGGGCGGGAGCATCGCGAAGTGCCCCGCTTTCGGCTTCACGCATGGCTGCGATGGTGGTAGCGTTGGGTTGATGATATGCGGCATCGAGAAGCACGGTCTCAACATAGTTGTTGAGGCTGCGGTTCTGACGCTTTGCCAACTGTTTGAGACGATCGATAAGGTCTACTGACAGTCGGAAACTTTGATTTTTCTTTAATGCAATGTCCATAATTGTATGAGTTTTCAGTGCAAAGATAATATAAAAATATTACATATACAACACACATGCACCATAGCAGTACGGACATGCCTTCGGCATGTCTTCCTAATGCGTTGGGTGTCACCGACTTCCAAGACATGCCAAAGGCATGTCCCTACGGCAGGGGGTCCTCTTTCTTCCAGAGGGGTCTCACGTTGTAGAGGACAAGTGGATGAAGTGGATGGGGAGATGTGTCGAAATTATTATTACATTTGTGGCGGCAAAGTAGAAAGGCCCTGAAATGGCCCGCTGAAGTGGCCTGTCGCAGATATATTGTACGAAAATGTAGCCAAATTTGCTACAATCGAAAAAAAGTCGTAATTTTGTGGCGGCCACCGGGTTTCGAGCGCGAAACCCCGAGTGAACACTATACCATTGAGCGTTACTATGACGTTTCGATTCTGATGTCTTGGAACTTCGCAACTTCACAATGCATCGTCGGAAGAGAAGCAACAGTAGTGACACCGTTATGTGTATAAGCCGTGCGTCCACGCGCCCCGCGAGGGGTGTGTGGGTGTTGCGCGTACATATAGCGTGGGTCCTCTACTTTGCTTGTTCTATGATGCAAGGCATTGCGAAGGCCTCAAGACGTGGAACGAGCGAGTAGTTCGGCACCACGCTTTTTTTATGCGCGTATTTCTCGCGAAACACGCCCAACCCCCCTCCCGTCCGCGGCCAGGTGTCCCGCGGACCCCCACGAAAAACCAATCAATTTTACAAACACGAAATGGCACCTGCTCCCCCACCACCCCCACCCAAGAAAACCGTAAATCTCCGTGTCCGCAGTGCAATCAATCCGTCAGCACCGAACGGAGATCCCCGGAAATACGGATATGTTGATGATGCCGACCGTTGGGCAATCCCACCATTGTTTGACGACGCCGAGGCCTTCATTGGCGAACTGGCGTGCGTCATGGTCAACGGCAAGTGGGGAATCATTGACGAGAACGGAGTATATATCGTCAAGCCACAATACGACCGCATCCGCGCATTTTCCGAAGGATTAGCCGCCGTAAAACTCGACGGCGACTGGGGCTTCATCCGCGAAGACGGTCGGCGGATAGTCAAACTCAAGTTCTACGGCGTCAGCGACTTCTCCGAAGGCTTTGCCCGAGTCATCAACCGTAGCGGAAAGCGCGGCTTTATCCGACGTAACGGCACCTACCTCGCACGACCCATCTTTGATTCGGCCACCGACTTCGAAAACGGCCGCGCCTGGGTCTCCAAAGGTTCCAAGCAAGGCTACCTCTACCCCAACGGCTTTTCGAAGACACAATAATCGCAAAACCAAATAACAAATCAATCAAAATAGTTTTTCCTATGAAACAACTCAAACAACTGAAAGAAAAGTGGAGATTCGCCCTCTCTCCTACCTTTCTGCTAATCCTGTTCTTCGCAGGCTTGCCCCTGAATTCTTGGGCTTATACCATGTACTATACTTATGGTGGAGTAAAATTGGAGTATTATGCTGAGGACGAAAGTAGTAAAACTTGTTATGTAGGCTATAACTCAAGTGCAACAAAAACAGGTATATTATACGGTGCGGTGGAAATTCCCGGTAGAATAGAGTATAATGGCCGCACTTACACAGTTAACGGAATCAAAACCAGTGCTTTTAGTGGCCAAGAGGAGATAACTTCCATAACACTGCCAAGTAGTATTATTACAATCGAAGATAATGCCTTTTTTAGGTGTTCCAAACTCGCCTCAATTACAATCCCAGACTACGTAACTACAGTCGGAGAATATGCCTTTAGTAAATGTACGAGTCTAACTTCGTTAAAACTCCCTGATGGCATTACATCAATCGGCAAGAGTGCTTTTTTTGATTGTACTAACCTTTCAAATATTAATCTGCCGAAGAAACTAACCTCAATTAGTGCTACAACTTTTTCTTTGTGCAAAAAACTTTCTTTTCCTATGGTAATTCCTGACGGAGTAACATCAATAGGAAAGAATGCCTTCGCATTTTGCGAAAATATACCATCTTTCACATTACCAGATAATCTAACAACAATCGATGAGGAAGCTTTTTATGGTTGTAAAGGGCTTACTTCAATTAGTTTACCTAACAATCTTACGACGATCGGAAAATCGGCATTTTCCTTTTGTAGCAATCTTGTCTGTGTTATTATACCACCAAAGGTAACGTCAGTTGGGGCTGAGGCTTTTTCAGACCTTTCTTCTCTTAAGAAAGCGGCATACCCCAAAACAATATCCAATCCATTCTCTGATGGTGTTGTTATGTCATACGATCCAACTAATGCCTCAATAGAAGACGGTATCCTTTATGAAAATAATAAAACAACGGTTGCATTAGCATTACCGACTGTTTCATCAAGTTATACTATTCCCACGACTGTAAAGACAATTAAAGTTTCGGCTTTTGAAGGTTGTACTAACCTTTCATCAATTACTATTCCCGCTGCTGTTACTTCAATTGGTGATAACGCGTTCAAAGGTTGTCCTATTACAAAACTAACCTTTAACGCCACCAATTGTACGACATACGGCAGTCAGTCGGCTCCAGTCTTAGACTCGTCAAAACTCACTTCAGTATCTTTTGGCAGCTCGGTTACGACCATTCCCGACTATATATGCAATGGTAGTGCTATAATGTTTGTAACGCTCCCTGCATCACTAACTAAAATCGGTACTTCGTCTTTCCAGAATTGTACTAAACTGACTTCTCTTACTATACCCGAGAAGGTTGCAACTATCGGTAACAATGCGTTCAAGGGAAGTGGTATTACGTCGCTTATATACAATGCCACTAACTGTACGACATACGGTAGTCAGTCGGCTCCTGTGCTTGACTCGTCGAAGCTTACGTCGGTATATTTTGGCAACTCGGTTACGACTATTCCCGACTATATCTGCAGCGGGAGTGGTATTACGAGTGTAACGCTCCCTGCTTCGTTAACCAAAATCGGTACTTCGGCATTCCAGAATTGTACTAAACTGGTTGTGATTACTATACCTGAGAAAGTGACAACCATCGGTGACAACGCGTTCAAGGGTAGCGGTATAGCAATCCTGAATTACAACGCCACCAATTGCACGACATACGGTAGTCAGTCGGCCCCTGTGTTCGATTCGTCAAAACTCTCGACAGTGGCTTTTGGCAGTAACGTGCTTTCGATTCCCTCATACATCTGCAGTAACAGTAAGATAACCACACTGACCCTCCCTGAAAAGGTCAATAAGATAGGCGTTGAGGCTTTTGCCGGTTGTACAGGTATCAAAAACCTCACCATACCCAATTCGGTTATATCGATTGGTCAAAAAGCATTCTATGGTTGTAGCGGATTGACTACCGTCTTTGTGCCGTCAACAGTAACCTCGATGGGTAGCAGCGCATTCTACAACTGTACAGGTCTTGTTAAGTCGGCTTATCCGAATACTGTTACCAATCCGTTTAATTATGGTGTCGCAATTGGCTATAATCCTAAGACGGCTACCATTGAGAACGGTGTGATTTACGAAGACAGCAAAACGAAGCTTACGTATGCTCCTATTACTTTTACTGGTGCAATCAATATCCCCTCTACCGTTAAGACTATCAATGCTTCGGCTTTTGAGAAGTGCACAGGTCTGACTTCAGTTGTAATACCCTCGTCCGTAACTTCTATCGGTGCAAAGGCCTTCAGTGGGTGTAGCAAGATTATTTCGGTAGACTATGTGACGGCGAATCCTTGTGTGGGTCAGAAGAATATTTTTGATACCAACGTATATAGCGCTGCCACGCTGTATGCTCTTAACACTGCCATTTACAAGTACAAGGAGAACGAGCCCTGGAAGAACTTCACCAAGGTTGTTCAGAAGGATGCCAGCGGTAACGTGGTTGGTAACGACCCCTCGACCGGTGAAGGTATGATTTACTACAAGCCGATGGGCACGTACGCTGTTGTCACCGGTTCCGACGAGAAGATCACTAATGCTTTCATCAAGGAATACTATGTTGAGAATGGCAAGAGCTACCCTGTGACGGAAGTTCTGACTGGTGCATTCAAGAACCGTACCGCCCTGGCCTCGGTGTCTTTCCCTGAGTCGGTAACCAAGATCGGAGCAGAGGCTTTCTACGGCTGCTCCAAGATTACGTCGGTTGAGATTCCCCAGGCTGTGACAAGCATCGGTGACAATGCCTTCTATGGCTGCCGCATCGAGACTATAGACTTTAACGCTGTCAACTGTGCCTACTGTGGTAGCGACGCGAAACCCGCGTTCAGCAACTATGTCAAGTTCCTCAACTTCGGTAAGGGCGTGGCCCGTATCCCCGCCTTCATGCTTGCTGCCGGCAGTCAGATGCAAAACCTGACCATCCCCAACAGTGTGCTCCAGGTTGATCCCTTCGCGTTCTCTAACAGCAACCTGCTCAAATCGGTCACCTTCGGTGCCGGTCTGCTGTCGGTAAGCGCCAATGCATTCCCCGCCTCGCTGTGCAAGGCTTATTGGCTGGGTAATACTCCGCCCCAGAACTTCCAGCTCGTAAAAGCCATGGTGGACTATGCCGCCAACGACCAGTACAAGTATGTCCAGACCGCCAACGGCCCCGTATCCTCGGGTAAGGATCCTATCGTCTATCCGTTCCTTAGCTCGAAGTTCGAAGTCGGCGCTATTATCTATGTGCCCGTCAGCCCGTCGGAACGCACCTCGGACGTTATCGACTGTAACTACTACGGTACATCGGCTTCGGTAACCGTACCCAACAAGGTGACTAATGAGGGTATCACCCTCGAGGTGCTCAACATCGGCGACTACTCGTTCTATAACAACCTGCACATCACCAACACCATCACCACTCAGAACAACGGTTATGTAGGTGCATCGGCATTCAACAGCTGTAAGAACGCCCAGTACGTAGTCACCAAGAACAACGGCGAACTCAAGGGCGCGTCGTTCGCCAACTGTACTACCGTCAAGACCGCAACTATAGACAACAACGGCCACATCGGCACCTCGGCCTTCCAGAACTGTACCGCCATGACCAAAGCCACCGCTTCGAACAACGGTGACATAGGTGCGTCGGGCTTCTACGGCGACGTCAAGCTGACCTCGATGACCATCTCCGACAAGACTCGGAACATCGGCGAGTCGGCCTTCGGCAACTGTAGCGCACTGCCCGAGCTGACTATCCCCGCCGCTGTGATAAATATCGGCAACCTCGCCTTCAAGGGTTGCGCGTCGTTGGCCGAATTTACCTTTGCCGACGAGGAGACCACTACCGACCCCGTTCAGTTAGGCTACAATATCTACAACGTCTATGGCGGCGAAGGCCTGTTGTACGGCTGTCCGCTCGTCAAACTCTACATCGGCCGCAAACTCGAGTATAAGGCCCTGAAGGAGTACGGCTACTCGCCCTTCGCGTGGATTCGCACCCTCAAGGACGTCGAAGTGGCAGACTACGAAGTCAAGATCAGCGACTACGAGTTTTACGGTTGTGCCGGACTGCTCAAACTCAAGATAGGCAACGGCGTGAAGCCCATAGGCAAATGGGCCTTCTCGGGCTGCTCATCGCTCAAGTACTACTCGGCCGGCATCGGCGTGGTATCTATCGGCGAAGAAGCATTCTCCGACTGTACCAGTATTACCGAGTACTACTCCTATTCGAAGAATCCCCCTGTATGCGGCGAGCAGTCGCTCGACGACATCAACAAGTGGATCTGCACCCTCTTCATTCCTGCTAACAGCACCGACCTCTACAAGGCCGCTCCCCAGTGGAAAGACTTCTTCAAGTTTGAAGAGATGGATGTACCCGTGGTAGCCGAAATCCGCCTCGACCACACCACCGCCGACATCAAGATTGGCGAGACCCTGCAGCTCAAAGCCACCATCCTGCCCGGCGAAGCCGGTGATGCCACCCTGACGTGGACATCGACCAACAGCGCCGTGGCCAAGGTATCCGACACCGGTCTCGTGACAGGCGTTGGCAACGGTACCGCCATCATCACCGTCGGCGCCGACGGCGTATCGACATCGTGCATCGTCACCGTCAGCAACCAGGGCGCTGTCAACGACATCACCGTCGATGCCCCCGCCACCGTCACCGTCTACACCCTCCAGGGCGTCAAGCTCAACATCAACACCGTAGACGAACTGCGTAGTCTGGCCCCCGGCTTCTATATCGTCAATGGCGAGAAGGTGTATCTGAAGTAGGCGATGCGTTTAGATAATCGACTAATAATGCTAATTGAAATAGTAAGATTATAGGTTCAATCTAAGAGTGCGTTTCTCTGATAGGGGAGGCACTCGCCAATTTAGATTTTGTTGGTTAGGGAGGCCGTGGCGCGTTTCACGGCCTCCTTTGACTATTAGCCCTATAAGTCCTATAAGACCTATAGGACCAATAAGACCAATAAGCGCTACAGATTATTTTCTCAAGAAAGGGGTTGTATTTCGGAAATTATCCGTAACTTTGCGGGCGAAATGGTTGCCCTGTCTTCCGGAGGGGAGGCGCTGAGGGGCATCAAAAGGGAACGAGGTGTGATTCCTCGACAGTACCCGCTGCTGTAATTCCCGCTCGCTGACGATAGCTGTATCGCCGGCGTGCAGACGGTTGTTCGCATCTTGCCACTGGTCCCCCCGCGGACCGGGAAGGCGCGAAACTAACCGGGATAAGTCAGAAGACCTGCCATTTTCGCTATACGATTATGCCTACGGGACTATGGGCTCCGGTCTTCTGCGATACCACTTCGTGGTCGGTTTGCGCGTGTCGCACCGACGCGTTCAGGACATACAGACACTCCCGCAGGCACTCTATCTCAGTGCAAACGGGAGTGTTTTTTTGTACCTGAATGAATATGAATATCAAGACGATAACAGCAGTTTTACTATGCAACGGCGGCATTGTGGGCTACGCCGACGAGCCGGCCGACACGACGCGGGCCGACAACGTGCTGCGCGAGGTTGTGGTGACGGCCACACGACCCGACAAGGAGACCATACCGGTCCAGACATTGGCGGGCGAGGAGCTGTCGCGGCTCAACAGCAACAGCGTGGCCGACGCGTTGCGCTACTTTGCCGGCGTCCAGGTCAAGGATTACGGCGGCGTGGGCGGCATCAAGACGGTCAATATCCGCTCGATGGGCACCAATCATACCGGCGTAGTGTACGACGGGGTGCAGCTCGGCAATGCTCAGAATGGCCAGATCGACCTGGGCCAGTTCTCGCTCGACAACATCGAGGCTCTGTCGCTGCACAACGGCCAAAAGAGCGCACTGCTGCAGCCGGCGCGCGACTTCGGCAATGCCGGCACGGTATATCTGCACACCCGTACGCCGGTGTTCGACGAGGGCGAATCATACCACGCCCGCGGTGCGCTCAGGGTCGGGTCGTTCGACCTGCTCAACCCGTCGGCGCTGGTCGAACTGAAGCTGTCGGAACGCGTCAATGCCTCGCTTAGTACCGAATGGCTCAACTCGAGCGGCAAGTATAAGTTCCGTTACCGCCGTGTCAATCCGGCTGGCGAACTGGCTTACGACACTACGGCCGTCCGTGAGAACGGCGATATCAATGCCACGCGTATCGAGCTGAATTTCAACGGTCAGCTTCTTACGGGCTCATGGCACTTTAAGGCTTACAATTACAACTCGGAGCGCGGGGTGCCCGGTGCTATCGTAAACAATGTGTGGCGCCGCGGGGAGCGTATATGGGACACCAACTCGTTCGTTCAGGGATCGGCAACACTGTCATACGGACGGTGGACAACTATGGAGACAGCCAAGTATGCTTTCTACCGAACCCATTATGTCAACAACGACGACAAGCAGATCAAAGTAGACAACCTGTACCGTCAGCGCGAACTTTACCTGTCGACGGCCAACCTGCTGACCATCAACTCGTGGTGGCGCGTCTCGGCGAGTTACGACCTGATGTACAACACTCTCGATGCCGATGTCTACGGATTCGCCAAGCCTGACCGTATCACCAACCTGCTGTCTTTTGCTACCGCATTCGATTTCAATCGCGTATCGCTGACAGCGAGTGGCCTGATGACAACAGTCCACGACAAACTGAAGGGTCAGGAAGCGCCTGCGGACAAGTATGTCTTCACCCCTGCCGTCTATGCGTCGGTCTATCCACTGCGGGCGCGGACACTGACAGTACGCGCCTTCTACAAACGGTCGTTCCGTATGCCGACTTTCAACGACCTGTACTACGCCGATATGGGCAACTCGAAACTGGACCCCGAGCGAGTCGAGCAGTACAATTTCGGAGTACTGTTCGATAGGTCGAGACGCGGCGTCCTGTCGCAGATGCGATTTGGCTGCGATGTGTACTATAACCGGGTTCACGACAAGATAATAGCCTACCCTAAGGGTCAGCAGTTCCGCTGGACCATGCTCAACCTGGGTCTGGTGGATATACGCGGTGTCGATGTCACGGCTCTCGTTAGCCTCGTGCCGATACACGACCTACTGCTTACGATACGCGGGCAGTACACATACCAGAAGGCTATCGACATCACCAACCCTGCCGACAACTATTACCGACATCAGATACCGTACATACCTCATCATTCCGGCTCGGCGGTCGTCAACGTCTCGTGGCGCAACATCAGCATCAACTACAGCTACATATACGTCGGCTCGCGCTACAACCAGCAAGAGAATATACGGTACAACTACACGCAACCTTGGTACACATCGGATGTCTCGCTGACATACGATTTCCGGCTTGGGCGTGTGCGTACCCGGGCAATGGCTGAAATCAACAACCTGCTCAGCCAGGACTATGATGTTATCCTTAACTACCCGATGCCAAAGCGTAACTACAAATTTTCGCTGACCTTCGAGATATGAGACAGTTTTTCTTTTTATCATTAATATTACTCCTTATCGGTGCCACGAGCTGTCGCGAGGACGAGCTTGTGGTGCCCACGGAGTATGAAATCATCGGCGACGAGAATCCTGGCGGGAAAATACGCGGTTTCTATGTGGTCAACGAGGGCAACATGGGGTCGAACAAGTGTACCCTCGACTATTACGACTACGTGACAGGGCTGTACTCGCGCAACATCTACGCCGAGAAGAACCCCGATGTAATCAAGGAACTCGGCGACGTCGGCAACGACATCGGCATATACGGCAGCAAGCTGTACGTAGTGGTCAACTGTTCGCACAAGGTCGAGGTACTCGATGCGCGCACCGGCCTGCGTATAGGGCAGGTCGACATACCCAACTGCCGCTACGTACGCTTCCACCGCGGCAAGGCGTACGTCAGTTCGTACGTTGGCCCGGTCCTCATCGATCCCGATGCTCCAAAGGGTGCCGTTTACGAGGTCGACACACTGACCCTGGCTGTGAACCGTCGTGTCTCCGTAGGCTATCAACCCGAAGAGATGGAGATTGTCGACGATTATATGTATGTGGCCAACTCCGGCGGCTACCGAGCGCCCGCCTACGACAACACCGTGTCGGTCATCCAGATGATCGACTTCAAGCAGGTGCAGCAGATTCCCGTGGGCATCAACCTGCACCGACTCAAAAAGGACCGCTACAATAAACTCTGGGTTACCTCAAGAGGTGACTATGCATCGCGTCCCTCACGGCTGTATGTCATGCAGAAGAAGCCGGGCTACAACACCATGGTCGTCACCGATACCATACCCGTAGCATGCTCCAACATGGCCTTCCATGGCGACTCGATGTACTACTATGCTACCGAGTGGAACAACTATACCCAGTCGAACACAATAACCTACGGCATCATCGATGTGCGCACCAAGGAGGTAGTGTCGGACAACTTCATAACCGACGGCACCGACCGCGAGATAACCATACCTTACGGCATAGCCGTACATCCCGAAACGGGCGACATTCTCGTCACCGACGCCAAGAACTATGTATCGTCAGGCACACTATACTGCTTCACGCCCGACGGCCGTAAGAAGTGGAGCGTGCGGGCAGGCGATATACCGGCCCATATAACATTTCTCTACAAATGAACAGATTAATCCCCATAACCATAGCGGGGCTGCTCGCTGCGTCCTGCGACGCCGACATACCGACTGTCAGCCTCGGGCTCGACGACGTCTACTATATCCCGCGTATGCAGAAACTCGACCTGCACCCGGCCTTCACGGGTAGCGAATATCGCTGGTACGTAGACGGCCGGCTCGTCAGCCGCGACCGCGACTATATCTTCATCGCCGCCGACGAGGGCACGTACCATCTGGAACTGCGTATCGTCGACGACCTGACACCGTACGATTTCGAGTTCAAGGTCGTGGTAATGCACGAGGAAGTCGAGTACAGCCCCTACATAACAAGAGTTTACGAATATTGCCCCGCGCCGGGACAGTTTGTCAACGAGATGCCCCAGTACGAACCGGGAGACACATACGCCGACATATTGCGCAAATGCGAGGAGTCGATATCGGGTACCAACGACATCATGATATCGCTGGGGGCCTACGGCGGGTACGTGACATTTGGTTTCGACCATACTGTCATGAACATCGAGGGCGAAAACGACTTCCGCATCTGGGGTAACGCATTCTACGAACTCACCAACCCCGAAGCGCGCGGCGGATCGGCCGAGCCCGGCATAGTAATGGTCAGCTATGACACGAACTGCAACGGCCTCCCCGACGACGAGTGGTACGAACTGGCCGGCAGCGAGTACTACAAGCCGACTACCCTCCACGACTACACTGTCACCTACAGGCGCCCCGACCCGGGGCACGTACCTGTCGAGGACGAAGACGGTTATCTGGACGACCTTACGTACATACCCTGGACAGCATCGGACGGCGAAAGCGGCTACGTCGCCAAAAATATATTTCACCCACAAAGTTACTGGCCACAATGGGTAGACGGCGACCGGCTGACATTCACCGGCTCGCGACTGCCACGCAACGGCTTTGACAGCAGCGGCATAGGTCGATACTTTATTCTCTACGCCTTCGACCGCGGCTATGTCGATAACCACCCCAACGAATTTGCCGACCTCAACTCGTTCGACATATCGCAAGCCGTCGACAGCCATGGCAACCCCGTTAAACTGCCCGGCGCCGACTTCATCCGCGTTTACACCGGCATCAACCAATACTGCGGCTGGCTCGGCGAGACCTCGACCGAACTGAGCCGCGCCCAAGACCTGCATATCAACCTATTAAATATATCCAAATGAAAAAACTACTGATTATCGTTCTTGCGCTCGTGGCGCAGAACATCGCAACCCGTGCGGCTCAGTATCACGACTGGGTCGACTGGGACAGCATCGAACACTGGGCGGGCGACCCCGACGGTGCTAACCGATGCGCCCTCGTGATTGACTTTCAGGATGGCCAGACTACACAGTCGCTTGTGTGGGGCTATCGCTGGAACGGAACCAAGACAGGCGAGGATCTGGTTCGCGCCGTAGCCTCACAGAGCAGTATCCTAACGGCCATGATACAGTACACCGGCACCATGGGATCTACCCTCAACGGCCTTGGAATCAGCGCCGCCCGTGAAGAACTGGACTATCTGCACTACGACTTCGACCGTGCTGCCATAGGCGGCGAGGTATCGTTCGGCTACTTCGACCCAAACACGTCGATGGGCCAGGAAGTCGCACCGGGCTACGAGGCGGAACAGATGTGTATTGACGCCATCAATAGGGCCAAAACCTCAGGCGTCATCGAACACCCCCTCAATGCTTTCCTCTATGGCTATCCTGCATACGACTACGACTACTGGCAACTCGAAGAGGACTATCGTGAAAGCTACGAGTACCGGTGGCGCGCCGGTTGGTACGACGGTTATTGGTCGTACTGGCACGGCCCGAACGACTACGACTACATGAGCTATTCGGGTCTGGGCATGTCGAGTACTGTCCTTACCGACGGTACAATACAGGCCTGGAAGTACGTTACGTTCAATGGGGGCGGCTTCGGAAGCACCGGCGGCGAACTGTGCGAAGACCTCGATTACTCTATGGCCGACTGGGGAGAGGAGATGCACGATGCTCCTGCGGTCGTACAGCCTGTCGACCAGTCGAAGGTAGATTTCTGGGTAGGCACAGGCGAGAAAGCCGCTACCGTTGTCTTCCAGTTCAACGACGGACGCGGACCCGAGAACCTCGTCTACGGTTACCGCTGGAGCGGTGGCTGGGACGACGACCTGATGACCGTAATCTCGACCATTGCTGCAGCAGACCCACGCATGTCGTACAGCAAGTCGGGCAGCCGGATAACACTGACGTACGATTCGGATCACGATGGTCAAATAACGTCGGCCTACGACCATATCGACACGTCGGACACGTGGAACTGCTACGTAAAACGCGTCGTAGACAACGACTTCAACAAGGTCAATCCGGGCCGATGGCTCAATCCGAATGCTGTTATGATATTCTCGCATCAGTCAGCTGAGACCGAGACGGTTGAACTGCCGTATCAATTGTTCCGACCGGCCCTCGACTGCGACCGTCAGCTCACAATCCCGGCGGTTGTGGACTACGCATTGGCCGACCGGGATCTCGAGTTGCCCCTGTTCGTACAGGTACCTGAAGGTGGACGCATGAACACCGCATACAACTGTATCAAGGACAATATGCCGGTCGTCCAGACGGCTACGGTCAGCAACCTTATGTGTCGTGTGACGGCGTACAAGAACTTCAAGGAGTGCGACGGGACACTTAAGGTCCGTGGATCGTATGTGGCCCCCGGCCAGATCTCGGCCGCCTACGTCTACTCCAACGATGCTAACGTTTCGCTGCATAATCCGTTACGTCCTGTTACGGGCATGCACTTTGCCGACGCAGCTGTCGACGTACGCCTGAACCATCCGGTCGACAATCCGCTCGTACTTGAACCGGCCGATGCAACGTACACCAAGATGACATATACCAGCTCGAATACACGCATTGCTACGGTCAACAACACCACGGGCGTCATTACTACCACCAAGACCGCCGGCTCAAGCGATATCACGGCGACCTACGCATTCGACGGTAACGTTAAGGCCGGCTTTTCCCTCAACTCGTTGCTGCTCAATCCTGTCGAGGACATAACCTTCGAGGATGCTGACGAAGACGGTGTCATTACGCTGAATCCCAAGCAGATGTCGGGCCTGATGCCTATCTTTTCGCCCGCGGATCCGGATATAACGGATGTGACCATAACCCTGACCGGCAACGGCTCGGCTGCTTCCAATTACATAGCCACGATGTATCGTGTCAACCTCTGGGACGAGAATAATGTACGTACACAGCCATACGAGCTGTCGGGCCACCGTCAGGGCGAGTGCACCCTGACCGTCAAGGCATCCGACGGCTCAAATTTCACTAAGGAATTTACCGTTAAGGTTGTCGATCCTGACCGCGACACGGCCTACGATTACACCGCCGGCACAATTATGCTCAACGAGGAATGGTTCGGCCACACCAACGGTGGCCTCAACTGGTTCTCGCCTGACTATGAAATCGTCTATCAGGCTTACGAACGAGAAAATCCAGGTATGTCGTTTGGCTGCACGTCGCAATACGGAATCATATACGACGGAAAGCTCATCGTAAGTTCGAAACAGGCTTCCGACGGAGGTGATCCTCTGCCCGGTGGCGGACGTCTGGTTGTGGCCGATGCCTCCACGCTGCAGCGTCTCGGTTCGATCGACGACATAAAACTGCCTGACGAAACACGCAGTGCCGACGGACGCGCTCTGTGCGGAGCCGGACGCGGCCGCATATATTTCGGCACGAGCAACGGTATCTATATCATTGATACTGACTCTTACGAAGTTCTCGGCAAGATAACAGTCATGGGCGAGAGCAGTGACAATCTGTACTCCGGCCAGATCGGCGACATGGTACTCGCCGGACGCTACGCCTACGCCATCAAGCAGTCGACGGGTGTGATCATCATTGACACCGACACCGACGAAGTAATTCGCGAGATAGCCGACAAGAACGTACAGGGTATCACCCAGTGTGCCGACGGCCGTGTATGGTATGCCACTACGTCCGACGGTCACAGTGTCTTCGTTGCCATAGATTATGTGAGCCTCGAGGAGTCGGCACGCATTGACGTGCCCGCAGAATACGGTACCGTATTCTGCAGCTGGGGCTCGTGGCGTCCCACCCAGTTCACCGGCGCACACTCCGTCAACTCGCTGTTTTTCTCAGGAGGCAGCTCGATTTCAAACGGTGGCGACGGTGTATACTACCGCTACGATATCGACTCCGATTCGTTCCGGCACATAGCTACCGTAAACGGTCTGGCCGCCCATACCCCCGGACAGAAGCAGGCTGCATACGGCACCGTGCGTTACGACGACCGTACGGGCGAGATAATAGCCGGTACAACAGAGTACAAGGCTTCGGGACACTACCGTTACAACTGGACACACTTTATTGATGCAGAGACGGGAGTATTCAAAAAGACCATAGAATTGCGCCCTTATTATTGGTTCCAGGCAATGCCAATATTCCCTGACTTGCACGCTCCCGAAGTGGAGGACATTGATGATATAGAGATGTCCGTCAACGACGCACCCGCGGTAATAGCCCTCAAGGCTACCGACCGTGATAATAATGATGCAAACATACGTTATAGTCTCGTAGGCTCACAGCGTACAATGGCTCCCGATGCCGAACAACAGCCTGTCGAGGTCACCCTCGACGGAAACATCCTTACTGTCACCCCGAAAGCTGTCGGCAGTCACAATATAGGAGTCGCTGTCGAGTCTAACGGTCGGGTGGTCCACCACGCTATCTCTGTTTCGGTAAAATCCACCGGCACGGGGGTAGACGATATTGACGTATCGGCAGCTCGTATATACTGTGAGGGCCGCACGCTGACTGTGAACGGTTCATCAGGTACCCGCTTTGATATAGTCAATACTTCAGGCATCGCCGTTGACACGTTTACCGCCGGCTCCGACAGCCATATCCATGCCCTCGGAGTTGCCCCCGGAGTATATATTGTTGTTGGTGATAATGGTTTATCCAAGAAAATAGTCGTAAAATGATTCGAAATACTATCATTGCACTTACCATCTCTCTCGCAGCGGCTATACCCGCCGCTGCGGGTGACTTGGATTACTCTGCCGGTATATTATTCATCAACGAAGACTGGTATGGGCATCAGAACTCGACAGTCAACTACCTGCTGCCCGACGATCCCGACGGCAACTACTGGTATTACCGAGTTATTCAGTCTGAAAATCCGGGCATGGAGCTGGGATGTACCAATCAGTTCGGCGCTATATGGAACGGACGTCTCTACATGATAGCCAAACAGGACAAGGACCCGGGTGCCACAATTACGGGAGGCCGTATATCGGTAGCCGATGCCTCGACAATGAAGATCATCAAACAGCTGACACTCATCGACCCCTCGGGCCGACAATGCGATGGCCGCGCCTTTTGCGGCGTGACGGCTTCGAAGGGTTATGTGTCATCCAGTAACGGTGTATGGATACTCAACCTCGAGACTCTTACCATCGAGGGTCAGGTCGAAGGGTCGGCCAACCCGAATGCGGGTGGCGACAACGACAAACCGAACAGCGACCCGACAAGTTCGCTGTACTTCGGCCAAACCGGTACTATGGTGGCTGCCGAAGGTCGTATATTTGCCGTACATCAGCAGTACGGCATACTTGTCATTAACCCCGAGACAGACAGGGTGGAGACAGTGCTCGACATGACCATTGTCGACGATGCCATTGAGGCTGACACAGGCTCACGCCCACGGCGCACATCGGGCATAGGTTCCACTATAGTACGCTCGCGTGACGGCAACTTGTGGTATTCGGCCTCGAAGAACGTGCAGGGTACGGGGTCAACAGTGCCTTACATAATCCGTCTCGACCCCGTCACACTCGAGCGTGAGGTGATACGTATTGACGGCGACGGCCTGTACCCTCCGCCAAACTCGTGGTATGCATGGACTCCCGACCCATTCTGCGCTTCGGCCGTCACCAACAGGCTCTATTGGTGCGGAGGTTCCAACAGTTGGTTTACCAACGACCGTATCTTCCGATTTGATATAGACACTCGACGGTTAGAGAAGATCGTTGACTTCTCGCAGGAGCCGGGCGACTGGCATGTCTATGGGTGCTCGCTCGGCATTCATCCCGAAACCGACGAAATCTACGCGTCGCTATTCCACAAATTTGTCGATCCTACCTATATAACCCGCCGATTCGATGCCGATGGACGCGTAATACGCGACTACCCCATGATTTCCAACTACTGGTTCCCGTCGCTACCCGTCTTCCCGCAGGCACAAGTCGAAGGGGGCCGTACAGAAATCACCACCGGCACCCCCGACGCCTTAGGCACACTCTACGACCTCCAGGGTCGCCCAATCCGCCGCAACATCCCCTGTCCTGACAAACGGGCTTACACCGACTACTACCGCCCCCTGCCCCACGGCATCTACATCTGGCGTTCCGCTACCACGTCCCGCAAAATCGCCCTATAACCCCTATCTGACTATGGGTCCTATAAGACCTATAAGTCCTATATCCCACTAAAAAACCGTGCAAATCGAAAGTGCGACTTTTGATTTGCACGATTTGCGTTTTTTCGGCCGACGAATGGCAGTCGGGGTCGTAACCGCGCGCCCAGAGGTCCAAGACAGGAGCATAGGAGGACATTTTCAGGGTGAGCCGGGACATCAATTTGTAGGGACATGCCTTCGGCATGTCTTCATAACGCATTGGTTATCAGCTACATCACTGACATGCTAAAGACAACTCCCAATGCTGTTTACTTAAGCGGAGCAAGGCGTTCGCAGAACGCAGACCTTCAGTAACCCCGTACGCCGAGCTGCCCGAGGCGTGCGGGGAAAGGACATGAAGAGAAAAAGGCGTCCGGAGGACGCCGACCCACTTGCAACCGAACTGCGTATAAATCAGCTATTTAGTCGGCGTACCTTCGGC
>CAZNGJ010000033.1:0-21175 GCA_964572615.1 uncultured Bacteroides sp.
GGCAGCCGGGGGCGGTGTGGAGGGGGTGGCAGGCGGGGAGGGTGTGGAGGGCTTTGTAGGTGGCTTCTTTGGCGGTCCAGGCGCGGGCGAGGCCGTCGGGGTATTGGCGGGCGGCTGAAAGCTCGTCGGGGGTCATGATGCGGGGCGCTACGCGCTCCAGCTGGGGTCGGGTGACGTCTTCCACATCTACGCCGAAGGGGCCGTCTGAAGGCTCGCCAAGGGCCACACAGGCCATTTCGCGGCAATGGCTGATGGAAATGACGAGGTCGGGTCGGCCCTCTATGTAGGGGGCTCCGGATGAGTGATGTCCGAGGGGCTCGGTGATGTCCAGGGCGTCGAGGCAGGCCCGAACGGCGGCGCGTTCGGCCTCGCGTGCCGATATTCCGGGGTGTCGCTCTACGGTGGCTGTCTGTATGCGTATCATCGTGTCAGAGCTTTTTCAAGGTCGTGACGGAGCACGTCAATGAGTGGCGCTATCGAGTCGTATGCCTGAGTGGCGCGGGGGTCGTGGACGAACGCCGTGGCTGTCACGACATAGCCGTCGAGGTCGGCAAGTAGCTGCACGGGTGTCTGAGTGCCCGACTCGGCAACAACGACTGCGACTTCGTCGGCGGGATGTGTTGTAACGGCGGGTATGCCGTTGAGATTCAGAGATATGCGTTCGCGTCTTGCGTCGAGGATGCGAGCGCGCTCTTCGCTGTCGGTGTACGGGATAAACGTAAAAAAGATGTCGGTTTTGGCTGCCGGGTAGGTCAAGGTGAGCGCGTTCTGCGCAATCACGGCACGTGCCGCAGGGTTGATGTGCACGGGGATTGGCGTACCGGCAACGGTTATCATTGAGTCGGACACGGCTACGGGCAAGCGCGGATAGGCTACGGGCAACGGCACCGGTGTACGGTCGGCCGTGCCACCACACGACCACAAGGCGCCGACCAACGCACAAGCTATCAGTAACCTGAGTATCATTCGCTTTGAATTTCGGGCATTATCTTGACGCGCACTTCGGCAATGCGATGATCGATGATGTCGAGCACCAGGAAGCGGCAACGGCCGTAGACCAACGGCTCCTTATCCTTGGGAAAGTCGCCTTTGATGGCCAACAGCATGCCGGCGAGGGTCTCGCAGTCCTCGGCTACTTCGGTGTAGTCGTCGGGGTCGAGGTCGGTGATGCGGAAGAAGTCGGTGAGGGGAGTTCGTCCTTCGAAGATATAGGTGTCGTCGCGCAAACGCTTGAAAGTAACCTCTTTATCATCGTATTCGTCGTTGATGTCGCCTACAATCTCTTCGAGCACGTCCTCCATGGTAACTATGCCCTGCGTACCGCCAAACTCATCGACCACGATGGCCAGATGGATACGGCGGCGACGGAAATCCTCAAGCAAGTCGTCGATTTTGCGGCTCTCGGGCACGAAGTAGGGTTGGCGCAGCAACGTGTGCCAGTCGAACCCGCGGAGGTCATCACGGCCAATGTAAGGCAGCAAGTCGCGCGAATAGAGCACACCCTTGATGTTGTCCTGCGTTCCGTCGTACACCGGCAAACGGGCATAACCGCTGTCGGTAACCGTACGCAGCACTTCCTCGAACGTTGCCGATGTCTCTATACCCGTTATGTCGATACGGGGTGTCATGATTTCCGAGGCGGCTGTGTCGCCAAACTCGAGGATTCCTTCGAGCATATCCTTGTCGTCGGCAGCCTCGACACGCGTCAGTTCGAGCGCCTGGCTGAGGTCGTCTGTAGATATCTTGGGTGCCTGCTTGGTGACCACGCGGTGCACGATGGAGGTCGAGTCCACCAGAAGACGCGCCACGGGGTAGCACAGCACCATGAGCACGCGCACTCCCGACGTGGCGAACATGGCCCACTTCTCGGGTGAGGCATTGGCTATCAGCTTAGGCAGGATTTCGCCAAACAACAGGATGAGGAACGTCAGGATGACCGTCTGCAGCACAAACGACCACACGGGACTCATGCCGTCGAACACGGGGCCGAGGGCAAAGTTGGTGAGCACTACAATGGTCACGTTCACAAGATTATTGGCTGTCAACACGGTTGCCAACAACAACTCGGGCTTGTCGAGCAGCCGCAAGGCGCGCCGACCGCGCTCTGTCTCCTCCAGTCGCTCGCGACGAGCCGGATTGATCGAGAAGAACGCAATCTCGCTGCCCGAGATAAACCCGGACAGGATGAGGGCACACGCCGCTATGACAAGGGCGATTATTCGGGCTGTCGGGTCATCCATTCGCTAAGTATTTTGGTTAATTCAGCCATGCCAGCACCCGCAGGACGCGCTATGACGTGTACTCCGGCGGGCACACCCGCGGGATGCGGGTCGATGTAGAACACCGGCACACCGCGACGCACATAGTGCAACAACGATGCGGCGGGATATACCGACAGCGTGGTGCCGATGATGACAAACACATCGGCCTCGGCCACCAGGCGGGTTGCGTTCTCGAACTCGGGTACCGCCTCGCCGAAGAATACAATATGGGGACGCACATGGTGGCCGTCGATGACGGTCGACTCGTCGGTTTCGGCGTCAGGGTCGCGCAACACAAATACCTTCGAGGGGTCGTCGACGGCCTCGACCTTGTCGAGTCGGCCGTGCAGGTGGAGCACCCTACACGACCCGGCGCGCTCGTGCAGTGTGTCGACATTCTGGGTAATGACGTAGACGTCGAACATGTCCTCCAGGCGTGCCAGTGCTATGTGAGCAGCGTTGGGTTGAGCCTTGGCGGCATCCTTGCGGCGGGCGTTGTAGAAGCTGTGTATCAGGGCGGGATTGCGCAGCCAGCCCTCGTGCGAGGCCACCTCCATAACGTCGTACTGTTCCCACATGCCGCCACTGTCGCGGAACGTGGACAGGCCGCTCTCGGCGCTTATGCCGGCGCCTGTTGATACAACGAGTTTGGGTTTCTTGCTCATAACATTCAGGCTAACAGACGACAATTGATGACGGCATCGACCACATAGAGAGCCTTTATGGCCGAGCGGTCCAGCTCCATGTCGTCATAATCGGGGTTGAAACTGTGCAGTATTACCTTCGAAGGGTCATGATGCTTACGGAGCACCTTGACCATACGGTAATCCTCGAGAATCACCAGGTAGGTCTGGCCCCAGAAGATGGGAGCGTCGCTGCTGATGGGGCGTATGGCCACGAAAGCGCCGTCGGGTATCTGAGGCAACATAGACTCGCCCGACACATGGACAATGGCATTCTTGGGATTAAGCTGTGGCAGTTGCAGATAACCGATGATTCGGTCGGAGGTAAACATGCTCGACAGTTCGGAGTAGCCGGCGGTCACGTCGATGTCGTACACGGGTGCACCGTTAGCCTCGAAGCTGAGTACGCGTGCAGGTTCGTCGTTATTGCCGATCACCTCGAGCCTGCGTTCGGTACTCTTCGGGAAAGGTACGTCGGTACCGTTCAACAGCCACTCCTTCGACACACCGAGATTGACTACGATGCGGTTGATCATCGCGTCCGAAAAGGGCGCACGGCCGTTCAGGATACGCGACAGGTTGGGACCGTCCATGCCCATCATAGCTGCAAACTGCTGCTGGGTCTTGCGTAGACGGGTTATAAGGTAGCGCACGCGGTCGCGGACAGTGGCGTCGGACCCCGGCACATTCAGATTCTCACTGCGGCGTAACAGTGTTTGTTCGTTTACTGCCATTATGCTTAGTATTAGGTTTTTAGATTTTACTGATTAATATACCACAGCCTTGACGGGACGCGGAGCGTCGGCAGCTGTCACCAGATATATACCTGCGGGTAGCGCTATGTCGGTGTAAGGCTCGGCACTGTCCATGGTCACAACCACGCGACCGGTCGTATCGTAGACGACGATGTCGCGGATGGTCGCAGTACCCATCAGGCGTATACCGCCGGGGATGGCATCGACACCCCACAGTTCATCGACGGCCACGGCATCGATACCGGCATGGCTGACGGAGACGGCGTTCGACTCGGGGCTGACAAAGCCGAGGCGCACCGACTGGACGGTGTATGTCTCGTTGTCGCTGTTGTTGAAGTCCTCGATTAGGGTACCCGGTTCTTCGGCAAGCACCTGCTCGTATGTCACCTTGCCGCCTGCATATCGTGTACGGTTGATCAGATAGTAATCGACCACCTCGCCATCGACAGGCTGCCAGTTAGCCACATAGCTGTTGGACTCAACCTCGGTAGCTGCCAGAGCTGTCGGGGCTGTCAGCGTAGGCACTGCCAGGCACTCGCCGTGCAGCGATATGCCGCGACTGCCGGGCACACCGCCGCCCTGGATGAGCAGACGCGATGTGTGCTCGCCTGTCTCCTTGGGTTCGTATGTCATTGTCAGCCAATAACCTTCGGCGCTATTGACGAGGTTAGCCGCTATCGACCGTCCGGGGATGGTGAAGTAGTCCTTATCGCCCGTGTAGACGGCAAGATTGATAGGCGATGTGAGGTTTTCGCCGTTAAACCAGAGTCGCGCCGTGATTGACTTGCCGATGGCCACCTGACCGAAATCGAGGGCCATGTCCTGGACGGGCGTGATGAGGTTGGGCGTGCCGCCGGGCGTGGTCGACGATGAGGCGTCGAAGGCCTGGCCCTTTTTGTTGCCCCACAACAACTCAGCCAGTTCGGGATAGTCGATAAACGGGTTACGGTTGTTCTGAATCTTGTACACCTCGTCGTTGCGGCGTGTCTCCTTGTCGCTGACGGGGTCCTCGCGGTGCCACTTCATGAGCAGATTGATGGCCCATGTGGTCAGCGTCGGATAGGTGTTCTGGCTGACCATATAGAAGTATTTCCACGTAAGGTTCTGATAGCAAGTCACCATATAGAAGTAGGTGCGGGCAAAGTCGCCCTTGTACTCGTCGGCCGGCTCAAAGACAAATCCGGCTCCCCCACCCTGTCCGGCAACGGGATAACCGACAGTGGTTATGCCGTTCTGAAACTTGATGTTCTGACTGCGGTTCACCTCGCCGAGGGGGTAGTTGCTCTTGGCCATATTGGCTGCGGCCTCCGACGGATAGAGGTGGTTGAGGTCGACGTAGGCCGACACGTCGGTAAGACCGCCCCACCAGCTCTTGGGGAACGAGTGCTCGCGGTTGAGGCCACTGAACGACGGCGCATACAGGGGGATGTCGGAGTACATGTCCCACCAGCGTCGGCTCTCGGGGTAGACGTCAGTGCGCTGGAAGTACTGGGGGAGAGCCGTATAGCTCGACACTTGGGTAAAGTTGCGCACCAGGTTGAAAATGGCCGTTTTCAGTTCGCCTTCCTTCTTGCCGTTCAGCGACGCATAGTAGCCCGCAGGTATCTCGGCATGCGCGGAGGCAATGCCGATGACGGCAGAGGCTAACAAAACGGTTAGTTTCCTGAATATTTTCATGGTCATGAGGGAGATTGGGTGTTATTTCTTTTTCGTTGATTTGGATGCTTTGGTCGTCATGTCCGAAATATCCTTCTTCCATGCACGACGGCGGCGATGCTGACGACGCTCGAAGTACTCCCACTGCTTCTGGACATTCTCATTGTCCTCGAGCTCGACATTGCTCTCGGCAAACTTGTATCCGTTGGCAATATAGTTGGGAAGGAGGGTGCTGAACAGTAGAGCATTGACGCCTTTACCCTGGTATTCCGGCTTGATGGCCACCAGGAGCAGGTCGACCACGTCGGAGCCGCCTCGGATGGCCTTGAGGATGTGATACCACCCGGTGGGGAACAGGCGGCCGTCGCAACGGCGAAGCGCCTTGCTCAGCGACGGCATCGATATGCCTACGCCCACCAGACGGTCGTCCTTGTCGGCTATGAGGCACACGTCGTCCAGACGCAGCATGCCCAGATACATATCGATATAGTACTCGATCTGACGGTCGGTGAGGGCCACGAAGCCGTACAGGTCCTTGTATGCCTCGTTGATCAGTTCGAAGATGGCGCGGCCGTAGGTGGCCTTGACCCACTTGCGCGACTTTATGTCGACCACATGCAGGTCGAACTTGCGTTGCACGATGTCGGCGATGCGCATGTACTTGTCGGGCACCTTGTCGGGCACGGTCATGCGGAACTCGATCCAGTCGGTATCTTTCTCGTAGCCCATGCGTTCCATGTGGGTGGCGTAGTAGGGATAGTTGTAGATGGTGGCCATGGTGCCCATCTCGTCAAAGCCCTCGATAAGCATGCCTTCGGGGTCCATGTCGCTGAAACCCAACGGGCCGGCAATGGTGGTCATGCCACGGTTGGCACCCCACACGGACACGGCGTGGAACAGCGCGTCGACCACTTCGCGGTCGTCGATGAAGTCGACAAAACCGAAGCGCACCACCTTCTCGCCAGTCTTCTTGTTGACAGCATTGTTGATAATACCGGTGATGCGGCCCACTATCACGTTGTCGCGGTAGGCCAGGAACGACTGCGACTCGCAGAAGTCGAACGCCGGGTTCTTCTCCGGCAGGAAGGTGTTGATTTCGTCGAAAACCAACGGGGGTACGTAGCATGCGTTGTTGGCATACAGGTCGATACCGAACTGCACATACTTGCGCAGGTCGCGTTTCAGGGGACGTACTGGTACTATTTCTACAGCCATAATGGAATTAGTTTATGTTAGCGGGGGCGGAGTTGGTGGAAAGCAGCCACACCAGCACTCCCACCAGTGCAAGCAGCACGATGATGATACCGGTGTAGAGTGGCCTATTGGAGCGACCTTCGACGGCAATGCGCAGCGACTGGACATCGCGGTACGGAGCCTTGACGCCCTTGCCGACACAACGCTCGGCCACACGCTTCAGCTCCGGGTCGTGACGGCCGGTCTTCTCGAGCACCTCGAGGATGATGCGGCCGAAGTTCTCGATATCGCTGCCGGTATCGTCGTGGCTGAGGCTCTGCTTCTGCTCGAAGCCGATGTCGATGAGCTTGAGGTTGCCTATCTTCTCGGTAAAGATAATGGTCTCGGGGCGTATCGGGTGGTGAGCAACATGGTTCAGCTGGATATACTCCATGGCGGCGGGTAGCCGTGTCTTCAGCTGCGCGATATGGGTGTCGGTCACTCGGCCTTCGTCGAGGAGTTTGCGCAACGAGTCGCCGTAGACATCGTCGGTGATAATGCACATTCCCAGTCCGGGCACTTCCTCGAAGTCGTTGATCATCACGATGTTGGGGTGCGCCAGGTTGTAACGCACCTCAAACTCCTTCTCGATGAGGTTGCGGAACACGGGGTCGTCGCGGAACTGCGGCTTGAGGGTCTTGAGCATGACCCACTTGCCGAACTTTTTGGCCGTATATACGTCATAGTACTCCTCGTCCCATGCGGGCAGGAGTTCTATCTCGGTCCAACGCTCTCGCTTGTCCGGAGCAGAGGATGACGGGGCGGCCGGAGGTTGTTGTTCGCTCATTCGGTTATCTCTGTCAGTTATTGAAGTCGTCAAAGCTTATCATAATGCCGCCGTCGGTCTTGCCACCGTCCTTGGCCGGTGCCTGTTCTTTGGCGGGAGCCTTGGGCGAGCGGTCGTAGCCGGCTCCACGGAACGCCGACGCACCGCCGCTGTACTTACGGTATACATTGCGGTCCACGGCGGGGTTCTGCTCGATCTGACGCACCTCCTCGCCTTCGGGGTTGTCGTAGGCCGAGGGGTCGAGCACGCGACCGGGTTTCTGCTGGAACTGATGGCCGTAGACGCTCTCTATCAGGTTCTTGTCCTTGGCTTTCTCGGATGCGGGTTTTTCCTTGCCGGGAAAGCTGCGGTCGGTGTCGGCCGACTGTTCGGGCAGCGATACCTCGAAGCCCGAAGCAAGGATGGTGATGCGCACCTTGTCGTCCAGGCCGGGCTGTTGGTAGAGACCCCACATGACGTCGACCTCGCTGTCGATGCTCTCCACGAACTGGTCGAGGGCCAGGGTTTCCTCCATGTTGAAGGGGTGATTTACGGTGTCGTCCGACACGTATAGCACCATCAGCAGCTTCTTCGAGCCGAAGATGTCGGTGTTCTTGAGCAGGGGCGAGTGGAGGGCGTCCTGGATGGCCATGGTGACACGGTCGGGGCCTTCGCCGTAACCGGTGGAGATGATGGCCGAACCGCCTTCGCGCAGGGTGGTGTCGACGTCGTTGAAGTCTCGGTTGATCACGCCGCGGATGGTGATGATGTCAGTGATTGACTGGGCGGCGGTGAGCAGGGTGTCGTCGGCTTTGGCGAACGCGTTGAATATGTCGAGGTTCTGATATATCTCGGTGAGGCGCTGGTTGTTGATAACGAGCAGCGAGTCGACATTCTGGGCCATCTCCTCGGCACCCTTCAGGGCCTTGAGCACCTTCTTGTTGCCCTCGAAGGTGAAGGGCACGGTCACGATACCGACGGTGAGGATGCCGCGCTCCTTGGCTATGCGGGCCACCACGGGAGCTGCACCGGTGCCGGTGCCTCCGCCCATACCGGCGGTGATGAACACCATGTCGGTTTCGTCGTCAAAGAGGGCTGCTATCTGCTCGGCGCTTTCCTCGGCGTACTTGCGGGCACGGTCGGGGTTGCCACCCGCTCCGCGGCCCGGGCCGATGAGCACCTTGGTGGGCACGGTGGAGTCCTCGAGTACCTGGCGGTCGGTGTTGAGCAAGACGAACGACACGTCCTTGATGCCTTGTTTGTGCATGTGGATAACGGCGTTGTTGCCGCCACCTCCGACACCTATCACTTTGATTCGCTGTATGGGGGTGCCGGCCATGTTGGCTTTGAAGGCGCTGTCGTCGATAATATCGTAGTTGGTCATTTTCTGATGGTTATATATGGTAAGGGAATGTTTTTGTTGCTGTTTTGTGGGGTTTGGGGATTAATCGTCGAGGTCGGCGCTGCGGTCTTCGTAGTTGTTGCTCAGCAGGCCGGTGAGCTTGGTGATGATGCGGTCCATGCGCGAGGGCTGACCCTCGGCGGCTGCACGGCGCTCCTCACGGTCGCGACGGCGCTTTTCCTCCTTTTCTTTCTTTGCCTTTTCGATGCGGGCCTTCTCAGCCTGCTGACGCAGACGGCGGGCCTTCTGCTCGCGCTTGCGCTCGGCATCATCGTCGTCCATCAGCCCGTACTCGTCGGCGTCATCGGGTTCGGGCTCGACATCGGCTGTACCGGCCGACTGATAAGGGGATGCCTCGAAGGGGTTGTCGCCGCCGAAGTCACCGGGCAGGTAGCCCCATTCCTCGAGTTCGCGCTGACGCTCGTTGAGGTGGTTGTCGACTTCTCGGTCGGCCATGAAGTCGACCACAACGTCGTTGGGGTCGTATTTCTCAGCGGGTTCGTCGGCCTGAGCGGGGGCAGGGACAGTGAGACACTCCACTTCGGGATTGACGCGCGAAGCCTCGGCGCCCTCGTTGAGCAGGGCGATGAGGTC
This sequence comes from uncultured Bacteroides sp., assembly GCA_964572615.1. GTDB lineage: Bacteria > Bacteroidota > Bacteroidia > Bacteroidales > Muribaculaceae > CAG-873. Next base: position 9,351 of record CAZNGJ010000033.1, read on the forward strand.
GAGGTTGTCGGTGGCCGACAACGACGGGTCGGTGATGATGATGTCGGGTGGCAGGGTGGCGATACGCACCTTCATGCGGGTCTGGCTTTCGAGCAGACGGGCAAAGTTGCGCAGCTTGGCGCCGCCACCGGCCAGGATGATGCCGGCGGGGAGTTCGTCGGCCTTCATGCCGGCAAATTCGGGTTGAGCCGCGATGTTAGCCACGATGTCGGCCAAGCGCGCCATGACTACGGCATTGACGGCCTCCTGCAGCTTCGAGGGCTCCTCGGTGTCGTCGGCCTTGTCGGGCATGGCGTTGGCCATCTTCAGTTTGAGGTCCTCGGCTTCCTCCTCGGTGAGCGCCATGGTGGCGCTCAGGTCACGGGTGATGAGGCGCGAGCCTAATGGGATGGTTGCCAGGTACTGAAGGGCGTAATTCTTATAGATGGAAACGGTAATGGTCTCGGCGCCGAAATCGACCAGCATACAGCCGGCGTTGGTTTCGGACGACGACAGCACCAGGTGAGCCAGGGCAAGGGGGCGAACCGACACGCCGGAGATGCTCAGGCCGACGCGGTCGGCCACTACATCGACCACATCGTTCTTGTTCGACGGGTTGCACACCACGGCGGTGAACTCGCCGGCCAGACGGGTGCCCAGCGAGCCTACGGGACGGGGATTGGGCATGTTGTCGACATGGAAGCGCACCGGCTCGACGCAAATCAGCTCGTCGGAGGTCGACATGCTGTCGATGGCATCCTCCTGCAGGCGCTCGATGAGGTCCTCGGTGATTTCGCGGCGTCCGGGCAGCACCTGACGCGCCTTGATGCGGCGCGACTTCATGCTCAGGCCGCCTATGCTGATATAGACACCCAGTATCTTGCGTCCCTCGATGGGGTATTGTTTCTCCACCGCCTCAAGCAGTGATGTCACTGTCTCTGTGACTTCGCGGATATTGTTGACACGACCGTAGCGCACACTGTCCACGGTGGGCAGCGTGGCGGCGTTGTACACTGTCAGGGTGTGGGTGTCGTCGGCGGGGTCGAAGCCGGCGACGCCTATCTTGGCTTGCGAGCTGCCGAGTTCGACAGCCACAACGAACTTCTCGTTGTCAGAGCGGGCGGAGGTTGTATTGGGTTCCATGGGTCGGAGGGGGTGGATGGAGATTAGGGATTGTATTTGGGTCAAAAAAGAGTTCAGTCGGTGTTGGTCAGCATTACCTCGTCGTCGAGCACCTCATCGACAATGTCGTCCAGACGGTCCAGGGGGATGCGCTGCGGCACGGTCTTGTCGCGTTTGGTGGCAACGATGCGGCCGTTCCACTTGACCGAAATGGTATCGAACGCATCCCAACCGCGCACGGGCATCACGTCACGGTAGAACACGTGCAGCCGGTCGAGCTTGTTTTCTATCAGTGTCGTATCGCCGAAGTTGATGACGTGGCCGACCACGCCGGGGATGATGATGATGTCGCCACGGCGGTCGATGCGCAGCGACGTCACCAGGGCGTTGGCGCGGCTGTCCTGCTTGATGGCGCGCAGGATGGGCAGCAGCTTGCGCACCATCGTGGTGTCGGCCACGGCGTCGGTGGTCACGACAGGCACGTCGACATGGTAGCCGGGGGCGGCCTTGACGCGCTTGCCGGCGGCGTTGACGTACACCGAGCCTTTGCGGTCGAACACGCGTGCCACCGGGTCGAAGGGCTCGACACTAATCAGCAGCGTGCCGTCGTTGAGCACCAGGCAGGTGGCGTTCTCGACGCGGTTGTAGGCGTTGAGCCGGTGTTGCACCTCGTAGGTGTTCAGATGGGCGCGGCGCAGGGTGTCCATGCGGCCCTGCAGGTTGTCGAGCACGGTGTTGACATCGGCCGCCGTCAGGAAGCCGGTGCCGTTGGGGTCGTCCACCTCGATGCGCAGCTGCCTGAACGTATCGCTGCGTTCGGCACTGTTGGTCACCGGCACCATGATGAACATATACACCACGATGACGACGGCGAGAATTGCATATATGAGGGTTTTGCGCGACACTGGCTTACTTGCTTACTTTTGCGGGGTTACGGGGGAGGCGGTCTGTCGGGCGTTGGCCACTATCTCCGGCAGGCAGAGATTGATGTCGCCGGCGCCGACAGTCAACAGGATGTCAAAATTACAACTTTTTAGGTGATTGACCAAATCTTTTTTGGCAATTAGTACTTTTTCGGGCGCAACAATTTTGTCGAAGATAATTTTCGAGGTCACGCCGGGTATGGGTTCTTCGCGAGCGGGGTAGATGTCGAGCAGCACTACGCTGTCGGCCAGCGACAAGGCTTCGGCAAATTCAGGCGCGAAATCGCGGGTGCGCGAGTACAGGTGGGGCTGGAAGGCCACAGTCAGACGTCGGTCGGGATAGAGGGCCTTGACCGAGCGGATGGATGCCCGCAGCTCGTCGGGATGGTGGGCGTAGTCGTCGATGATGGCGCGTCGGGCACCGTCGGTCTCCTTTAGATGAAACTCAAACCTGCGCTCGGGTCCCATGAATGTAGCTATGGCCGTGCGCAGGTCGTCGGGGGTGATGTCGCCGGTGAGCCACGCTGCCGCGCCGGCGGCCACGGCATTGTCGACGTTGATGTCCACGGGCACTCCGAGCTCTATGTCGGCCACGCGTACGTCGGGACCGACGAAATCGAACGTTATCGTGCCGTCGGCGTGGCGGATGCGCTCGGCGTGGAAGTCGCCCTCGGTGCGCGAGTAGGTGTAGACGCGTACGTCGCTGCCGAGACGGGGGCGGAGCTTGAGGCCGGTGTGTAGCACCAGTGTGCCCCCGGGCACGATGAGCTCGGTGAAGTGGGCGAAGCTCTCGAGGTAGGCTTCCTCGGTGCCGTAGATGTCGAGGTGGTCGGGGTCGGTGGATGTAATGACGGCTATCGACGGGCGCAGCTGATGGAACGAGCGGTCGTACTCGTCGGCCTCGATGACGCTCCACGGCGAGGTGGCCGACAGCAGCAGGTTCGAACCGTAGTTGCGCAGGATGCCGCCAAGGAAGGCGTTGCAGCCCACCTCGGCCGTGTGCAGGATGTGGGCGCACATCGACGAGGTGGTCGTCTTGCCGTGGGTGCCCGCAAAGCAGATGGCGCGGCTGCTGCGCGAGATGATGCCCAGGGCGGCGGCGCGTTTCATCATCGTGAAGTCGCCGTCGGCAAAATAGCGGAAGATGCTGTTGGTTGTCGGCACGGCGGGGGTGTACACCACCAGCGTGTCGGCGGGGTTGGTCATGGCTGCGGGGATGGTGGCCGTGTCATCGTCGAAGGTGATGTCGACGCCCTCGGCGATGAGTGCCTTGGTCAGCGGTGAGGGAGTGCGGTCGTAGCCGGCCACAGCTTTGCCCAGCGACAGGAAATAGCGCTCGAGGGCAGCCATGCCTATACCGCCGGCGCCCACGAAGTACACGTTTTTGTATTCTTTGAGGTCTTTCATTGTTTCTTCTGTTTGATTATGCTCTCCATGCTGTCGACAATCTTGGCGGCGGCGTCGGGCAGTGCCATCTGCGCGATATTGATGCGCATGGTCGCCAGTCGGTCGGGGTGACCGAGAAGGTCGACTACGGCGGGCACGAGGCGCTCGACGGCTTCGGCATCGGTGATGAGGACGGCGGCGTCTACGTCGACAAGGGCACGGGCGTTCTTGGTCTGATGGTCTTCGGCCACATTGGGCGACGGCACGAGCACCGCGGCGGCGCCGAGCATCTGCAGCTCGCTGATGGTCGAGGCTCCGGCGCGCGACACCACAAGATCGGCGGCTCGGTAGGCAGTGGCCATGTCGTCGATAAATGGCGTGGCGAGCACACCCTTGTGTCCCTTGGCGGCCTCGGCGCATCCGTCGGCGTAGGTGCGGCCGGTCTGCCAAAGCACCGACACCCCGGCGCCTTCGAGGGTGTCGAGGCCGGCCTTGACGGCATTGTTGATGGTGCGGCTGCCAAGGCTGCCTCCCACAACGAGCACGAGGGGTCGGTCGGCGGGAAAACCGAGTGCTTCCTTGGCCTCGGCCTGCGTCAGGGGGCAGTCGAGGATGGCACTGCGGACGGGGTTTCCGGTTTTGGTGATGCGGTCGGCGGGGAAGAAGGCTTCCATGCCGTCGTAGGCCACGCAGATGGCATCGGCGCGGCGTGCCAACATCTTGTTGGTCACGCCGGCGTACGAGTTCTGCTCCTGCAGCAGGGTGGGAATACCCGCTTTCTGGGCTACCTTGAGGGTCGGGCCGCTGGCGTAGCCGCCTACGCCCACGGCGATGTCGGGGCGGAAGTCGCGGACGATGCGGCGTGCCTTGCGCATGCTCTTGTACAGCTCGGCGAGCACCTTGACGTTGCGCCACAGACGCTTGCGGTCGAAGCCCATCACGGGCAAGCCCTCGATGCGGTAGCCGGCCTTGGGCACGCGCTCCATCTCCATGCGACCTTCGGCGCCGACAAAGAGTATCTCGGCGTCGGGATAACGGCGGCGCACCTCGTTGGCTATCGAGATGGCCGGGAAGATATGTCCGCCGGTACCACCGCCGCTCACTATCACGCGGGGTGCCCGGTTTCGGGGGGTATTGTTGTTTGCTTTTGTCATTTCGTTAAGGGTTTATGCGGGATTGTCGGCCAGAGCGCGCTCCTCCCTGTCGGCGGCGGGTTTGTCGCCTTTGCGTTGGGCGTAACGGCTCACACTGAGCATGATACCTAAGGCTATCGACGACACTATCACCGACGAACCGCCTTTGCTGATGAACGGCAGCGGCTGTCCCGACACGGGGAACAGTCCCGACACGATAGCCATGTGGAACAGCGCCTGATAGACGATAAACACGGCCATGCCTATGATGAGCAGCGCCGGGAAGGCTTTGCGCAATTTGTTGGCCACGTAGCCGGCGCGCGCTAACAGCAGCAGGTAGATGGCCATGACGCCAAGTCCGCCCACGAGGCCGATGTCCTCGACGACGATGGCGTAGATATAGTCGCTGAATGCCAGGGGCAGTCGGGCTGTCTCGCGCGAATTGCCGGGACCGACTCCCGTCACGCCGCCGTTGGCCTGGGCGATGAAGGCGTACTGCGACTGCTGGTTCTCGGACGTTATCGGCAGGTCGTATTTGTTGGGGGTGAAGTAGTAGTCCATGCGGCTCATGCGCAGATGGCTGCGGTCGGTCTCCTGGCCGGCCTCAACCGACTCGATGGCTTGGTCGCGGCTCTCGCGGTCGGAGGCTTTGAAGTGCGAATAGCCTATATACACAAGGCCGAGGGCGCCGTAGACACCCACCACCATAAACCACTTGCGCCACGACACACCGCCTATCGCCATCAGCGACAGCGAGATAGCCATGAGCAGGATGGTGTTGGTAAGTCCTTGGTTGATAAGCATGAAGCCAAAGATAAACACCACCGTGGCCACGGTGATGATGGCTCGGTCGGACACCTGCGGGCGCCCGTTCACCTTGATTTGGCCGTCACCGAGCACCTTGGCTATGATGAGCGCCGCCGAGAATTTGAGCAGCTCGCTGGGCTGCACACTGCATATACCGAGCGAGAACGAGCGGCGCGCGCCGTTGATGACCTGGCCCCAGAACATGGTGTATATCGTGGCCGCCACCGAAAGCGCCACTATCGCCCAGGCGTACTTGTAGAATACCCGGTAGTGCACCCGCTGGATGAGGAGCATGATCAGCGTACCGCCGCCGAGCAGCATGGCGTGGCGGAACAGCGGCGACATTATATGGCCTTCGGTGACCTCGCGCGAAGAGGCACTGAACAGCTCGATGAGCGACACCACCACCAAGGCTATGTACAAGCCCCAGATAGCCTTGTCGATATGCGTATGTTGCGGCACGGCAGCCGCGCTTTTGTCCGTGGCGCCGGTCGGGCGACCGGCCTCGTCGGCCGTAGTGAGATTGGTCATTGGACTATACGAGAAAAGAGGTTAACAACAGTTGGTTTATGAGCACAAACAGCACTATCCGACACGCGGCCGGATAAACTTTTGCAAAATTAGCAATAATTTCCGAATTCCCCCCTCTTTTCACCCCCCCACTTTTGTTGATTCACAAACCTTGTAGCGTCGCAACCGACACTTTAGGTCCAAGACAGGAGTACAGAAGAACTTTTTGATTTATTGAAAATTGATAATTAAAGTGCTCCTGTGCTCCTGTCTTGGACCACACCTACAGCTCCCGCCCCTTTGGGGAGGGCGGGGCGGTCAGCACGCGCCAGGTGCGGAGGGCGAGGGCGAGGCGGAGGAGGCGGGGCAGGGCGAGGGGGCCGTAGATGTGGCGGAGGACGGCGCCTCGGGCCATGACCACAGCGGGGTCGGTGGCGCGGCGGGTGACGGTGCTGGTGCCTGCGTGGGTGAGTATCTCGACGGCGCGGTGGCGCACGGTCAGGCCGGCGCGCACGGCATCGCACAGAAATACATCCTCCTCGCCGGCACCATACACGGGAGCATTGGTGCCGAAGCGCTCGTCGAAGCGCAGCCCGACGCGCTCGATGGCCTCGCGGCGCAGGGCTACCTCGACGAGGTAGGGGTAGAAGTTACGGCGCCACGGGCTATAGCGCAGCGTGGTGCCGTCGGGGGGATAGCGCCGCGACTCGGGGGTGCGGATGCGGAAGGTGACTATGTCGGCCTCGGGGTCGGCATCCATCGCGTCGATGACGCTGCGCAGTCCCTCGGCGGTATAGGCGATGTCGTCGTCGGCGCACAGCAGATAGGGCGCGCGGGCCATGCCGAGGAGACGATTGCGGTTGGCGCTAACCCCCCTACCCTGCCAGGCCTCGACCACGACGTCGGCTCGGGCTGCAAGCGCAGCCGGCACCTCGGCGGGAAACTCCCCCTCGGGCAACTGCCACGACAGGAGGTAGCGCACCCCCGGCGTCGGCTCAAGCTGCCCGGCGGTGGCCACGCGCTCCATGGCGCTTCGGCCGTACACGGCCACCATTACTTCGAGTTTTATATCCATGGCGCAAATATACAAAAAATGTCTTGTTTTTGCGGACAAAAACAAGACATTTTTATTAGTGAGGGTTGGGGATTACTACTTGATGCGAACCTTCTCGACGGTCTTGCCGGTCACCTTCAGGTAGAGGCCGGGGGTGAGGGCGTCGGCGTCAACACGCACACCCTTGATGTCGTAGTAGATGGGTTCGTGTGTCTCGCCGGCCTCATCGAGCATAATGTCCTCGACACCGGTAGCGGTTCCGTCGACTATATAGCTCATCGGAGCAGCCGCGGTAACCACCTTGCCCTCGCTCTGCGGCAGGGCATAGACGGTGATACCGTTTTTGGTCGCGTCGGTGCTCTGCATGAAAGCCACGAGATTTCCTGCAGGGTCAAATGCCATCTGAGGTACAGTATTGATGGTATTTGTCGAGTTGGGGATGTCGTATTTGATGCTAAAAGAGGGAGCACCGTTGGAGGCCCAGGTTACATCGAACACACGGATGCCAGACTTACCCATAGACAAGGCCATAAGCGAACGATCCTCACTTAAAGCTAAACCGGATGCGCAAGTTGTGAACAAATCGAGATGCTCACCGGAGTTATATAGGATTTCACCCTTAGTATTGATGTAGATAAAACCGGGAAGTTTAGATGACTGACTGTCACGAACCTGACTAACGAATAAACCGTTGTCTCCGTCTGCTGTCAAATTAACATTGGTGTTACCCATAATACCGCCCGCATTTGTAGAATTTCCGTATATCTCGTCATATTTAGTGGGAGCGGTAGTGATACTTGTCGAGTTGCCTATATTCCAGCTGCAGAGCACGTCGGGTTTGACATTGCCCGAGGGATAGTCTTCCTGGAACGACCACAGCTTGGTGTCAGCACCCGAGCCTGTGAAGCAGAGGCCGGAGCCGCCACCACCGAGGGCTACACCGTTAAGGAACCAGCAACCGCCGGCGTCTTTGGTGGCACCCGAGCCGGCAAAGATATTGCCGGTGCCGTATTCGGGATGCTCGGGGTTGAAGATGTAGATACCTGCGCCGGCGTCGGCATAGTCGATGGCATAAACGATGTTGTTATGCTCGGCCATACGGTAGATGGACGAACGGTTGGATGCTGTCCATGCGGGTTTGCCGCCGTGGCTTGCGAAGTAATCAGCATTGTACTTGCCGATCAGTTCGTGGGTGGGCGAATAGATGGCAAAGCCTTCGGCCCAACCTGTCGAGGTGATGATATGGCCGTACATGGGGCTTGCGGGGTCTTTTATGACCACTACGCCACCGCGGGCATCCAGCTTGGTGGGGGCTGCGTGGAAGACGGGGCCACCGGTCTCGACGGGGTAGTTCTCGAGTTCGACTGTCCAGTTGTACTGGGTGCGGGGGAACCAGCTGTGGGGGATGGTCACGCTGTTCTCGCCCTTGGTGACGGGACCTACTTCGTAGATGCGCTCGTCGACGGTGTTGTCGGCTTCGGAGGCCACGACGTTGCGGCGGGTCGACTTGATCTGGCCGTTGTCGCTGCGGGTGAAGCGGATGCGGGCGTTGGCGGCGTCACCGGTGCTGTGGAAGTAGAAGGTGTATCCGTCCTCGGCGTGGAAGGTGTGGCGCAGATTGTATGGATGGTGTGCGCGGGTACCGTATACGACGGGTGCGATACCGGTGCCGTGCAACTTGATGGTTGCCGACTCGATACCGGGGGTGCTGATGGTCAGCGTGCCGTTGTATTCGCCTTCAGCCGTGGGGTTGAAGATGATCTGAACGGAGCCTTCGGCTTCGTCCTTGGCCATCTTGGCGGGGCTTACGCTGAAGCCGTCACCGCTGACGGTGAAGGTGACGTCGCCGGTCAGGGCATGACCCTCGACATTGAACGAGCGTACGCCGGTCTTGCCTACTTCCACTTTGCCGAAGTCGGTGTCGGCGGCAGTGGTTATCAGTTCGGGATCCTGAGGCTCGGGAGCAACGATGTTCGACGGGGTGATAAACTTGGTCACGGCGCCGTTACGTACGGCCAGGATGGCCATGCGGGCCTCGACAAACTTGCCGCCTTCGTAGGTGATGACACCGGTGCCGACGGTGGCCACGTTGGTGGTTGCCGCCGAGTTCATGCTGCTCTTCGACAGTGTCACCTGTGTGCCCGAAGCCAGGCCGTTGGTGATGTCGACCAGCATGATGCCGTTGTTGTTGCTGCCGCTGAATGTAGGCGAGGTCATGTAGATCTTGCCGCCATAACGGAAGATACCGGTGTGGTTAGCAGCGGCGGGGATTATCGAGGGAACATCGGCAACCTTGGAGGGGATACCGGCTGCAGTACCCGACAATGAGAACTCGGCACCGGCCTTCTTATTACCTTGTACGATAATGTTATTATCATTAAAGGGAGAAACGAACAACAATACATCTCCCAAATCTTTCTTGGTCCATCCGGATACACTATTAAAGTTATTATGCCAGATAGATGCTACATCACCATCGACATAAACATGGCCAAGCTGTTGGATTGTGAAACGAATAGCTTCTGACGAACCGGTTGTCGTCGCGGTATGAACAAAACGTCCAGTATTTTTTTCACCAAACATTGCGATAGATTCACCTACGTACGCATGATACCAATTGCCGGCATGGCTACATGCGTTCCAGTGGAATGGTTGACCGTAGGCAGTTCCGTCGCTACCGTTTAACCAATAGTAGGTAAGATCTTGACTTGCTACATAGTCTGACTGACCTCTATCTGCCTGCATAGCATAACCCTGGCCTACGAGGATGCCGTCGGCCGAGATGGCGATGTCGCTGACGCGGGGCGAGCCGATAGTAGCGTTCTCGGTGCCGAGGGTGCGGACTACTTGCTTGGTGGTGTGGTTGAAGACCACGATGGTAGGATTCTTAGCCGTGTCGTGGGCCAGGATGTAGAGGATGTCACCGCGGGCGATAACGCGCTTGATGGTCTTGCCGGCCAGTTCGGCGATGGCAAAGTCCTGATACTCACGGTCGAGGGTGTAACTCGAGGGCGCGCTCACACCGTATGCCTTAGCATCGTCGGGATAGTTGACGCTTGCGCCTACGGTCATCACAGCCTTACCGGTCAGAGTGAATGTCTTGGTGGTCACGCCCGAGGTAGCGATGTTGAGGGTAGCGGTGTGGCTACCTTCGGCGGTGGGGGCGTACTTGACGGTGATAGTGCCTTTCTGATTGGCCTTGAGGATGGTAGAGGGTGTCACAACAAACTGAGCGGCATTCGCGCCGGTGATGCTCATAGTGATATCGCCGGTCAGGTTGGCGCCTGTTACGGTGAATTGCTTTTCGAGCGAACCACCCACGTTCACCTCGCCAAAGTTGGTATTGGCGGCCGTTGTTGCCATCGACGGAGGCGTAACCTCCACATTGCCCGTAGCAACAACGAACATACCCGAGTGAACAGTACGAATAGTTCCGTCGGTCGATTGATTTACCTGGCTACCATCGACATACATCTGCGACGAACCACCGCAGTCAACCTGTCCGGCGTAGGTTGCGCCAAGGTACTTAAGAAAGTATGCCAGTTGAGCTGTCGTCATACCGTAGTATGTACTGGTCTTGTTACCGCAAACAGCTATCCAAAGTTTCGTGCCGTCGTTATTGGTGCCGTAAAGCGTACGGGCGTAAACGTTTCCATTGTAAGTTGTCTGGTCTATTGGACCATCTTTGGGTCCGATAACAGTTCCTGCAACCATAGCGAGACAGTTGCCCGAGGTGGCTTCCTGAATCATGGGCCATGCGGCGCCGTTGGTATAGAAATGGTTGGTAAGGATGAGTTCGTCGCCTACCTTGTAGTTACCTGCGAGTACCGCTGCGTATGGAGCACCTGTGATGTCCTGACCGACAATACAGAGGTCGTAGTTGCCTAAGGTGCCTGTGCCGGCATTGGCGCGTACCTCCTTGACGATATATTTGGTCGTTCCGGTTCCACCAACCTTCATGGCCGTTTCGCCGGGAGCCAGCGAGAGGTAAACCTCGGTACACTTACCCGATAGTATACTCCAAGTGTTGTCGGAATTGAGTGTCACCGGCTTAAAGGCCTTAGTACGACCCCATGCAGGAGTGTAAACGACTGCCGAGCCTTCGGTTACGGTACGGTTAAAGTCGCGGATATCGAGCACGTGGTTGATTCGCGTATTCAGAAATTCGAGTTTGGGTTGGTAATAGTTGATCTTCATGCGGCCTTCGGCAGTGTACGCAATCATACCTGTCTGAGAAGGTCCGCCGATATGGCTACCATAACCGCCGGTGGCGTTTTGCACGTATGTCTCTCCGTTATGAATAGCCGTGCCATGGGGCTGAAGTGACATCTGCGACTTCCAGGGTTGCTCGCTTGAGATCCAGAAATTGGCATTTGCGCCGGCAACAACCTTGTGGTTGGTTGTCGTGTGTTCGGAAGCGATGGCAGCCAGCGATTTTCGCTCACCTCCTGTCGTACCCGAGGCTGTGAGGTATTCGATCTTTACGTTGGGGTTGGTCAAGTCGACCTCGGTTACATAAACGTGAGTGCCGTATGTACCACGACTCGTACATTTGAAGTAGGTGTACTTGACACCCGGGGCGATCTGGCGATCAACCTCGCGTGTAAAGTTGTAGGTACCCGTGCCGATACTGATGTTTTCGGCCGATACCTGCGCCGGCGGAGAGGCCAGCATGCCGGCAGCCATTGCCGCCGCAATAAGGATTTTTTTCATTTAAGGTTATTGGTTCAAGATATTTTGTAGATTGGTTAAATTCTCCTGCATGGGTTAATTTGGGCAAAGATAAGCTATTTTTTTGATACTCGGGCAAATACACCGCCATCCCCTTAAGCTTTTTTTTTATTTTTCAACTTTTGTTAACTAAATCAACCCCAATACTGCCATAGTAGCAGTAGGGACGCGAATTTTCGC
>CAZNGJ010000034.1:0-20778 GCA_964572615.1 uncultured Bacteroides sp.
GGCGGTGAGGGTGTCGAGGGGGGTGGCGTGGCGGTCGTAGAGGGTGAGGGTGATGCGGGCGGGGGTTACGTCCATGATCATGGCGCCGACGGTGTGGGGGCCTTCGCTCCAGCGGGTGGCGATGATGTCGTCGTTGGCTTCGAGGGGCTTGATGTCGCGGCCTCGGCTATCGTCGGACGATGGCAAAACAACGTACTGAGTACCAACCACAGCGGGTGCCTCCGTATCAGAATCCGAGGGGGCAGCCCCGGAGAGTGCCGAGGGAGCATCGCTGCCGGCGACAGGTGTGCGGTTGTAGAGGGGGTGGGTGCGGAGGTAGACGTGGTTGTTGCCGGAGATGGCGAGGTCGACGCCGAGGCGGTCGAAGGTATCGCGGAAGCGGTCGAGTTGGCTGTTGGCGCCGTTGGTGCCGATGAGCCATTCGTAGTGCTCGACGACAACGATGTAGCGTGCGGGATTGTCGGCCACTACGCGCTCCATCCACGCGAAGACGGGCTCGAGCGAGGCGGCGGTGCGCATGGCTTCGTTATTGAGCATGATGAAGAGCACGTCGCCGTAGCGGAACCAGTAGCTGATGCCTTCCTGGCCGGGGTAGCCGTTGCGCGGATTGGCATGGCTGTCGCGGAAATACAAGTCGGTGTTTATCTTGTCGCGGCTCATGTGGTCGTGGTTGCCTTGCACGGCAGCCCACATATAGTCCTTGTAGGCGGGTTGCTCGGCCAGTTCGGTCCAGTAGTTGTAGCTGCCACCCCAAGCGCACTGGTCGCCGGGGGAAAGTACCCAGTCGAAGCCTCCCGACACGCTGTCGAGCACGTCGACCATGGCCATAGCGGCGTCGAGACGGCGCCACAACGGCGAGTAGTGGTGGAAGTCGCCGATGACGGCTGCTTTCCAAGACGATGCACCGGCCGTGCGGAACGAGCGCGGTTCGGACGATACGGTGTCGGCGCCATCGCCATCGCCCGTCACGATACGATATGTGTAGCGAGTGTCGGGCTTGAGGCCGGTGAGGGTGACGGTGTGATGGTCGAACACGTGGCGTTCGAACACGTCGGTGTTGTCGCCGAGCTTGGAGTTGATGGAGTCGAAGGTGGTGCAGAGTTCGCCGCGCGACACTACCCGCGCTGTGTCGGTGCCGTCGGTGTAGACCACCGTCGCAGGCAGCCCCACAGGACCGCCCCACGAGATGTTCATCGAGGTTGAGCAATCCTCGCCGGGATTGGTAAATATGGTGTGGGCGGTACGGTCGGAGCCTGTGGCCGGCAGACCGGTGCCGTAACGGACAGGCGTTTGTGCGTTGACAAGAAGTGCGAGACCTGCTGCGATGGGAAGAATGTATTTCAGTTTCATGATTAGTGCTATTTAGAGCTTGCGAAACAAGCTATTAATTTCTGCGGCAAAGTTACGGCAAATTTTCGAGAAAACAGCGGCAAAACAAAGAACCCCCGCGAAAGCGTGGTGCTGTCGCGGGGGAATGAAACGACTATGGGGTAAAACAGAAGAGATTAGTCTTCGATTTTGCCTTTTTTCTTAGCGAGACGGAGGTAGTAACCGCTGTAGTCCTTCTTGCCGGCTTTGAACTTGGTGTAGCCAAGATCCTGAGCGGCCTTCATGGCAGCAGCTTCCTTGTCGTCAGCGTTGGCGATAAGTTCGTCTGCACCGGTGGTGTTGAACCATACGCCGTCCTTTTCAACCTTGGCGCTGCCTACCTTTTTGTATTTGATGCGGTTGGTCTTTTCGTCAACCTGCTGTTCGAGGATGTCGTATTCGTCACCGGGGGTAACACCTTCCTTGGTACCGATCTTGGCGTAAACGAAGCCGTCAGCGCTCTTCGATACGGGTACGTTGGTGCGGAATTCATCGTATTCAACCTGCAGTTTGGCGAGGGCCTTGTCGATAGCACGACCGGTAGCCGATTCGGCGAGCTGGTCGAGAGTTTTCGATTTGTCCTTCTTCACGCCCGAACGAGCCTTGGTTTGACCAACGTAAGTCAGTTTAAGAACGCCGCTGTTGAGGAGGTCTTGGAGAGTAGCTTTTTCGTTGTAGAGAACGTCGTCAGACAGCTTCATGTCGATGTCGTCGTTCCATTCGAGCTTGTAGAGGTTGGTGAGGGCAGTAACCGAGTACATGTCCTTGAGGAGCTTGTTGGCAGCAGCTTCGGCAGCCTTCTTTGCGCCGAGGGTAGCGAGACCACCAAGACCACCGCCAATGCCGGCAGCTCCGGCAGCAGTGCTGGCAGCAGCAGCGGCGAGGTCGGAAATTTCTTTGGCGAGAGCCTTGTTGTTACGGAAGCGGAGGTTGGTAGCGACAACATAAGTGTTGTTGAGCAGCTCGAAGCCCTGCTCGGACAGCATAGCCTTGTAATTAGCGTCGGCAGCAGCCTTTGCCATATCGGCAGCCGAGGCATTTTCGAGACCACGTTCAACGATAATATCGGCGTTGAACTGAGGCTGACGGTTGGGGTCGTAGTTGTACCATTTGGCGACCATCATGGGGGCGGTCTTGTTCTCAGCGAAGAACTTGTTCATAACGGCGTGCATGTAGTCGTCGACGGTCTCGACGCGGAGCATCGAAGATTCGCCGTTGCTGCCCATCGCAGCGCCTGCAGCAGCCTTGAGGAATTTGCCTGCGCCTCCACCTTTGGGACGGGCTTCCTTAGCTTCGTCGGCCGAGATGCCTTTGACGAGTTCGTCAAAGTTTACGATAACGACGTCGAGGTTGTGGTTGTTGAACTGTTCGGGGATAGTGAGCTTTTCGAAAGCAGCTTTGGGTACGCCACCGAGGTTGCTAAGTCCTGAAGCCTTGAGGGTTTCGGCATAGCCGTCGGGATCGGCAGTAGAAGCTTCTTTGTCAAGACGGGTATTCTGTTCGTCGGAGTTGATGAGCACCGAGTAGATCGAGCTGCGCATGAACTTGGGATCGTCGGCACGCATCTGGATGCTTGCGAGACCCATAGTCAGAGCGAGCGAAGCAAAAAGAATCTTTTTGGCTTTCATGATTAGGGTTAAATTTGAATTGGGTATTAATTATTATGAATTGGTTTGTTGCTTATAGAGGTCTATTACCAGATCCAGTGGTGATGGTGAACGTTGCGGATAATAGTCTTGGGTTGGTTCTTGGCCCATGCTACGGCAGCGTCGCGGGCAGCCTTGATGCGCTGTTCCTCGAGTTTCACCTGGCTGCGGTACTTCTCCTTGGTCTCGAAGTCGTAGTCGGCCTTAACGGCGGCCGACATCTTGGCGCCGAGAGCCTTGGCAGCGGGATATGCCGACGACGAGGGGTCGATCTGAGCGATGTAGCGGTAGGCAGCCTGTGCGCCGGCAGCGGTGGGGTTGGCTGCCCATTCGCCTTCGGCCTTGGCAAGAGCCTGCGCACCGTCGTAGTTGATTTTGTCGGTGAAGATGGTGTTGGCCAGAGCGTTGGCTTCGTCATAGCCGTTGCAGCACTCGGGGATGGCGGTCGACCAGTAGAGAGCTTCGTCGTAGTTGCGCTGACCCAAAGCCTTGTTGGCCTTCGCCAGGTAGGTCTGATAGTTGCTGTTGAAGTAGTCGACGATCTTGGCCTTGGCGTTCTCGACAAAGTTGATGAACTCGGGGTTCTTGGGGTTGAGCGACGTCAGAGCGCGAGTCAGGGCCTGTTCGTTAGTGGCGCCGACACCCTTGAGGGGGAAAGTGGCTGTTGCGAACACCTTCTTGTTGTCGCCGTCGCAGATGGCGAGCTGCAGGTTGGACTTAACGAGCACACGACCGCCGACACCGCCGGCTTCCTGGCTGAACTCCTCGTCGAAACGGCCTGTGATGAAGAACTGGCAGTCGTAGTCGCCGGCAGCAACGCCGGAGTGAGCGAGCACCATCTTCAATTTGGCTTGGAGTTTTTTCTCGACGCCTGCGGGGACGTCGTCGCCTTCGGTGATGAAGGGGGCCAGACCGATGCCGATTTCGCACTGAGCGGCCGACATGGTCGCAACGCCGAGCGCGAGAGCGCAACCGCAGAGGAATGACTTGATATTGAACATAGATGTTTTTGCTTTAGTAGGTTAGGAGGGAAGAGAATTACTTTTCACCAATGTAGATACGAGCTGCACCGAGGCCTGACGAAGCATTGTCGGCTACGATGCCGTGCGAACGGAGGACGTTGCGCAGACCGTCGACCCAACGCTTGGCGTCCATGGGCTGACCGCTTGCGTTTTTGAAGGGAATGCGAACCTGGTCATAGCGAGCCATATTACGGCCGCTGCTGCGCTCGGAGAACTGGTGATTGACGGTATTGTCGCTGATCCAGTCGTAGATGATCTGCGAGAGTTCCTTGTCGCCGAACTCGGAAGTCATAGTAATGCCGGCGCTGTCGAGGATGCGGATATCGCAGCGAATTTCGCGACCGTTGGTCTGCAGGTCGTCAAAGTAGCTCATCAGAGTGGAGCAGAAATGGTCCATGTTGTCAGTGGCAGTCTTTTTGAGTGCTACCGACAGGGGTACGGTGCGACGAACCTCACCGGTCTGACCGGCGATAGGAGCAACTGACTTGTTGGAGTAGGAGTCGATAGCTTCGAGACGATAGTCAACCGAATAGAGAGAACCGGCTGTGTGGCCGTTCCAACCGAGTTTGAGGGTGATGTCGGGTTTGGCACGCTTTAGAATTTCGTCATACGAGTTTGTCGCGGCGGCAGCACCTGTCTCGGCGCCTTCGTATGCTTCGTCGAGCATTTCGTCTTCGTCGTCGGTTTCCTGCTGAGAGAGGGCATCAACGAGGGGGAAGCCACGTTCGGCCATGATTTGATTGATGGCAAGCTGTACGTTCTTAAAATCTGCATCGATGAGAGCACGGTCGTAGTCTTCGCGAACGACCTTCTTGCCGTTACGCATGGTTTCGGTTACATAGCCTTTTTCAACGCACCAAGTTTTGTCGGGGAGAATCATGAGTTTGGGAGGTGCAGCGAGTGCAAACTGAGCAGAGATGATGGTAGCTGCAGCGCCCATCATGAGTTTCATTACGGTTTTCATTTTTTTAGATTGGTATTTTTAGGATGATTGGTAAATTCTATATTATTATATGTGTGCTTACGGGCGCAGGATGCCGTCGCGAACCAACTGCGCTCGCAAGGCGGGACGATTGACGGTAGCGAGGATGCCGTAGTTGTAGATAGACGAGCCCTTCGATTCGAGACGCGATGCCTCGTTGGCTTGTTCTTCCTTGACGAAGTTGAGATATTCGCCGCCGTCGGCAAAGAAGGGATCGAAGTAGCGGGCATAGCGTTCGCGGGCGTTAACCTCGGTGACGAGGGCCTGCGAGTTGACGCCGCCGGCACCGCGAAGGTCCTTGAAGATTACGTCGTAAACTGCGTTTTTCTTGGCCTGCTCGATGGCGTCGGCCTTGGTGGAACCTTTACCCCATACGCGAAGGGTGACGCTGCCGTCGTGCTCGGTGTGCGAAACGACGGTTTCGGGGGTGGTGTATGCAGCGGCCGATACCACGGAGGTGGTGCGGTTGGGCGAGCACGAACTGAGGGCTCCCACTGCGGCTACGATAGCTGCGAGTGTTAAAGTCTTGAGTTTCATGTTTTTTTTATTTTGGTTATGTTTTTGTTAGAATTCGTAGCCTACGCGGAGCATGAAGAAGTTGCTGAGGCGTTTTTCCTTGACGCCAAGGGGAGCCACGGCGACATTCTGAGCCATGTAGGACACACCGAGCAGCCATGCCTGGCGGGGAGCACCGAAGCGCAGACCCACAGTGGGGCGGAACATGATGCCGTCGGGGAAGGCTCCGCCAAATTCGACACCCCAGTAAGGAACGACGTTGCGGTACTTGCCATAGACCATGTTGCCTCGGGCGGCAACAAACAGAGGCATGCCGAAACCCGAGCTGTGGCGGCGGATGTCCTTGCTGTCAATGTAATAGCGGAGACCCGTACCGATGCCTATGCGGAGGAATTCGCTGAAACGCCAGCCGGCGGTTACGTCAAACTCGGTGACGCCCATGTTATGGCCGTACAGATGAGCCGAGTAGCCACCCATGACCTCGGCTGAAATCCAAAAACCGGTTTCGGTTTGGCTGAGCTGGTTCTGCGTGGGGTCCTTACCGACTGTAGGAATACGGTTGATGGTGTTGTGCTGCGAAAACACAGCAGCCGCGCCAATAAGAAGCGCGGTTGCGAGTGAGAGTAATTTTTTCATAAACGAAAGGGGTTGGGATTGATTACCAGCCGGACTTGAGCGAGCGGATGATGCCGTCTTTTTCGAGTTTCTTGCGTAGGTCAGGGGTATTCACCTGTACCATCTGAGTAACATGGTATACCTTGCCTACTTTGGTTACCTTGCGGGTATCGTCAAGGATATTTACGTAGCTCGATGCGGCGCCGCTATTGAAGAAGTCGGCGAAGTAGTCAGCATGGGCGGCTTCGTTGTCAGCACCTACGATAGCGGGGTGGTTGGTCGACGAGTCGAAGCTGGACGACTTCGAAGCATCAGCGTAGCCGCGGAACAGGACGCCGCGAACGGCGCAAACTGCGAGTTCGGCGTCGGTGACGTCGGCTGCTTTCTTGGCGGCGCAGGTTACTTTGAGCACGGCACGGCCTCCGTTGCCGACGCCTTCGCCTGTGATTGACACTTCGGTTACCTGGGGGGCTTTGGCCCACGATGCAGCCGACAAAGTCAGCATGCACACGAGAAACAAGACTAATTTCTTCATCGTTGTTTGGGTTTTTCGATACTTTGATTGGTATGATAGGTTATGATTTTTAAGCTTTATGATATGAATTATTCAGCGGTTTGATGTGAATTATTCTAATCAAATGCAAAGTTAACTAAAAGGACACAATTCCCTCCCCCCCCATTTAAGTTAAACTTTATTAACGAAAGTGATAATGTGTAAAACTGGGTTTTACTGCCCCTCCCCAACCCTCCCCAAAGGGGAGGGCTTGCAACCCGATACCCTTGGGGTAAGCCTTACCCCCTCCCCTTTGGGGAGGGTCGGGGAGGGGCAGGAACTAAAGTGGGGGTGGGGACGTTAGTTATTAAAAATAATGACTATATTTGTAGCGCAAAAGAATAATGGCCATGGACGACATAAAACAACGCATCGAATCGCTGCGCGAACAGCTGAATACACATAATTATAATTACTATGTGCTGAACGACCCGACGGTATCGGATCATGACTTCGACATGATGATGAAGCAGCTCGAGGAGTTGGAGAAGGCGCACCCGGAGTACGACGACCCGCTGTCGCCGACGCATCGCGTGGGCAGCGACCTGACGAAGGGCTTCGAGCAGGTGCCCCACGTGTACCGCATGCTCTCGCTGGCCAACACATATTCCGTTGAGGAAGTCGACCAATGGGTGGAGCGCGTGGAGGACGCGCTGGCCGGAGAGCACCCCGTGATAGTTGGCGAGATGAAATTCGACGGCACGTCGATTTCGCTGATATACGAGCACGGGCGACTGGTGCGCGCCGTGACGCGCGGTGACGGCGAGAAAGGTGACGTTGTGACCGATAATGTCAAGACCATCAAGTCGATACCGCTGACGTTGCACGGTACGGGTTGGCCCGAACGCTTCGAGATACGCGGCGAGATCGTGCTACCGTGGAAAGAGTTTGACCGCCTCAACGCCGAGCGCGAGTTTAACGAAGAACCCATCTTCGCCAACCCGCGCAACGCTGCCTCGGGAACGTTGAAACTGCTCAACCCTGCCGAAGTGGCGCGACGCGGCCTGGATGCGTATTTCTATTACCTGCTTGGAGAGGACCTGCCCTGCGACAACCATTACGACAATATGATGGAGGCACGTAAGTGGGGATTCAAGGTGAGCGACGCAATGACACGGCTACATGACATCCACGAGGTGGATGAATACATAAATCATTGGGATACAGCGCGAAAGAATCTCCCGGTGGCCACCGACGGACTTGTGTTCAAGGTGAACTCGCTACGCCAGCAGCTGAACCTCGGCTTTACGGCAAAGAGTCCGCGCTGGGCTATCGCATACAAATTCAAGGCCGAACGAGCCGAAACGCGCCTGCGATTCGTGTCGTTCGACGTGGGCCGTATGGGCATCATAACCCCCGTGGCCAACCTCGAGCCGGTACTTCTGTCCGGAACGGTGGTGAAGCGCGCCAGCCTGCACAACGAGGACATCATGAATCAGCTCGACATCCACGAAGGCGACATGCTGTACGTCGAGAAAGGCGGCGAGATCATACCTAAGATAGTGGGTGTCAATACCGACGAGCGCCTCAAGGATGCCGCCAAGGTACGGTTTGTAAGCCATTGCCCGGCGTGTGGAACACCGTTGGTGCGCGTCGAGGGCGAGGCAGCGTGGGTGTGCCCCAACAAGTGGGGTTGCCCGCCGCAGATAACGGGCCGCGTCGAGCACTTTGTGGGCCGCCGCATGATGAATATCGACGGCATCGGCGAGGAGACAGCCCAGATACTGTATGCCACCGGATTGGTGCGCAATATAGGCGACCTGTATTCGCTTACTAAAGAGAAACTTATGACGCTCGAACGATTTGGCGAAAGGAGTGCCGAGCGAATCATGCAGGGTCTCGAAGATAGCCGGAGCGTGCCGTTTGACCGCGTGGTCTACGCCCTGTCGATACCAGGAGTGGGAGAGACGACAGCCAAGAAGATTGCGGCCACTGCCGGCAGTATGGACAGACTGATGACGATGACCCAGGCCGAACTGGAAGGCATCGAGGATGTCGGACCGCATATCGCCGAGAGCATTATCGACTACTTCAGCGTGCCCGAGAATCGCGACAATATCGAAAAACTACGTGCGGCAGGGCTGCAGTTCGAGGCCGAGCAGGCCGTCGTGCTGTCAGACCGACTCGAAGGCAAGTCTATAATAATCAGCGGTGTATTCAACCAACACAGCCGCGACGAATACAAGGCCATGATAGCCGCTCACGGTGGCAAAAACGTCGGTTCGATATCCAAGAAAACGGATTACGTCCTTGCCGGCGACAATATGGGGCCGGCTAAACTTGAGAAGGCTCAGAAACTCGGTATCCCAATCATCGACGAAGATACATTCCTTAAAATGATAGGTGACGATGAGTGACAAGCACGAGATACGACACCAGGAGGTGGTGCGCTACATCACGCCACTGCGCGAAGGCGGTTCGCTGCCGGCACTTGCCGAGGCCGACGACGGGTTCCGCTACGTTGTCAAGTTCCGCGGGTCGGGACACGGCAAGAAGGTGCTTGTGGCCGAACTGATCGGCGCCGAAGTTGCCCGGTTGGTCGGGTTGCGTGTGCCCGAAGTCGTATTTCTTGACCTCGACGAGGAATTCGGTCGCACCGAGGGCGACGAGGAGATCCAGGACCTGCTGAAAGCGAGTCGGGGGCTCAACCTCGGGCTTCACTTCCTCAACGGGTCGATGACGTGGGATGTTGCCATCAACCGCGCCGACGCACTGACTGCGTCGCAGATAGTGTGGGTCGACGCGCTGCTGACCAATATCGACCGAACGGCACGCAACACCAATATGCTCCTGTGGAACAAGGAGTTGTGGCTGATAGACCACGGGGCTGCGCTGTATTTCCATCACTCCTGGACGGGGTGGGAGAAGGCGATGGAGTCCAACTTCCCCTACGTCAAGGACCACGCGCTGCTGCGCGAAGCGGCCTTGCTGCGTGAAGTCGACGAGGCTATGCACCGCGAAATCACGGCCGACGACCTGCGCGCAATTGTCGACCTGGTGCCCGACGAGTGGCTTGACGAGCCGGATAGCGGAATGACAGTAGCCGAGCGTCGCGAAGTGTACAAGACTTTTCTGGTGACACGTTTCGAAAACTCTAAAAAATTTGTAGACCATGCAATCGAAGTCCGCAACACCCTCGTCTGAGCCCACGCGCAAACGCCACCTGTTCGAGTATGCTGTGGTACGCTACATGCCGTCGGTGGAGCGCGGCGAGTTCGTCAATGTCGGCGTGGTCATGATGTGTAAGCGCGAGCGCCGTGTGATAGCTAAATTCGCTGTCAATGAGGAGCGTATCCGTGCGCTATATCCCGATGCCGACATCGACACGCTACGCCAACAGCTGGTCGGAGTTCAGCGTGTGGCCGACGGCTGTTATCAAGATGCCGGCCTGATAGCGGGCCTTGACGCCCACGAGCGGTTCCGTTGGCTGACGGCAGTCCGCTCGGCCGGCCTGCGCACCTCATGTCCCCACGTCGGCATCACCGACAACCTTGACATCACCTTCTACAGCCTCTTCCGCACTTTGGTCCTGTAAAAAATGGATGTGGAATGGTGGCGGTTTGAGAAATTTTGCGTAATTTTGCACAAATTTTTTATTTATCATATCCCACCATGATGAAAGAGGAAGTAACGTACGACGGGCTGACATTCGAGCCTTACATCAGTCGCCGGAAAATAGCCGATCGGGTTGCCGAGCTCGGCCAACAGATAACCCGCGATTGCGGTAATGACAAACCGTTGTTTCTCTGCGTCTTAACGGGCGCATTCCCTTTTGCCTCCGACCTGTTCCGCGAGTTTGACGGCGACGCCGAAATCGCATTTATCCGCCTTAAGAGTTACGAAGGTACCGGCTCGACGGGCGAGGTGAAGCAAGTGATGGGATTGACCAAGGATATCAAGGATCGCACCGTGATTGTTGTCGAGGATATTGTCGATACGGGCAATACGATGTACAATCTGGTAGCCGACCTTAAGACGCAGGGCCCCAAGGATGTACGTATTGCCACACTCCTGTTCAAACCCGATGCCCTGCAGAAGCCCGTAAAACCCGATTATGTCGGATTCGAGATTCCCAAGAAATTTATTATCGGTTATGGCCTCGACCTGGACGGCCTGGCACGCAACCTTAAAGACATCTATGTTCTTAAGGCCGAGCCCGGGCAAGCGTCAGAATAGAGTTCGACGACAGGCTTTAATATAATAAGGTATAAAGGTACAATTTCCAAGACACAATATGCTTAATCTCGTGATTTTTGGTGCTCCCGGCAGTGGTAAGGGCACTCAGAGCGAACGAATTATCGACCGTTACGGTTTGCATCACATTTCGACCGGCGAGGTACTGCGCGATCAGATAGCACGCGGCACCGAACTCGGCAAACTGGCTGATACTTATATCTCGCAGGGCCACCTCATCCCCGACGACCTGATGGTCAAGGTGTTGGCCGACGAAATCGACAGCCATCCCGAGGAGGTTGCCAAGGGCGTGATATTTGACGGATTTCCCCGCACCATCCCTCAGGCAGAGGCTCTCAAGAAGATGCTCCACGAGCGCGGTACCGACCTGCATGCAGTGATCGGGCTCGAAGTCGACGATGACGAGCTGGTGGTACGCCTGTTGAAGCGCGGCGAGGAGACCGGTCGTGCCGACGACAAACTCGATACCATCAAAGAGCGCCTCAACGTCTACCACTCGCAGACACAGCCCCTGCGCGACTACTACCTCAACGAGGGCAAGTATCGCCAGATAGCAGGCTCGGGAGCCGTCGACGAGGTGTTCGACCAGGTGAAGACCCACCTCGACCCGATGCATCAGGCACAAGCTTGATCGGATTCCGGCGAACCGCTGCGGAGTGTCGGTTGTTGTAATAGATATGAATACTATGAACGACAGCGACCCCGGACGGTCGGAATACACAGCGGATCTTAACGAAGATAAGGTAGCACCGGTTGGCGAATCGGTGATACGCAACTATGTGAATAGCAATCTGATATCCATCTATCAGCAGTCTTTTCGCGAGAATTTCGATATGCCTTGCCTGACAGATTACACGACAGGCGAGACGATAACATACGCCGACTTCGCGCGGCGCATAGCGCGGCTGCACCTGCTGTTCGAACAGGCAGGTATAAACAAGGGCGACAAAATAGCCCTGATGGGCAAGAATAATATCTTCTGGGGGACCGTGTTTATGGCCACGATAACGTATGGTGCGATCATCGTGCCCATATTGTCGGAATTCAATCCCCGTGATGCTCAGCATATTATCAACCATTCCGACTCGCGGATGCTGTTTGTGAGCGACAAGATATTCGACGGAATACACTTTGATGCCATTCCTAACGTGATGGCAGCTATCAGCCTCGAGACCAAAACGTTGCTCGGTACTCACCCCGAAGATGGCGAAGGACACCACGAGTGGGTGAAACGGTTGCGCAACCTGACGCGGCGCTTCCGCGCATTATACCGCAAAGGGTTTGGAGTCAGTGATATACGCTATCCGCGCGTGCCTTCGGACGCAGTAGCATTAATCAATTACACCTCGGGAACGACCGGATTCTCGAAAGGCGTGATGCTGACGCTGCGTAACCTGTGGGGCAATGTCACGTTCGGTATCCGGTCGGGGCTCCATTACCCCGGCAGTCGCGCGCTGTCGTTTCTGCCGTTGGCTCACGCCTACGGGTGCGCCTTCGACATGCTCGTGCCCTTGGCAGTCGGTACGCACCTCACACTGTTGGGCGCCGTGCCAACGCCGCGAGTTCTGCTCAAAGCGTTCGCCGAAGTCAAGCCCTCGCTGATTATCTGCGTGCCGCTCATCCTCGAAAAGATATACAAGCGACAGATAGTACCGATGATAACGCGCAAGGCCATCCGATGGGCTTTGGCTGTGCCACTGGTCGACCGCGCCATTTACTCCAAGATACGTGCCAAGCTTGTCGAAGCCTTCGGCGGTGAGTTTGAGGAAGTTATCGTTGGTGGTGCGCCACTCAATCCCGAAGTCGAGGCCTTCCTGCGCAAGATCGGATTTCCGATCACCGTCGGCTACGGCATGACCGAATGCGGGCCGCTGATCAGCTATACCCCCTGGCGCGAATTTATCGAAACGTCGGCCGGACAAATACTCGAAGGACTGATGGAGGCGCGCATCGACAGCCCTGACCCGGCGAATGTCCCCGGCGAGATACTCGTGCGAGGAACCAACGTAATGGCCGGATACTATAAGAACGCTGACGTGACCGCTGAGACCATCGATGCCGACGGGTGGCTACATACCGGCGACATGGGCACCTTGGGTGGACCCGACGGAAAGACTATATTCATCCGCGGACGCTCCAAGACAATGATACTCACCGCGACAGGCCAGAATATCTACCCCGAGGAAATCGAGGCAAAGCTGAGCAATATGCCCTTTGTGGCCGAATGCCTTGTCGTGGAGCGCAACGGGCGACTCATCGCTCTGGTCTATCCCGACAGCGAGGCCGTCGACGCCCACCGTATCCCCGACAGCCGCCTGCCCGAAATAATGGCCGAGACCCTGCGCGAACTCAACACCCTCGTCGCCCCCTACGAGCAAATCGACCGCATCGAGCTGATGGAAAGCGAGTTCACCAAAACCCCCAAACGCTCCATCAAACGCTACCTCTACCAATAATCCCCAAAAACGTTTTGGTAGTTCGGGAAAAATCATTAACTTTGCGGGACCAAAGGCGCCCGAATGGTGGAATGGTAGACACGAGGGACTTAAAATCCCTTGGCCATTGCGGCTGTATGGGTTCGAGTCCCATTTCGGGCACAGCGCCCCCTTCTTGTAAGGGGGCGGCTCTTTTTTTATCATTGATTATTACGTTATGACTTACAAGTATATTCCGCAGGGCGTATGTTCGCGCGCTATCGAGTTTGAGATTGATGCTGACGGAGTGTTGCACAATGTGACATTTACGGGTGGATGTCATGGTAATACCCAGGGTGTGAGTGCCTTGGCAGAGGGCCGTAAGGCGGCAGAGGTTGGCTCGACCCTGTGCGGTATCGACTGCAAGGGCAGGGGAACGTCGTGTCCCGATCAGCTGTCGAAGGCCATAGCTGAAGCCTTGGCGCAAAAATAATTGCGATTTGGGGAGCGTATTTTTTGTGATGTGACGGAAAATTGCTACTTTTGGGGAGAATATTAGCTGAAGTGTCCGAATGGGCGCTTCGGGCGTCATTACCTTAGATCTAAATCCGATGATTCACGTTGTACTGCCGGATAATAATGTGCGTCGTCTCCCGTTCTATCTCGCTATGGAGGAATGGGTGGCCCGGGCGTTGCCTGCCGGTGAGTATTTCTTTACGTGGAGCGTGAAGCCTACGGTAATAATTGGCCGGAATCAGGATTTGGTGTCGGAGGTGAATCTCGACTATTGCCGCGAGCACGGTATCGATGTCTGCCGGCGCCGTAGCGGTGGCGGGTGCGTGTATGCTGACGGGTGTAATATCATGATGAGTCACGTGTGCGCAGAGACGGATGTCGAGGCAGTGTTTCGGCGTTATACTGCCTTGGTGGCCGGGCAGTTGCGTGCTATCGGCATACCTGCCGAGCCGACGGGGCGGAATGACATCGTAGTCGAGGGTCGCAAGATTTCGGGCAATGCGTTTTACAGTCTGCCGGGGCGTAGTATCGTACATGGAACCATGCTGTATGACACGGACATAGCGAACATGCTGAATGCGATAACCCCGTCGCGGGCCAAGCTGGAGTCGAAACAGGTGCAGTCTGTGGAATCGCGTATTACGATGGCCAACCGTCATCGTCCCGATATGACGTTCGGGGGGTTCCACGCGGCTTTAACCGAGGGGCTGGAGACCTCAAGGCGTGTGCTGACTGAGGCAGAAATCGCCTCGGTTGCGCGTATCGAGCAGGAATATTATGCACCGGACTGGGTGCTATACGGGCGTTCGCATCGGAGCCGCCGTCAGCAAGCCAATCAATTGCAAAAGGTTGACGGGGTGGGGTGTCTGGCTGTGTCGGCGCCTGTGGACAGCGCGGGGCGCATAGAGTCGTTCGAAGTTACCGGCGACTTTTTCGGACGCAAGGATGCGTCGGCCCTTGAGGCTCTTATTGTAGGAGCGCGGCGCGACTCGGCCGAGTTGGTGCTTCGCCTGGCCTCGATAGATGTCGGGGAGTATATCACCGGCATGACCACCGAGCCCCTCGTCGAGTTGATCGTAAATTCATAAAACAATCTAACATAACCAACCATGGAAACTAAAAAGACTTGTCTCAATGACCGACACCGTGAAGCGGGCGCCACGATGGTGGAGTTCGGCGGTTTCGATATGCCTATAGAGTACCCCGGCGGGGGCATCGTGGGCGAGCATAATGCTGTGCGCACTGATGTCGGCGTGTTCGACGTATCGCATATGGGCGAGGTAACGGTGACCGGTAAGGATGCTCAACGCTTTGTCAATCACATATTTACCAACGATGTCCGGACGGCTGCTGACGGGGTTATCCTATATGGCATGATGCTCGATGAGAACGGCGGCGTCATCGACGATCTGTTGGTGTACCGACGCGCCGAGGATGATTATCTGCTGGTAATCAATGCCTCAAATATCGACAAAGACGTGGAGTGGATTCGGCGCAATGCCGTCGGGTTTGACGTTGACATTGTCGACCGGAGCGACTACTATGGCGAGCTGGCCATCCAGGGTCCGCGCTCCGAGCAAGTAATGAAGGACGTTCTCGGTCTTGACGTGGCCGACCTGACATTTTATACCTTCCGCGACATTGACCTCGCCGGCGAATCCATAGTGGTGAGTCGCACGGGTTATACCGGTGAGGATGGTTTCGAGGTGTACGCGTCCCAAGACACCATAGTCTCGATGTGGGACAAACTGATGGCGACCGGTGTACAACCTTGTGGTCTCGGATGTCGCGACACGCTGCGGTTCGAGGCCGGTTTGCCCCTATACGGCGACGAACTGACGCAGGATATAACCCCCGTCGAGGCTGCCCTGTCGATGTTTTGCAAACTCGATAAGCCTGAATTTATTGGAAAGGATGTCGTCGCCGAGCGGAAGGCCGAGGGCCCGAAACAGAAGGTTGTCGGCTTGGAAATCAACGCCCCCGCTATCGCCCGCCATGGATATGAGGTGCTCGACGGCGAGGACAATGTGATTGGTCACGTCACGACAGGATACCGCTCCATCACTCTTGGTCGCAACTTGGCTATGGCGCTGGTTGACAGCCGGTATGCAGCATTAGGTACCGAAGTCAAGGTGCGCGTCCGCCGCAAGTTTTTTCCCGCTGTCGTTGTCAAGAAACGTTTTTATACTCCGAATTACAAGAAATAACTAACCTATTAATACTCAATAAGTCATGATTAAATATCTTCCTTCCCACGAATATGTACGCGTCGAAAACGACGGCACCGCTTATATCGGCATTACTCCCTACGCAGCCAAACAACTCGGCAATGTCGTCTACGTCGACATGCCCGAGGAGGGTGACGAACTGACTGCAGGTGAGGAGTTTGGCGCCATCGAGAGCGTAAAGGCAGCCTCCGACCTGTTCTCGCCCGTAAGCGGCGAGGTTATCGAGGTTAATGCTGACCTTGAGGATAATCCCAAGTTGGTCAGCGACGATCCGATGACCAATTGGATAGTAAAAGTTAAGATGAGTGACCCCGGCGAACTCGACGCACTTCTCGACGAGGCAGCGTATAACGAAGTTTGCGCGAAAGAATCCCATTGATACTTAGTAAGATATGTATCAACATCGATATTTTCCGCATACCGATGCCGACGTAAGTGCCATGCTCGACCGCATCGGTGTGACGACGGTCGACGAGCTGTTCGAGGACGTTCCGGCCGAACTGCGCCTGTCGTCAGATGGCTACAATCTGCCAGAAGAGCACAGCGAAGCCGAGGTACGCGAGTATTTCGAGGAACTGCGTCAGGCCAATCGCAAACTTGTTTGTTTTGCGGGCGCAGGTTTCTATGACCATTACAGTCCGGCCGTGGTTGCATCGATTGCTTCGCGCAGCGAGTTTCTCACGGCCTACACACCCTATCAGCCTGAGATTTCGCAAGGTACGCTCCAGTATATATTTGAGTATCAGTCGATGATGGCTGAACTGACGGGGCTCGACGTAGCCAATGCTTCGCTGTACGACGGCGCCACCGCGACGGCCGAGGCAATGCTGATGTGTGTGGCTGCAGCCCGCAAGAAGAACCGTGTACTCATATCCGCAACAGTCGGTCCGACAGTCCTGGCTGTTGTTCGTACCTACGCGCGTTATCACAAGATAGATCTCGATGTCATCCCCGAGCACGACGGAGTGACCGAGCGTGATGCCCTTGTTGAGATGCTCGAAGCCGGCGATGTGGCAGGTGTAATTCTGTCGGCCGTTAATTATTACGGTATCCTTGAGGATTTTACGGGGTTGGCTGATGTTATCCATTCTGCCAAAGCGCTGATGGTTATCAACACCCACGCGATAGCCTTGGGTATGGTTAAATCTCCCGGCGAGTGGGGTGCTGACATAGCTGTCGGCGAGGCTCAGTCGCTCGGATTTCCCCTTAATTACGGTGGTCCGGGTTTAGGCTATATGTGTGTCACAAAAGCACTTATGCGCAAAATGCCCGGCCGCGTTGTCGGTGCTACGCTCGACGATAAGGGTCAGCGTGTGTTCGTACTGACGCTGCAAGCCCGCGAGCAACACATCCGTCGCGAGAAGGCAACTTCCAATATATGCTCCAATCAAGGTATAATGACCTTGTATGCTGCGATTTATATGTCGCTGATGGGAGCTACGGGTCTGTTCGAGGTGAATAGTATGTCGCATGATGCCGCGGTGTATGCCTCCGGGCGAATTACCGCAGAGACTGATGCCCGTCTTGCTTTTGCCGACCGCCCGTATCTCAATGAGTTTGTTATCGTCACTCCCCACGTCGATCGAATTATCGAGCTCGGAGTCGAGCGTGGCATCCTCGCCGGTGTCAAGATTGCTGACGACCGACTAATGCTTGCGTTTACC
This sequence comes from uncultured Bacteroides sp., assembly GCA_964572615.1. Lineage (GTDB taxonomy): Bacteria > Bacteroidota > Bacteroidia > Bacteroidales > Muribaculaceae > CAG-873. The sequence goes on from CAZNGJ010000034.1 coordinate 17,719, forward strand.
GAACAGCGGACGAAGGCCCAGGTGGATGCACTTGTCGAACTTATTAAAACTGCCGAGAAATGAATAAGAGACTGTACGACAAATTGATATTCGAGCTTTCGCAAGCCGGTCGCCGTGGTTTTAAGTTGCGCAAAAACGCCTTCCCTGATGCTGTTGACACTCTCCCGAAGGCGCTGCTTCGCGAGACCGCTCCCGAATTGCCGGAGGTGGATGAGCCGACATTGGTTCGCCATTATAACAATATGTCTACCAATAACTTCGGTGTCGATACAGGTTTCTACCCGTTGGGCTCCTGTACGATGAAGTACAACCCGAAGATAAACGAGGAGGTTGCTGCCGACTCGATGGTTGCCGGGTTGCATCCGGCGCAACCGGCCGACACGGTGCAGGGTGCTCTTCGAGCTTACTATGAACTCCAGTCAATGCTGAGCGAGATTGGCGGTATGGCCGAATTTACGCTAAATCCGTTTGCAGGCGCTCATGGCGAACTGACCGGCTTGATGGTGATTCATGCATACCATGACGCCAACGGCGATACTGCGCGAACCAAGGTGATCGTGCCCGATTCGGCGCATGGCACTAACCCCGCCAGTGCAGCGGTTTGTGGCTACGAGGTGGTCGAGGTGAAGAGTCTGCCGAACGGTACGGTTGATGTCATTGACTTGGCGGCCAAACTCGATAACACGGTGGCTGCCATCATGATGACAAATCCCAACACGGTGGGAATGTTCGAAAAGAATATTCCTCAGATCGCCGAACTCGTGCATGGCGCGGGCGCGCTGATGTATTATGACGGGGCCAACCTTAATCCCATGTTGGGCGTAGCGCGTCCCGGGGATGTGGGCTTTGATGTCATGCACATCAATCTTCACAAGACTTTCTCAACGCCCCACGGCGGCGGTGGACCCGGTGCAGGACCGGTTGGCGTTCGTGCCGGACTGGAGCGTTTTCTGCCAAATCCGCGAGTCGTTAAGTATGACGATGGCTCGTTCGGGGTAGTAACTGATTCCCCCGATGCACTCGGTCGCATCTCGTCTTGGCTTGGCAACTACACTGTCGAGTTGCGCGCCCTGGCTTATATCCTGACCCTCGGAGCGGAAGGTGTCGCTACCGTCGGTCCGCTTGCAACCCTCAATGCCAACTACATAAAGGCCTCGCTCGATGATGTTTACCGCCTGCCTATCCCCGGTCATTGCAAGCATGAGTTTGTGTTCGACGGGTTGGCTGACAACTCGAACGGAGTTACGACCCTCAATGTCGCTAAACGCCTTCTTGATTTCGGATTCCACGCTCCGACCATATATTTCCCGCTGCTCTTCCACGAGTCGCTGATGATAGAACCCACTGAAACCGAGAGCCGTGAAACCCTTGATGCGTTTATTGCAGCCATGCGCCGAATAGCCACGGAAGCTGCCGAAAATCCCGATTACGTGAAAGCAGCCCCGCATGACACGCCTGTTGTCCATCCCGATGATACGCAGGCAGCTCTCACGCCCAAAACGACCTGGAAACAACTCAATAACTGAAATATGGCTGAAAATGTTGACCTTATCGTCATTGGAGCCGGTCCCGGCGGTTACGAAGTTGCCGCCGGGCAGGCTGCACGCGGGCTTTCCGTTGTCGTCATCGAGAAAGATAGGGTAGGTGGTACGTGCCTCAACCGTGGATGTATACCGACCAAGTGCTTGTGTGCAGCCGCGGAGACTATTGAAACGTGTCGGAACGCAGCTGAATTCGGCGTCGATGCGGATTTTCGTGGAGCCTCTTATGCTAAAGCTGTCGAGCGAGAGATGCAGGTTGTGTCGACCTTGCGCGATGGCGTCAAGTCTGCATTGTCAAAATGCCGACTCGTTGAGGGTGAGGCCGTTATCGAGCCTGATGGAACTGTCCGAGTTGGCGAATTAGCTTTTGTTGCGCCAAAGGTTTTGATAGCGACGGGCTCACGACCGGCAGCATTGTCAATACCCGGTGCCGAACTTGCTATGTCGAGCGACGACTTTCTACGACTGACGGAACTCCCTGACTCGTTGGTGATTGTGGGTGGAGGCGTCATCGGTCTCGAGTTTGCCTATATAGCCAATTGTTATGGCGTCGAGGTGACTGTCATTGAGTATTATAAGGAGATTTTGCCCCCGTTTGATGCTGAGTTAGCAAAACGCCTGCGCCTTTCGTTGGCTGCCCGTGGCATTAAGTTCGTTACTTCGGCTGCTCTGAAAAGTATCACCGGAACCGAATGCAATTTACACGTCACTTATGATGATAAGAAAGGCGAACAAGTCGTTGATGCCGAGGCTGTTATGATGGCTGTCGGACGCCGAGCCGTACTACCTGAAGGCCTCGCTGCTGCCGGTATTCAAGTTTCTGACCGCGGCTTTATCATTACAGACGAGAATATGCAAACCACCCGGTTCGGATTCTATGCCGTTGGTGATTGTAACGGTCTTACTATGCTTGCGCATGTCGCTACCGCCCAGGCTCTTAAGGCTGTAGGTGAGAATGTTAATCTTGATGTTGTCCCGTCGGCCGTGTTTACCAATCCCGAACTTGCAATGGTCGGCCTGACAACCGAGCAATGTAAAGCTCAGGGACTCGATTATGTGGCAAAAAAGGCATTATACCGCGCCAACGGTAAAGCAATGGCCGGTGGCCATACCGAGGGATTGGTGAAAGTGCTTATAGACCCTGTCACGCATCGCATACTCGGATGTCACGTCTTGGGTGCTCATGCGTCCGATCTTGTACAGGAAGCTGCATTGGCCATGGCCAACGGACTTACTATCGACCGACTCACACCATTGACCATTCATTCCCATCCGACCCTTTCGGAGCTTTTACCTGCGGCACTCTCGCTATAATATATAATGTGTCGTTATCGTTATATCGTTTCGAAATGTTAAAAGCATGTTGTAAAACATATTTTTCGTGTAAAATGTTTGGTGGGGTGAAAAAAAGGCAGTAATTTTGCACTCGCAAAACGGCAGAGGCCGGTTTGAGGGCGCCCAGAGGGGTGTCTGAGGCCGCAAAAGGCCGGATTTTTCGAAAAAGGCGTAACAAAATCCA
>CAZNGJ010000035.1:0-20607 GCA_964572615.1 uncultured Bacteroides sp.
CCGTAACATAATGCAAAGCTAATCAATTTTTGCGAAACCGCCAAACGGGGAAGGCCTCACGCCGAGGCGCAGAGTACGCAGAGAATGGCCCCACCCCGTCCCTCCCCAAAGGGGGGGGAGGAGAGCATGCGAGATCGAAGACGGGAGAACTGAGTACTTTGGTAATGGAGAATGGAGAATGGAAAATGGGAAATTGAAGCGTCGCGATGGCATTAAGCGCCTGCAGGGTGTGGACCGAGAGTGTGATGCCGGTGGGTCATTGGGTCGGCGTACCTGGCGGCACGCCCGGTGGGGGAGATGCGATAACCCCGCACGCCTCGCGTTGCTCGGCGTACGGGGTTACGGAAGTTCAGCGTCCTGTCGGACGCGGGTTGGTCGTCGCGACGCTACGATGATCTGCTCGGGGGATGCGGAAACCGGGCACGTCTCGCCTGGCGGCTCGACGTACCCGGTTGCACGGTGGTCAGCGTTCTACGAACGCCTCGCAGTAGGGACATGCCTTTGGCATGTCTGCCTAACGCGATGATTACTAATTACATCCAAAACATGCCAAAGGCATATCTTCCTAATGCGATGATTACTAATTACATCCAAGACATGCCGAAGGCATGTCCCTTCGGGAGGGACTGTGTGGGGTTACTTCACTACGACCTTGGTGGCGGTGGTGCCTTGGTGGCGGATGTAGATGCCGGCGGGGAGGTTGGCGGCGGGCATCTCTACGCCTTGGAGGTTGTAGTAGCGTACCGGGGCATCGGTGTTGGTGTCAGCGTCGACGGCGATGCTGTCAACACCGGCCTGTTTGCCTTCGATAACTGAGGTCGACTTGGCGGGAGTGACGGTCTCGGTAGCTGCGCGGGGCAGTGAGAATGCGCGTACCGACGAACGGTTGGCCACGAAGAGGTTGCCTGCGGGGTCGAATACGGCCTGGTAGCTGTTGACATTGGTGCCACCGGCTTCGAGGACGTTGAAGGTGTACTGTTCGGTGAGGGTGAACTCGGGTTCCCAGGTGAGGCTGCAGACGTGGATCTTGTTGCCGTCGTCCTGCACGAGGAATGTGCTTGCGTCGTCGCTGAGACCGATCAGGCCTACACCGCCGGTGAGGGTTTCCATATCGGCGCCGGAGTTGAAGACGATCTTGCCGTCGGCGTCGGTGATGAGGAATACGGGAACGCCCTTGGAGTTGTTACCGCCACCGCGTACCTGACCGAATACCATGCCTTTTTCGTGTACCTTGAGGTCGACGTTGCCGTTGACGAGGTAAGCGCCGATGGTCTTGTATGCGTCGGGCTGCTCGGGCTGGAAGTCGATTTGCTCGGCCAGACCGATGGGATATTCAACGAGGTTGAGGGCGTAGTCGGAGGGCCAGTCTTCCTGGAAGGAAACGAGCTTGGTAGCTTCGCCGGTGCCTACTACGGCCATGCCAGAGGTGGAGCCGCCGATGGTCTTGCCTTCGTAGATCCATTCGCCGCTCGACGACTTGCAGGTGCCGGCAAAGAAGTTGCTGCGGCCTGCTGCCACGTTGGCGGGGTCGAAGAGGTAGATACCACCCTGTTTGTCACCCCAGTCGCTGATGAGGAGTTTGCCGGTGGGGAGTACTTCGAGACGCCAGGGCGAAGCGCCTACGCTGGTATCCCAAATGCCCTGCATGAAGGGCGATTCGGCGAGTTCGCTCAGGTCGGAAGCCAGGCCGACAACAGCGCGGGGAGCGTCGTAACGGCTGACGTAGATGTTACCGAAGTTGTCGCTCTCGGGGTTGCGGTCGATGGCCACGCCGCTCGATGCGAACGAGCCCTTGTAGATGGTCGATACCTGGGGTACGGCGGGGTTCTCGACAACGACGCGCCAGTTGTACTTGCCGATGTTGAGCTGGTTAGCGTCGACGGAGACGTTGTTTTCGCCCTTCTTGAGGTCGGTGGCGGGGAGAACGGTGACAACGGCTTCGCCTTCGGTCTGCGGAACGAGTTCGACGCGGGCTACGGCATCGTCGGTCAGGTTGAACGACAGGTCGTAGATGTCGCCCTGCTGTTCGGCGGCAAGGGCGTAAGCGTAGTTGCCGCGAACGGCCTGCTGTTCGGCACCCTTGGTGGTGAAGCGGCTGAACATGTTGCCGCGTACGGTGTAGAGGTCGATGTCGGCGGTGGTTACCTTGCCGTCGTCGTCATAGCTGACAACGGTGCGTCCGGCGCCGGCGGTCGATTTGTGGAACACGGGTTCGATGGCGGTGTTCGAGGTCTGGATGTTGTTGGCCTTGTGTACGCCGTCGGTGATGTCGTAGAGGGCAACGCCGGCATGGAGACCGTCGGCGTCGGTGTCGGCGACAGCCATCAGCGAGTGGCCTGCAAACTTGAAGTAGCCTTCGCGGGCGGCGTGGTTATTGCCGGCGGTGCGTTCGAGGCTGTAGTCGAGGCTGCTGAACTGCATGGGGGCTACCTTCGAGCTGTTGACGATGAACGAGTTGCCGTCGAGGGGCGATACGCTCAGGGTAACGTCGTCACCAAGGTCGTCCATGTTCATGCGGTCGTGGGTGGTGGTGTTGAAGCGCGACGACGAGATCTCGCCGTTGGCGATGTCGAGCACATTGAGCCACACCTTGCGGTTGTAGTAGGTCGAGTAGGAGGGCAGGTAAACCGAGCCTTCGGTCATGGTGCCGCTGTAGGCGAAGGTGAAGCCCGTCACGCCGCGGTAGAAGTTGGCGGTAGCGGGGGTCGAGAAGGCGAGGATGGGATCGCCCTGAGGCAGACCCTTCTGGTCGGCTTCCCACTTGTAGAAGTTACATTCGCCCATGGTTTCGCCGGGCAGTACCTGGCCGGCGTCGGAGAAGTTGAGCTGCACGGCCGATGCCAGCAGGGTGCCGTCGGCGGTGAGCTGCATGTCGCCCAGACGGTTCACCGAACCCTGAGTGCCGGCGGTGCTGACTTCCTTGACAACGTCGAGGGTGTTGGCGTCGAGGATGTAGATGGACGGTTCGTTGGCAGCGTCGTGAGCCAGAACGTACAGGTAGTCACCCTTGGCGATAAGACGCTTGATGGTCTTGCCGTCGAGTTCGGGCAGTTCGCGGTCGACGATGGCTGCATTGAAGTTGTACGAGTCGCCCAGACGGATGGCGGGAGTGTTGACCTCGTCGGGATATATCTCGGCGGGGGCAGTGGGCGGAGTCCAGTTCTCGTTTTCGATCCATACCATGGGGTAGGTGGTGTCGGCAGCCTTCACTTCGAAGGGGCCGCAGTACTCCTCGTCGGCGGGCAGATAGCCTTCGGCCTCGACAGAGATGGTGTACATGCCCGGTTCGAGGTTACGGAACACGAACGCGCCGTTGTACTCGTCGTCGGTCTTGTAGGTGGCAACCACCTTGCCCGAGGCGTCCATCAGCTTGATGTCTGCATTGTTGACGGGCAGATATGCGTCGGGGCTGTTCGAGGGAGCCTTATAGAAGGTGTGGCTGAACTTCTCGTGGCGGTCGCGCACGACGCCGTACAGGCTGCCGGTCGTCTCCTTGGCCACGCCGAGGTAGTCGGCGATACCGCGGGCGTAGGCTTCACCCTCGATGGCGCACACGTCGGGGTTCATGGCGCGGTGGCGTGCGGGCTGGTATGTGTGGAAGTAACCTTCCATCAGGAAGCCGGGCACGTTATGACGCAGAACGGCGTAGTAACCCTTGACGATGTTGCCGTTGCCGTGGTTGGTTGTGGCATAGTCGCCGTTCCAAAAGTCAACGTCGTAGTAGTAGCCGGGGTTGGTCATCGAGTAGTTGGACCACTGGCTGTGGGTGTTGGCGTAGGCGTAGGGCCAGAGGGCGAGCGCGATGTTGAGCGAGCCGGGTGCGCCTTCGGTCTTGTTCTCGCCGCGGATGAACATGGCGGGATAGTTGACCGAAGTACCTTCGGTGGCAGCATTGGAGTGGATCGACAGGAAGAGGTCGAAGTTGTTGGCCTCGACTTCGAGTGCTATTTCGTTAATGTTGCGGCTGTAACCGTTCTTGACGTGACTCATCACCACGCCTTGGCTCATGTCGCGGGCAGCACCGTAGCGGAACTTCTCGTCACCGTTGGTCTGGATGTTGTGCAGGTTGTCGTTGCATACATAACCCTTGAAGTCGGCGGGGAAGGGGTTGAGAGTGGGGTCGAACTTGAAGCCGTAGTCGATAAGGCGCTGTACGGTGGCAAATCCTTTCCAAAGGTTGGTATTGGTCTCGAAGAAACCGGTGGTGTCGAGATAAGTAGCGGCACCGTGCTTTACGGTACCCATGTGGCGGTCGCCACCGTCCCAGCCACCGTGGCCGGGGTTGATATAGATGCGGTAGTCCTCGAGGTTCTTGGCCTGCGCGGGAGCTACAGCAGCACCCAGGGCCGCTACGGCCACCAGGAGGTTTCTCATTGTCTTGGTTTTCATAGGGCTTGGGGATTATTTGAGGTTAATGATGTACATTTCGCCTTCGGGGGTGGTGAAGGCTACTTTGCCGGTTGATACAGAGGGGAATACGGCAACTACGCTATCGTCGGTCAGGGCAGCTTTGGCCGAGCCGTCGGCTGTGTAGGCCATGATGGTCGAGCGGATGGTTGACACGCCGTTGTCGTGGTCGTCCATAGCCACGATGGTGTTGTTGTCCAGCCATTTGGGGGCACGAACCATGTCGAGCACGGTTACGTTGTTGCCGGCCAGGTCGCAGACGAAAGTGCCGGTGCCGACGCCGAAGGCCACGATGCGGGTGCCGTCGGGGCTGAGCGAGGGCCAGAGGTAGCTGTTGCAGTCGTCGCCGAGGGGAGCGATAGCGGTGGTGTTGCCGTCGGGGTCGGTGACGCAGAGTTTGCCGAGGTTGATCGACAGGGTGGCGCGGCCGGTAGCGGCCTCGGTGCCACGCAGAGCCTTGACGCTGCGGCGACCGTTGTCGATGGCCACGGCGTTAGCGCCGTCGGTGCCGAAGCCGGTCAGCGAGCGCGAACGGTCGACCAGAGTAGCGGTCGATGCGTTGGCCACGTCGTAGCTCTTGAGCGATACGTAGCGACGGTGGTCGTTGTCGTAGGTGCTCTCGCGGAACAGCACATTGTTGCCGTCGGTCGAAATCTCGACCATCAGGGGGCTGGCTATACGCGAGATCTCACTGATTTGTTTTGTCGACAGGTCGAGACGCTGCAGACCGGTGCCGGCCAGGGGCGACACCACAGCATACGAACCGTCGGGACTGATGGTGGCCATGCCTACGGTCATTCCGGCGGGAAGTTCCACCTTGGTCACCGACTCGACAGTCGGCAGACCGGCCTGACACAACGCAGCCACGCAGAGGGCAAAGCCTGTAAGTAAAGACTTTCTCATGGTAGGTTAGTGATTGGAATTAGTTGGTATTGATTAGGTAATAATATAGTTTTTCAGGATAATAAGGTAGAGACCTTAGCTTCCGCAAAGTTATACTTTTTAGGCCGAATATCCAAACGTTCTTACGCCGGCAGTGACATTTGTTGGCGTTGGAATGGTTATATTTTGTTAAAATTCAAGTTGCGAGGTAATCTTTGGGACTTTTGCGCGTCAAATAATGTGTACCTTTGCACAACGCAATTGAACGAATATACATTATATAATACATAAACCAACAAATACCCAACGTAATGAAAAAGTTTTTTGTTAAGGGTTTGATGGCATTTGCCATGCTGCTGACGGCCTTTACTGTCTCGGCGCAGATGCCTCAGATGCCGCCCCTGCCTGTCGACTCGGCCACCAGAGTAGGCAAGCTTGACAACGGCATGACCTATTACATCCGTCACAACGAGACCCCCAAGGGTCAGGCTGACTTCTTTATCGCTCAGAAGGTCGGTTCGGTTCTCGAAAACGACCAGCAGCGCGGCCTTGCCCACTTCCTTGAGCACATGTGCTTCAATGGCACCGAGAATTTCCCCGGCAACAGCCTGATCGACTGGCTCGAAACCGTCGGTGTGAAATTCGGCCACAACCTCAACGCCTACACCGGTTTTGACGAGACGGTGTACAACATCTCGTCGGTACCCGTGGACCGCACCGGCGTGCAGGATTCGTGTCTGATCATCCTTCACGACTGGGCTGACGGACTGCTGCTTGACCCCGAAGAAATCGAGAAAGAGCGCGGTGTCATCCACCAGGAATGGCGCCGTTCGAACGTAGGCCAGATGCGCGTTCTCGAGCAGTTGCTCCCCACAATCTACCCCGGTAGCGTCTACGGCGAACGCCTGCCCATCGGTACGATGGAAGTAGTCGACAACTTCAAGCCCCAGGTGCTCCGCGACTACTACGAAACATGGTATCGCCCCGACAACCAGGCTATTATCGTAGTGGGCGACATCAACCCCGACTATATCGAGGGTAAGATCAAGGAGATTTTCTCGCCCATCAAGATGCCCGCCAACGCTCCCGAGCGTATCTATCCCGCCGTTCCCGACAACGAGGGCACCATCTATGCCATCGGTTCCGACAAGGAAATGGGCAGCCCCTCGGTGATGCTCGCCTTCAAGCAGAAGGAGAAGATGCTCCCCACCGAGCTGAAGAACACCCAGCTGTATTTCCCCGTGGACTATATGACCGACATGGTGACCACCATGCTCAATACCCGTCTGAACGAAATTGCCAAGAAGCCCGATGCATCGTTTGCACGTGCTGACGTGGAAATCGGCGACTTCTTTGTCGCTCCCACCAAGGATGCCCTTATGCTTGACGTTACCGCCAAGGGTGACGAAACACTCACCGCCCTCAAAGACGCATACGCCGAATTGCTCCGCGCAGCCCGCGGCGGCTTCACCGTCGGCGAGTATGAGCGCGCCAAGGCCGAGTACCTGTCGCGTATGGAGAGTCTGTATAACCGTCGTGCCAAGAACGAGAATACCTCGTATGCCCGCGAATACGCCGCTCACTTCACCAAGAACGTCCCCGCTCCCGGCATCGAGTTCGAGTACGAGTTGGCCAAGCAGCTCACCCAGCTCCCCCTCCAGGCAATCAACAGCCTCCTGCCTGAGCTGATTCAGAGCCAGGATAACCGCATCGTACTCGGTCTGTTCCCCGAAAACGAGACTTTCCAGGTGCCCACCAAGGAGCAACTCGCCGAGACCATCGCAGCTACCGAGGCTCTCGAACTCGAACCCTACAAGGACGAGATGAAGAGCACTCCCCTTATCCCCGAGCTCCCCGCACCCGTCAAGGCCACCTCGACCACCAAGGACGAGGCTACCGGCGTGACCACCCTGGCCTATCCCAACGGCCTGACTGTCAAGGTTAAGCCCACCGACTTCAAGGACGACCAGATTGTGTTCGAAGGTATCGCTGCCGGCGGTCTGTCGGTAACCGATCCCGCCGATGCCGCTTCGGTTCTCTTCCTCCCGTACGCCATGATGAACCACGGCTTGGGTGACTACTCGAACATGGACCTCCAGAAGTACCTGCAGGGCAAACAGGCCTCGCTGAACATCGGTTTCGATTCGTACAGCACCAGTCTCGAAGGTACCTCTACCGCCAAAGACCTGAAGTACCTCATGGAGCTGATCTACATGAACTTCAAGGACTACCAGATCTCTGAGGAAGAGTTTGCCGCCAGCCAGGCCCGCTTCACCGGTCTGCTCGCCAACCAGGAGAAGGATCCCCAGTACACCTTCGGTAAAGAGTTCATGGCCAGTCTGTTCGGCGCTGCCGCCAAGCAGGCCATCAGCACCGATGCCATCAGCAAGGCTAACCGCGAGACCACCCTGTCGATCATCCATCAGATGCTGGCTCATCCCGGCCGCTTCACCCTCGTGTTCGTGGGCGACATCGACATGGATACCTTCGTACCCCTGGCCGACCAGTACCTGGGCAGCTTGACTGCTAACCGCAGCATGCCCGTGCAATACGTGCTCAACCCCGACTTCGAGCCTGCTCTCGGCAGCGTCAACACCGAGAAGACCACAAAGATGGAGACTCCCCAGACCTACGTTGGTGTGACCGCTACTGCTAATATTCCTTACACCCCCAAGAGCAAGATCGAAACCTCGATTGCTGCGCAGATCCTCTCCAACCGTCTGCTCAAGAAGATCCGCGAGGAGATGGGCGCCGTTTACTCTATCGGTGCCGGTGGCTCGATGGCTCGTCAGGGCAATCAGAACGTTATCATTCAGATTCCCTTCCCCATGGACCCCGCCCGTCGTGCCGAAGTACTCGCCGAAATTAACAAGATTCTCAACGACATGACCGTCGAGATCAAGGCTGAGGAACTCGATCCCATCAAGGAATACATGGTTAAGAATGCCAAGGAAAGCCTCGTCAAGAACGAAGACTGGGCGGGCTTCCTGGCTGCTCATACCCTCAATGGCGTTGACACATTCACCAACACCATCGAGACCGTCAACTCCATTACCACCACCGACATCGCCGACTTCATGAAGCAGCTGCTCGGTGCCGGTAACCTCCGCGTATTCACTCTCGACCCCGCCGAATAATTAACTGAAAAAAATATATTTGACTGAGCGCCCGATGCAAAAACGCGTCGGGCGCTTTGTCGTTTGCATTAAAATGCATATCTTTGCACTAACCAATCGGTTAGACTCTCGATAGACAAATTAATAGACCAATCTATAAGACATGAAGAAACTTTACACTATTGCAAGCGCACTGACGCTGGCGGTGCTTGGCGGAACCGGCATTGCCGCAGCTGCCGAACTCGAAGCTGCCCGTCAGGACATCACCATAGGTGACAAACAATATTCGGCCGTGTTGCTCGAAAAACGCGACATCGGTCCCGGCACCGTTTGGCGCCGTGTCCGCATCGAGGGTTATCCCCTCAACGTCAACCTCGTTACGATGGATATGACGAATCCCTACGCTCGCGTCGAGACTTTCCAGGGTCAGGACGTGATAGGCAAGACCGAAAGCATCGTCGGCGCGGCTTCTCGTCTGTCTACCACCGGTCACAAGGCCGTTGCAGCCGCCAATGGCAACTTCTGGTGCGTAAGCGGCCAGGAGCCCTGGAGCGACCTGCTTATCGGCACCACCTTTGGAGGCAATATGCGCAACTCCAAGATTATTACCGAGACTAATAATGCCGCTGACCAATGGTGCGGCACTCCGCTGCAGACTTGCGTTATCGGCGCCGCTCCCGACCGCCTGTGGATCGAGCCCCTCGTGTGGCGCGGATACATTGCCCACGAAAAAACAGGCTACCTGGACTACCAGCAGGTAAACAAGGTTGTTCGTGACGGCGAAATCGGTCTTTACAACTCTTATTACCCCGCCGGCAAACAGTTTCAGCCCGTCAACCAGGCTGCCGACGCCAACGGCAAGCAGCGTTTCAGCATCGTCGACGGTGTGTCGACCGAGGTTTATCTCAAACTGGCCGAAGGCAGCGACTGGGCTGTCGGCAAGGAGTTTGAGGCCGTGGTGACCGACGTTCGCACCAATGCCGGCCGCGGTACTCTCGGCTCGGCCGACATCTGCCTCGTGGGTCGCGGCGAGCAGAAGGACAAACTGGCCGCTCTGGCAGCCGGTGATGTAGTTCGCCTGTACAGCGGTTGGACATCGTTCGAGACTTGGGAAACTCCCGCACTCGAAAATGTCATGCAGGGCCTGGCGCTCATTCTTAAGGACGGTCAGACCGACCCCGTGACCAACCAGGGTAACTCGTACAACAACCAGGTATATCCCAAAACAATCTACGGTGCCGACAAGAACAACACCACCCTGTATATCATGACTATCGACAAATCGACCGACCCCGTATGGGGCGCATCGGCCGGTTGTCCTTCGTGGGTGGCTTGCGACATCCTCAAGCACTACGGTTGCTGGCGCGCGGCTGCTGTCGATGCCGGTGGCTCGACCGAGATGTTTGTCACCGACCGCATCGTCAATAAGACCACCGAGTCGGCTCCCCGTGCCGTGGCCAACGGTTGGATGGTGTTCAACACCGCTCCCGAAGACAACGTCATCGCCCGACTGGAATTTAACGACGTGGCTCTTACCGCTCCCGTTTACTCGAAGCCCACTCCCCGGGTGCTCGGTTACAATCAGTATGGCACCCTCATCGACGAGGACGTGCAGGGCATCACCTTCAGCTGCTCTCCCGAAGCCGGCGAGTGCACCACCGACGGCATCTTTACTGCTGCCGGTACGGCCGGTCAGGGTACTCTGACTGCCCACCTCGGCGACATTTCCGTGACTCGCCCCATCGATATCGTGGCTGCCGACATCAGCCTGCGCATACACGATATCGTGATCGACCATGTGCGTAAGTATCCCGTTGAAGTTCATGCCCTTATAGAGAACGAAACCTTCGCATACCACCCCTCGCTGCTCGACTGGACCATCGAGGATAACAGCGTGGCCGACATTGACAACGACGGCACACTGAGCGGTATTAACGACGGCGAAACCTTGATTGTCGGCGTCATTGGCGACTTCAGCGACAAGGCCAACATCAAGGTGCAGATACCTCGCGAGCGCGAAATCGCAATCACCGGCACCGACGCGTGGAAGACTACCGCTTCGTCGGTCAAGAACGCCGCTCTTACCACAGGCGACGACGGCTCCATGACGCTCGACTTCTCGATCTCGTCGACCCGAGCCCCTGCCGTGGGTATTACCAACGACATTGTCCTCTTCTCGCTGCCCGACGCTATCGAACTGACCATCAATCCCGGAGCCTGCAAGGTGTCCAGCGTCGTACTGGGTATTCAGACCCCCGAGATGGCTCGCGCCCAGACCGTTACCAAGACTGTCAATCTGACTGCCGATGCTGACAACAAGATTACCTTCGATATGCACGAGTTCGGCAATCCCGACGAGCTGGCGTTCTATCCCGTGACATTCAAGTCGCTGAAATTCAACCTTGGCGGCACAACCGGTGCGTACAGTATTAAGATGCCCTCGTTCTGCGGCGTCTACACCAACTACCTCGACGGCATCGAGAACGTCGCTGTCGACAACAACGCTGTCAGCACCGACGGCCCCGCCGAATACTACACCCTACAGGGCGTGCGTGTGCCTGCCGCTAACCTTGCCCCCGGCCTCTACATCGTGCGCCGCGGCAACACAACCACCAAAACCATTGTCCGTTAACCAGTCAATATTTATACCATCATGACACTAAAACACTTGTTCGCCGCGTCGCTCGTAGCTCTGGCCGTGGCTCCCGCCACAATGCTGGCTGCCGACGCCGAAGAACCATGGAAGCAGGTCAACGCGACCGACCTCCGCATCATCAACAAGGCATTCGATAACACCGAACGTACATATTCGCGTCTGCCCGCTTACCTTAAGGACAGCATCGCCGCCGGACGCGACCTGTGGGACCGTCAGCAGTGCTCGACCGGCATCGGTGTGCGCTTCGCCACCGACTCGAAGCGCATCGGCGTCAACTACGAGCTGCTGTGGGACACCCACATGATCCACATGGCCGACACCGGCCTGAAAGGCACCGACCTGTACATCTTCGAAGGCGACTCGGTATGGCGCCACGTCAACACCAACCGCCCCTACGTCAAGAAGGACGCCGACGGCAACAAGACCAAATGGACCGAAGCCACCTACGTGTCCAACCTCGATGGCAAGATGCACGAGTACATGATCTACCTGCCGCTGTACGACGGTGTCGAGCAGCTGTTTGTCAAGGTGGACAGCACTGCCACCATCACCCCCGGTAACCCCGAACTGATCGACAAGAACCGTCGCATCGTGGCCTACGGCACCAGTATCCTCCAGGGTGGTTGTGCATCACGCACCGGCATGGCGTCGTCCAACATCATCTCGCGCGAACTCAATGCCGAGGTGATGAACCTTGCCTTCTCCGGCGAGGGCAAGATGGACAACTATATGGCCCGCGCTATGGCTGAGATACCTGATGTCGACGTCTATCTTCTCGACCCCGTGCCCAACTGTACCGAGATGATGTGCGACACTCTGACCTACGACTTTGTCAAGATTCTCCGTACTCTCCGCCCCGAGGTGCCCATCGTGATGCTCGAAGGTCCGCTGTATCCCTACTATCGTTACGACTCGATGTTTAACAAGTATCTGCCGGCCAAGAACGCCGCTTACCGTCGCAACTACGAGAAACTTAAGGCCGAAAACCCTGACAATCTGTACTATGTGACCGCCGAAGGTCTGGACGGTGTCGAGGACGACGGAACTGTCGACGGCATTCACCTGACCGACCTCGGTTTCCGTCACTACGCCGACAAGCTCGTGCCCATCCTCGGCCCGCTGTTGGAGGAGTCGGTAGCCAAGCGTGCCGCTGCCAAGGCTGCTGAGGCAGAGAAGACAGCTGCAAAACCGGATAAGAAATCCAAAAA
This sequence comes from uncultured Bacteroides sp., assembly GCA_964572615.1. GTDB lineage: Bacteria > Bacteroidota > Bacteroidia > Bacteroidales > Muribaculaceae > CAG-873. The sequence continues at coordinate 12,270 of CAZNGJ010000035.1, forward strand.
AGCCAAGAAGTAACAACGTTGCATCCACTCGAACTCCACATACAATCGACGATCGACCGCCTCGGGCTTCTGAGGCGGTCGTCGCCCGTATTGGTGGCACTCAGTGGTGGCGCCGATTCGGTGGGGTTGCTCGCTGTGTTGGTGCGCTTGGGCTACGACTGTATAGCGGCCCATTGCAACTTCCACCTGCGCGGAGCCGAGTCGGTGCGCGACATGCGCCACGCCGAGCAGACGGCCCGCAGTCTCGGCGTCAATATCTACATACGCGACTTCAATGTGCCCGAGCGCATGAAGGCTACCGGCGAGTCGGTCGAGATGGCCTGCCGCTCGCTGCGCTACGAGTGGTTCCACTCGCTGCTCGACCGTGACTACTCGCAGGCTATAGCTGTTGCTCATCATCGCGAGGACAACATCGAGACGTTCTTCCTCAATCTGCTGCGTTCGTCCGGTCTGGCGGGTCTGACAGGCATGGATTGGCGGCGCGATTTCGTGGTGCGACCCATGCTCGACGTCAGCCGCGCCGACATCGAGACATACCTGGCCGATACCGGCCTCGGTTACGTCACCGACAGCTCCAATGCGTCCAATGACTACCGCCGCAACCGGCTACGCAACATCATCCTGCCCATGCTCGAAGAGCATTTCCCCGGCGCCTCGCAAGCCATCCTCAACAGTATGGCATACCTGCGCGATGCCCGCACGCTGCTCGATACTACCGTGCGCGATGCCGCCACCCGAGCCGGGGTTACGGACCGACGTATTGACGTCGAAGCCATACTTGGCGGCTACGAGCCCATGCAAGGCAATTTTGTGCTCTTCGAGATACTCAAACCGCTCGGGTTCAACGCCTCGCAAACCGCCGACATCGCCCGAGCTGCCCGTGGAGGTAGCACGGGCCTACACTTCGACATCGACAGCGACCGCTTTGCCGAATTCGACCGTGGTATCCTCACCATCCGCCTGCGCAACGGGCTACCCGGCGATACGGCGTATCCCGTTACCCTCAACCACGACATCCTTAACCCCATACACATCCAGGTCACACCGCACAACATTGTCGAGTTCAAACCCGTACGCGACCCCAACACCATCTACCTCGACAGCCGCATCCTCGAGCGCTCGCCGCGCTTCGAGCTGCGCCATCCGCGCCGCGGCGACCGCATGCAGCCCTACGGCATGGACACCGACAAACTCGTCAGCGATATCCTCAAAGACGCCAAACTGACCGCCGCTGCCAAGCGTGACACCTGGCTCCTGACCTGCGACGACGAAATCCTTTGGATCATCGGCCTCCGCCCCTCCGCCCTCTACACCATCACCCCCGCCACCCGCCGCTACCTCCGCCTCACCCACCTCCCCTAATCCCCCCTAAAAAAGATGAGGTTAAAAAACTATAAAATGAAAAAAATCATTGCGCATACTCCGAATACTTTCGAGAGCTTCAGTTTTGAAACTCTTACTCATTGTATCTCAACTATTCATTCGGCATTGCAAACCTCCGCAGTGAATGCGGTTAATCGTTATGCGACTATTCGTAATTGGTTGATTGGTCGCTACCTCGTTGAATACGAACAGTGTGGTAACGATAGGGCGCAATATGGAGCAAAGCTATTGCCCAAAATAGTAAGCAGTGTCAAAATACGCGGTATCAATGCTACACTTCTTGCCAATGCTCGTAATTTTTATTTGCACTATCCGCAGATGAATGAGGTTGTTAGTCCAATTTTTCCGACGTCATCGGAAAAATTAAGGGACTTCCCATTACCTCTGCATTTTCTCCCAATAGAAGAATCACAGATTTGTCCGACGGCATCGGACAAATTCACCACTCCTGCATCTAAACTCATAGCAAATCTTTCGTTCTCCCATATTGTAGAACTCTTGACAGTGGAAGATCCTTTAATTCGATTCTTCTACGAATTTGAGAGTATCCGGAATGTGTGGAGTGTTAAAGAATTGCGCCGACAAATCTCTACGAATTTGCATATCAGAGTGGGTCTAAGTAAATCCCCAGAACTACTTATGCAAAAACTTTCGGAGATAACCGATCAGCAGAATTCTATTCTTCAAATCAAAGACCCCTTAGCGTTGGAGTTTCTCGGTCTGCAAGCAGGAGACTACGTTACGGAGAACGATTTGGAAGACAAACTCATTTCACATTTACGAGAGTTTATTCTTGAACTCGGTAAAGGATTCTGCTTTGAGGCCCGACAAAAGCGGATGATCATAGATGACAGATATTATTTCGCCGATCTTGTATTCTACAATAGATTGCTTCATTGCAGTGTCATTATAGAGTTAAAAAACGATGAGTTCAAGCATGAATATCTAAGTCAACTCAATGCGTACGTGTCGTATTATCGAGAAAACGAAATGAATCCCGGTGACAATCCTCCCGTAGGGATATTGCTTTGTACCAGGAAAGGAAAACAGATGGTTGAGTATGCATTAGCGGGAATGGACAACTCCTTATTCGTCTCTACATATAAGCTATGTATCCCGGATAAGCAACAACTTGAAAACTTTTTATACAATGCTCTCGATAGCTAAGACATATTTTAACCGATATGAAGTTCAATCTTGAAAAACTACAACAGAGCGTGCAGTCACTTCCCGATAGTGAGAAGCAGCAAATGGAGTATCAGATAGAGAACCGGGACTGGCTTCTTCTGTCTGTAAGACTGGCTTTGAAACCCCGCAACCTTATGGAGGCAGAGGGAATAAGCCAGTCAGAACTCGCGCGCCGTATGGGCGTGAACCCTGCGCAAGATACTAAGATTCTAAGCGGTCGAGAAAACCTGGGCTTAAAGACAATCGCCAAGGTTGAAGCTGCGGTAGGAACCCATTAATGTTGGGGTGGTCAAAAAATGCTAAAAAGGGGGAAGTTGGGCGGAAAATTTGTATCTTTGTGGTTTGAAATGGGTTGTCGGTCGGTGATGCGCGGTGCGTATGGTCGGTCGGCGCTCGCGGTGGTATTGCTACCGCTTTAATAACCAATCGTTTAGATTCAAATTTTTATGTCAATCATATCAACAGCGACAACCGAACCTGTAGTGCGCGACGGCGCGGGACCTGTGCGTCTTGCCGTCCTTGGCGCGACGGGCTCGATAGGGCGTCAGACCATCGATTTGGTCAAGGCGCATCCCGATCGGTTTGTCGTGACGGCGCTGGCGGTGAACCGTCGCATCGATGATGCCATCGAGATGTGCATGGCCGTGCATCCCAAGGTGCTGGTGGTGTGCGACGCGGAATGTGGTCGCGTGGCCGCGCAGCGTATGCGTAGTCTCGACCCGTCGGTCGAGGTGCTCATTGGCCCTGATGGTATGGAGCAGGTGGTGGTGCGCGACGATGTAGACATGGTTGTTACGGCCACTGTCGGTTACAGCGGGCTGCTTCCCACGTTGGCTGCCATTGCCGCCGGCAAGGACATCGCCCTGGCCAACAAGGAGACACTCGTTGTGGGTGGCGACTACATCCGCGGGGTGCTTGAGTCGTCGACCACGCGTATCTTCCCGGTCGACTCGGAGCACTCGGCAATAGCGCAGTGCCTTCGCGGCGAAGACCCCGCGACGGTCGCACGGCTGATAATCACGGCTTCGGGTGGCCCGTTCCGCACGATGGATGCTGAGGCGCTCGACCGCGTTACGGCAGCCGACGCCTTGCGTCACCCCAACTGGAACATGGGCGCCAAGATCACCATCGACTCGGCCTCGCTGATGAACAAGGCCTTCGAGATTATCGAGGCACACTATCTGTTCGGCATCCCGGCCGACCGCATCTCGGCCGTCGTGCATCCGCAATCGATCGTCCACTCGATGGTGGAGTTCACCGACGGCGCCATCAAGGCGCAACTCGGCATGCCCGACATGCACCTGCCGATAGCCTACGCTTTAGGGCTAAACAACCGTATCGTCGGAGCCTCGCCGCGCTTGTCGCTTGCTGACATGAGCCGGCTGACGTTTGAGGAACCGGACACGAGCAAGTTCTCGTGCCTCAACTATGCGTCGCTCGTCCTGGAGCGTCGCGGCAACACAGCATGCGTGATCAATGCGGCCAACGAGGTTGCCGTGGCAGCCTTCCTCGACGGACGCATCCGCTTCACCGACATACCGCGTATCATCGACGCCACACTCGATGCCGTCGACTTCGTGGCTACTCCCGGTCCGGACGACTTCATCGCTACAAACGCACTGAGTCGCCGTATTGCCGAAGAAGTCATAACTAACATGTAATCAATATATACACCAAATATTCTTAATGGAAACAGTACTGATAAAAGCCGCCCAACTTATCCTGGCATTCGTCATCCTGGTGACGGTGCACGAGTTCGGCCACTATATCTTCGCCCGCATCTTCGGCATGCGCGTCAGCAAGTTCTACCTGTTCTTCAACCCGTGGTTCTCGCTGCTCAAATACGACCCCCGCAAGGGTACCCTGCAGATCATCGCATGGACCAAGAAGGTCCCGAAGCCGGGCGTGACCAACACCAAGATAGTCGACGAAAAGGGCAAGGAGCGCGAAAATCCCGATGCCTTCATCGAAGAACCGCGCGCGCTCAAGACTGTTCGCGTCGGCAAACCCCACCCGGCCAAGGACCCAAATAAGCCCGGATGGCGCGACACCATCTACGGCCTCGGTTGGTTGCCACTTGGCGGCTATTGCGCCATCGATGGTATGATCGACGAGACCACTGACGCGAGCAAGTTAGCCAGCGAGCCTCAACCGTGGGAGTTCCGCGCCAAGAAGCCCTTCCCCCGCTTGTTAGTCATGATGGCCGGCGTGATCATGAACTTTGTGCTCGCCATCGTCATCTACATCGGCATTGCCCTCTATTGGGGCGACCGCTCGGTGCCCTTCGACCAGGTGACCGAGGGTTGGGATTTCACCCCCGAGCTGCAGGCAGCCGGACTGCGTGACGGTGACATCCTGATAGCCATCGACGGCAAACCCATCGACAACACCGACGACCTGGTGTTCTGGAAGTTTATCCAGGACGGGGCCAACATCACGGCGGTGCGCAACCATCGCGATACCATCACCGCAATCGTGCCTCCCGGCACTACCGAGAAGTACGCCGATCCCGACCACAAGCGTATGCCGATGAGTCTGCGTGTGCCCGTCGTGGTGTCCAAACTGGCTCCCGGCGAGGGCGCCGAGAAGGCGGGTATACTCGTGAGCGACCGTATCGTCAAGGTGGCCAACGACACCACGCCGAGTTATACCGAGCTGCAGCCCGCGCTGAAGCGAGTTGCCGGCAAGACTGTGCCTGTCAAGGTGTTGCGCGATGGCAAGGAAGTTGTCGTGCCCACACAAGTCAATGAGGAAGGTCTGATCGGTGTCGGCCTCACCAGCCCCGAGGATATATACAACTTCGAGCGCGTCAATTACGGCTTCTTCGAGGCCATACCTCTCGGCATCGGCCGCGGCGTCGATAAGCTTGCGGCCTACGTGTCGTCGCTCAAGATGCTATTCACCAAGACCGGCGCGCAAAGCGTGGGCGGCTTCGGTGCCATTGCCGACATGTACCCTGACAAGTGGAACTGGGAGTCGTTCTGGAACCTGACAGCCTTCCTGTCGGTCATCCTGGCATTCATGAACATCCTGCCCATCCCCGCGCTTGACGGTGGCCACGTGCTGTTCACGCTCTACGAGATCGTGACCCGCCGCAAACCCTCGGAGAAGTTCCTCGAGTATGCGCAGATGGCCGGCATGGCATTCCTGTTCCTGCTGCTGATCTACGCTAACTTTAACGACATATACCGCTTCTTTATTAAGTAACGATATGATAGACAATAATATAACGCTGCCTACGCTGACGCTTGCCCGTGGCAAAGAAGAGTCGCTCGACCGATTCCACCCTTGGATTTTCTCGGGCGCATTGCGAGGCGTTCCCGCCGACCTCGAGGAGGGTGCGACGGTGCGCATCCAGGCCTCCGACGGCCGCATCATCGGCGTGGGGCATTATCAGATAGGCAGTATAGCAGTGCGTATGCTCGACTTCGCCGACATCGTGCCCGATGACGAGTTTTTTGCAGGCCGTCTGCGCGACGCCTACCGTCTGCGAAAGGCGCTCGGGCTTGCACGCCCTGACAACAACGCCTACCGTCTTGTCCACGGCGAGGGCGACTTCCTGCCCGGACTCGTGGTCGATGTCTATGGCCCGACGGCAGTGCTGCAGGCCCACTCGGTGGGCTTCCACCACTTGCGCCATGTCATAGCGCGAGCCCTCGTCGAACTGCCCGACGCCGGCATACGCAATGTGTTCTACAAAAGCGAAACCACGCTGCCGTACAAGGCGCGACTCGATCCCGTAAACGACTATATCATCGGACATTACGAGAACGACGAGGCCACGGAGAACGGTCTGCGCTTCCATATCGACTGGCTGAAGGGCCAGAAGACGGGCTTCTTCCTCGACCAACGCGAAAACCGCGCACTGCTGCGCACGCTTGCCCATGGGCGCAAGGTGCTCAACACGTTCTGCTACACCGGAGGCTTCTCGGTATATGCCCTCGCCGGTGGAGCAGTGCATGTCGACTCGGTCGATTCATCGGCGAAGGCTATCTCGCTGACCGACGCTAACGTGGCGCTAAACTTCGGGGCAGAGGCTGCACACCGCTCGTTTGCCGTCGACGCGTTCAAGTTCCTCGACAACATGGAACAGGGTGCCTACGACCTCATAGTACTCGACCCCCCGGCATTCGCCAAACATCGGTCGGCGCTGCGTAATGCACTGCGTGGATATCAACGCATCAATGCCCGTGCCATCGAGAAGATAGCCCCCGGCGGCATCCTGTTCACATTCTCGTGCAGTCAGGCTGTCAGCAAGGAGCAGTTCCGCCTGGCCGTATTCAGCGCCGCGGCGCAGACCGGCCGCAAGGTGCGCATACTACATCAGCTGACTCAGCCGGCTGACCATCCCATCAATATCTACCACCCTGAAGGCGAGTATCTTAAGGGCTTGGTGCTCTACGTCGAATAATCAATACATACACCAATGAATATACGAAACATCAAACTTGGCATGGCAGCCCTCGTAGTGGGCTCGTCGGCCGCTTTACCCCTCTCTGCAATGGCTCAGAACAATGATAAGCCGTTCGACTATGTTGTCGATCGCTTTGCCGACATCGAAGTGCTCCGCTACCAGGTGCCCGGCTTCGAGGACCTATCGCTCAATCAGAAACTGCTCATCTACTACCTCACCGAGGCCGCACTGAAGGGTCGCGACATCCTGTGGGATCAGAACTGCGAGGTAAACCTCGAGCTGCGCCCCGTGCTCGAAGCTATCTATACCGGTTATGCCGGCGATCGTAACAGCCCGGATTTCAAGGCGTTCGAGACTTACACTAAACAAGTGTGGTTTGCCAATGGCATCCATCACCACTATTCGACCGACAAGTTCCAGCCCGCATTCAGCCGCGACTGGTTCATGGATGCATACAAGGCAGCCTTCCCCGACGGTACTCGCGGCGAGGTGCTTGCCGAAGCTATGTTCAACCCCGCCAAGTACGCTAAGCGCGTCAATCAGGCCGACGGCGTCGACCTGGTAGTTTCCTCGGCCAACAACCTCTACGGCCCCGGCGTAACGCAAGCCGAGGTTGAGGAATACTATGCCGCTATCCGAGACACCACCGACACGCAGCCCATATCGCATGGCCTCAACACCCGCGTGGTCAAGGGACCCGACGGCAAAATCACCGAAGAGGTTTACCGCATCGGTGGCCGCTACTCCGACGCTATCACCGGCATCGTGGCTTCGCTCCGTCAGGCAGCCGAATATGCCGAAAACCCCGCTCAGCGCGCCACTATCGACAAGCTCATCGAGTATTACACCACCGGCGACCTGCGCGCCTTCAATGACTACTCGATAATGTGGGTTGAGGATACGGCCAGCGATGTTGACTTCATCAACGGTTTCATCGAGGACTATGGCGATCCCCTGGGCATGACCGGCGCGTGGGAATCAATCGTCAACTTCAAGAACAAGGAGGCAAGCGAACGCACTCATACCATCAGCAATAACGCCCAGTGGTTCGAGGATCACTCGCCCGTCGACCCCCGCTTCAAGAAGGAGAAGGTGAAGGGTGTGAGCGCCAAGGTTATCACTGCCGCTATTCTTGCCGGTGACTCGTATCCCGCAACACCCATCGGTATCAACCTGCCCAACGCCAACTGGATTCGTGCCGCTCACGGCTCGAAGTCGGTAACTATCGAGAATATCACCGAAGCCTACGATAAGGCCAGTCATGGCCACGGCTTCAACGAGGAATTCGTGATCGATCAGCCCACCCGCGACCTGCTCGACAAGTACCCCTTTATCACCGATAACCTCCACACC
>CAZNGJ010000036.1:0-20424 GCA_964572615.1 uncultured Bacteroides sp.
ATCATCACCAATGATATCGTAACCACCGAGGATGCCAAACATGTGCGCAAGACCCTGAAGGGTGTACTGATGGAGGACCGTATCATCGGCGTTGAGACCGGTGCATGCCCTCACACCGCAGTGCGCGAGGACCCCTCGATGAATATTGCCGCCGTCGAGGAGATGGAGGCTAAGTTCCCCGATGCCGACGTAGTGCTCATCGAGAGCGGCGGCGACAACCTGACACTCACCTTCTCGCCCGCGCTGGTAGATTTCTTCATCTATGTTATCGACGTGGCCGCCGGCGACAAGATTCCCCGTAAGGACGGCCCCGGCATCAGCCAAAGCGACATCCTGGTCATCAACAAAACCGACCTGGCTCCCTACGTGGGCGCTTCGCTCGAAGTGATGGATCACGACAGCAAGTTGATGCGTCCGGGCAAGCCCTTCGTGTTCACAAACTCGATGAAGGGCGACGGCATCGACGAACTGGTCGACCTGATTTTCAAGATGGCTCTGTTTGACAAGGTAAAGTAACTAACCGCCAACTGATTGACAATGACTGAAAGGCAATATACCGATGCGCCCCCGGTGAGCTTCGACCACTGCCCCGAGATGGCTCCCTACCTCAAGGAGCCGGAGGCAATGTACGTCGGCTGCCCCGGCAAGCACGGTTATCTGAACTTAGGATTCGAACTCGACCCCCGCGGTAAGTCGATACTTCGCGAGCTCGACCGGCGTGCCCCGCTGATTGTGCAGCAGGAACTGTACTTCGACCGCGAGATGCCCGAGATGCCCTGTGTCTACATCCTGTCGAGCGGTGGTCCCAACGTTGACGGCGACCGCTATCAACAGAACATCACGGTCAAGAAGGATGCTTTCGCGTGGGTATCGACGGGTGCTGCCACCAAGATTGCCGAGATGCGCAGCAATTACTCGGGTCTGGTGCAAAACATTGTGCTTGAGGAGAATGCCTATCTCGAGTTCATGCCCGAACCTATCTACCCGTGTCGCCACTCGCGTTTTATAAGCGACACGCGCATTATCGTCCACCCGACGGCGTCGTGCTTCTACAGCGAGATATACATGGGTGGCCGCAAGTATTACGGCAATGGCGAACTGTTCGAGTACGACATCATGAGTGTGTGCAGCCATGCCGAACGTCCCGACGGGGAGCAACTGTTCCGCGAGAAGTTCATCATCGACCCTAACGACGTCAACGTGCGTCAGACAGGCATAATGCACGGTTTCGATGTATTCGCCAACGTGCTGGTACTCACTCCTCCGGATAAGGCAAAGGAAATTTACGACGCCACCGAGGCATTCTACGACAAAGACCGACGCTTGGCTGCCGGCATCACCCATCTGCCTAATGGTGCGGGTTTGCTATACAAGGTGTTGGGCATGGAGCCCGGACCTGTCAAGGAGATAGTGCGCAGCTTCTGCTCGTCGGTGCGCAAGGCCGTCAAGGGCAAGCCCCTGCCACCTGAATTCCCGTGGCGCTAAAGCACTTAAATATAAAAACAAACACTAAAAAAATCATATTATGGCACAGACAGCAGCACAGCACACGGGGCTGCCCACACAGTGGCGGCTCGTGCCCCGTACTTATTTCCGCGGCATCGGTCAGGTGATGTTTCAGCAATCATCCTGGACCGGCCTATTGTTCTTAATCGGCATATTCTGGGGTAGTTATGCCTCGGGCGCACCGGCAGTAGCGTGGGGTGCCGTGCTCGGAACGGCTGCTGCCACCTTTGCCGGCTACCTGTTGGGCGAACCCGACAGCGACGGCGACGCCGGCCTGTGGGGATTCAACGGTGTGCTGGTTGGTTGCGCCTTCCCGACATTCCTTGCCTCTACATGGGTGATGTGGGTCGGCCTGATATTTTTTGCCATGCTGTCTACCTGGATGGCGCGTGCCTATAATAACTTCTTGGGTCCATGGAAGTTAAGCTCGTTTACTTTCCCGTTCGTATCGCTGACATGGATTATGCTGTTTGCGTCACGTATCTTCGACGGGTTGCCCACATTTGCCGGCGGTCTGTCGACACCCGGTCTGCCTGATGTGACTACCGCGGCTACAGCCACGGGTTGGACGCTCGACATGGGCTTTGGCGACCTCGTGGTGTACTGGTTGAAAGGTATTAGCCAGGTATTCTTGGTAAATAACTGGGTGACAGGTATTTGCTTCCTTGTAGGCTTGTGGCTTTGTTCGCGTTGGGCTGCTATCTGGGCTGCTATCGGTTCGGCCATTGCTCTGGCTGTGGCCATCGCTGTCAAGGCCAACCCCGGCGACATAGCCAACGGCCTGTTTGGTTTCAGCCCCGTACTGACAGCTATCGCACTCGGTGCGACTTTCTACAAAGTCAACTGGAAGACAGCGCTTTGGGCCGTGGCCGGCATTGTTGCTACCGTATTTATCCAGGGAGCTATGGATACTGTCTTCCAACCCTGGGGCCTGCCCACGTTGACCGGCCCGTTCTGTGTGGCTACATGGATGTTCTTGCTGCCTAAGTATGGTCTGCTGGCCCGTAACGCCTCCGACAACAGTCCGTGGACGCGTCGCGCCGATAAGGTGGCCGACGAGATTGATGCTGACCTCAACAAAGTGGCTGACAAGCTCTAAGATCGCACCGGAGCCATGGAATATATCAAGACAATGCCGCTGACTCCGCGCCACTGGTACTTGGAACTGGTGTCGTCGATGGAGCAGCTGATAGGCGCGGCGCAGTCTACGATAGTCGGTATAATAATACCACTACTCAATCTGTTCCTGCATCCCGAGTTATCGGCTGCGGTGCAGGGTATTATGGGTGCTATTGGTCTAATCGGTATAGCTGTAGGGTCGGCGATAATCGGCCCCCTCAGCGACCGTCATGGCTACTTGGGATGGTTCCGCATCTGCGCCGTGCTCATCATAGTGGGTGCTGTGGTGGCCTCGCTTGTCCCTAATCCCTGGATCATCTGTCTCGGTCTATTCATCTCCGGTTTCGGTGTAGGCGGCGGTTACAGTCTCGACTCCGCCTATATCAGCGAACTGATGCCGACTAAGTGGAAAGGTTTTATGGTAGGTGTGGCCAAGGCGGCCTCGGCTATCGGCTTTATCCTGCCTGCTATCATTGCTGTGTTTATCTTGCGCAGCGACCCCTCGCCACAGGTATGGCGTTCGGTGGTCTGGATTTTGGGCGTGCTCGGTCTAATTACCCTGCTGATGCGCATCCGCTGGGCCGAATCACCCGGTTGGCTGCTGTCGAAAGGTCGTACGGCTGATGCCCAAAAGGCTGCCGAGTTTTTCTTCGGAAAAGGTGTCGAGGTACAGCCGCAGCCTGCAGTCGCCAAAGAAGCTGATGCCGCAGCAGACGGGTCGGGTCAGTCATTATTCCGCGGGAAAAATCTCTTGCGAGTCATCTATTCGGGCATCCCTTGGGCATGCGAAGGCTTGGGAGTGTACGGCATCGGTGTATTCCTGCCGGTACTCATCATGGCGCTCGGCATTGACTCCACCCATGCGACGGGTATTCCGAAGATTATCAATTCGGTAGAACTGACAGCGGCTATCAACTTCTGTATCTTGCCGGGATTCGTGTTCGGCCTTATGCTCGTCAAGCGCATGAACCACGCCACCATGCTGTGGGTGGGATTTCTGGGGTCGGCCGTAGGTATGGCGGTCTTACTCGCAGCATACCTGCTGCACTGGCCTATGTGGGTGTCTATCGTGGCCTTTATGGTGTTCGAGGTACTGCTTAATATGGGCCCGCACCTCATCACCTATATAATCCCGGCTGCTATCTTCCCCGTGGCGATACGCGGCGCCGGTTCGGGCGTGGCCGACTTCCTTGGCAAACTTGGTGCTATCCTTGGCGTGTTCTTCATGCCGGTATGGCTCAAGAGCGGAGGCATGACCCTCGTCCTTATCATCACCATCGGCGTCATGGTCCTCGGCGCCCTCATCACCATCATCTTCAGCCGCCTCCTCGGCCTCAACACCTCCAAATAACCCTTACTGACACATACCCCTTCAACCAGGGGATAAAATACCGAACACGTCACACCTCACGGTGTGGCGTGTTCTAATACTACAAAAATCCTAAAATAATAACCTTGAATCTTAGACCTGAATTACTATTTACCTTAATGCACTGCAAAGTTACGCACACTTTTCGACATTACGGATACGAATATGAATGAAATATAAATTTTTATTGGACTAATATTTGGTTAAGCCGCTGTAATCAAGGTGAATAAGGCCTTGAGATTAATAGCCAAAATATAACTTATAATTAAGGTATATTTGGTTAAATTTTGTGCGAAAACGTTGAGCGGAGGTAGACCCGATTTTGAGCGGAGTGTTCAAACAAAGTTCAAACAGTGTTCAAACAAAGTTCAAACAGTTTCATGCTGTCCAAAATTGTGTTACCGCAGAATCTAAGTGCGAATATGAGTAAGAATATAAATGAAATTAGTTTGAAAAAATGATCTAAATATCATGTATATAGATAGTTGCCTAAATTAGGTTTTGATGCGAAATATAACTAAAATAGGACATCTCAAAGTACGAAAAGTGTACGAAAATTGTTCGAATTTTGTTCGAAAGGAGTTCGAAAGGAGTACGAAAGTGTTCAAAAACAGTTCAAAAACAGTTCAAAGGGGGGATGAAACTATTAATGGACGTTTTCCATGCCGATGTGACGGATATTCGACTCGAAGTTGGCACGATCGATGGCGCGCGACTTGACTTTGTTGCGATAAGTGTAGATGGTGTTAAGTGACAGGCTGAGGAATTTCGCAATCTGCGAACTGTCGTCGACACCGAGTCGCATGAAAGCCAAAATGCGAAGCTCCGTACTCAGGTGCCCTTCCTCGGTTAGTGCCAGGTCTTTGCCGGGCTGGAGGAGTGCGTTGACCTGTTCGACAAAGTCCGGGTAGATGATAAGGAAAGCGTCGTCGAATACGGCATAGAAGTTCTGGAATTGTTCGCGTATCACACGACCTGATTCGATCATGGCCAACAAGTCGTGAGTTTGGCCAACCTTGATCTTGCGCCCTGCCAACGCGCTGAAGTTTTCAATCGCAGTGAGGTATGCTCCGCACAGAGACAGGAGTTTGCGTATGTACAGGTCCTTGGATTTGTTAATATCCATGAGCTGTTTCCGGGCGATGCGCAGGCGGTGACGTGTGCGGAAGGCGTATAAGAGTATGAGTCCGACGATTACGATGGCAACTGACAGTGATATGACGACGGTTGTCAGGGTGAAGTTGCGTTGCAGCTCAAGATTATGGCCTGCCTTGACTATTGCCGGCAATATCTCGCTGATTTCGAGGGTGCGGAGTCGAGAACCGGAGGCAACAGCCGATTCGAGCGAGTAGGTGAGGTAATCGTACGCGCGTGCGTAGTCCTCCTCTTTGTTGAGGATTTTGCCGAGGCGGTGCAGCGAGGTTGTCTCGCGAGTGCCGGCTCGCAGGTCGCCGATTGCCGACAGGGCGAAAAAATAGCGTGCTTCCTCTTCGCGGCCGTCCTTAGAGAATGCTTTGGCTATCTCGGCGGCAGCTTTGGCGAAGAGCGGCGAACCAACATCGACGCTATCCAGTACTTCTGTAAGTTCGGCGATGCCGGCGCTGCGGTCTTCACCTGCCAGTTTGGGCAACGCCTTGTAGTACCGTTCGGACGGAGAACCAGGCTTGACATAGACAAGTATGGAATCGGAGTATTTCTTTGACAGACAGCTATATTGACGCTTCAACGAGTCGACGTGGTAATAGTCCATCGCAGCGTCGAGGATGTGTTGGCCGGTGGTGAAGTAGTCGAATTTATCGCGGACGTCTATTTGGTCGGGTGTCACGGACCGATACATCTCGATGCCCTCGCGGACCAGACCCATCATCGGCATTACGCGACCCTTGCGATAGCGGAACTTGTTGATATAACGCTTATTGTTATGCTCGCGGGCTATCTTCTCTGCCAAATCATAGACGGCTATAGCCGAGTCTACCGATATGAGTTCGAGATGCTGACCGATATGTGCCAATCCTTCAAGTTTTTCATTGACCGGCAGTTGCATAAACTCAGCACGTTCGGTGCGTATTTGCGACAAGGCATGGTCGGTATAATCGGTCGCACGATCAAGGTAGAAATCGACCGAATCGATATAAGACGATGTTATTGAGGGATATCTGGTGCGACCGGACAGGGATACCACACCGCAGGCGAGGATAAATATCAGAACAAGCGTTCGCGCGTAGCGAAGACAAGGATATGGAAGGGAGGTTGAAATGTGCATTAAGAGTAGTTATGTAGTGTTGGTCAGTGATTTACAGGTTGGCGCTTGCCGGGGAGCGGGAAAAGGTGGCGCAAGCTTGAAGCGAATGCTTCGGCGTCCAGCAGTTTGTCGTCCGCATCATATATACGTAGAGTCGATACCACCGAGTCAAGATCGTTAGGCTTTGGCCGTATACTCGTCAGTACGAATGAACCCGACTGGTCAAGTCGATAGGTTATCTGGTTGTCCCGCAGGATATAACGGGTGGTTTCGGCCAAATCGTGATTGAGCACAGACATGGTGATACGGTCACGCAATTCGATAAGGTCGCCACCCTCAGGCGCCATGGAGACAGCAGGATCGGCATTGTCCACCTCGAAGATGGCCGTCATGGTGTCGCCTCGCCGGTCGGTGATATAGTAATGATAGTCGAGGAATCCGCTTTCGCCCCACGAACCGCCGTCCAGGATGTCGACAGGTGTGGAGTCGGGCCCCAAAGACAAAAGTACGCGACGTGAGCTGCCTTCAGCACCAACAAGGTCCATGACTGCAACCGGGGTAGTCGATGTGGGCAGACTGTCGGCAAATGCTACCATGGCGACGGGGCCTTCGGCCTCGAAATCGAATGTCGGTTTGTCGTCGGCCTCTTGTGCTTGTACGAGGGATAAAGCCGTGACTATCAAAGGAAAGAGGGTGCTCATGGCTGATAATCGTTATTGCAGAACCTCGATACCGCCGACTTCGGTTGACGTCTCGCCGAGCGGACCGTTGGAGTCGATGACGGCCGTGGTTACGCTGACAAAGTCAACCCGGTCGATAGTAGCCGGATGCCCTTGGCCGTCAACTGCGTCAGCTATCGAGAATGCCGACCGGATGTCGTTGTTGGGGAAGCAGTCGGCAAATCCCGGGTAACACACCTGGCTGTATAGCCCCGTTGCCTCGACGAGGAATCCGTTGGCCGGAACTCTCAGACACGAGATGGTGACCGAAGCATTGTCCGAGTCACCGAAAATCCATTGGGGGAAGTAGGTGTGACTGTGGTAAGCGACGTTGCATGTCAGCGAGCCGGTCAGTCCGTCGGCCGTCGACCAATCTACCCAACGGGCGGCAACAGGGTTGGCTACGGCGCTATAAGTAATTGAGGTACTGACGATTTGATCGGCCATTTCGCCGAGAAATGTATACCACGTATCGTCAGGTAGACCGTTGCCATTGGTGTCCTTCATGATGCGCACGAGACCCGGCTCGGCTGATCCGAAGACACGCGCACCGTCGTTACCTGTCAGGTAGCTATTACCCAACACGCGGAACTCCGGGGTGCCGTCGGCGCTCCGGTAAATCGGTTTGTCAAGAGTCATCGTTAGTGAGCCACCGAGGGCGCCGAGTGAGATAAGACCGCCCTTGTTGATGGTTTCGAGGGCCTTGGCATTGATTGTGGCGCGGGTGTCGCCGGCTTCATAGCGGGGCATCTCGTTGATGAACTGACCGGGTGCGGGACTATAGTCGAGAGCCTGCAGTTTTGCCCTGTAAGGGGTGGTCACAGAGGGTTTGTTGGGATCGTCCGGCTCTTTGCCGTTATCCTTCGTGCAGCTTGTCAGGCCGCTGACCGCCACGAGGGCGTAACATATAGTGAGTCTGCTTAAAATGTTCATAGTTTGAGCGTTTACTAATGCAAAATTAATAAAATATAGCGAGACTTCCAACTTTAGCCGTTCGGCAACTGTTAATAATAATGTATGGCCGTTATTGACGGCTCTTAACCGCATTACCGATGGACAATTCAAGCATGTTCGAGACCCTGCAGCAATTACCACTGTTCAAGGGTGTCAGCCACGAGCGCATAGCCGATATAGTCGGCAAAGCCAAGTTTCATTTCCTCAAGTACCTGCCCGACACCGAGTTTGTTCGGGCCGGTGAGCAGTGCACCCACCTCAAGTTTGTGCTCTCGGGCGACGTACGCCTCACTATCACCAACCATGATGGCCGTTTCAGTGTTAGTCAGACTTTGTCGGGCCCCGACGTTATAGCACCTGATTTTCTGTTTGGCCGCGCTACCGATTATCCGTGTTCAGGCGTCGCGTTGACGCCGGTCAGCATCCTGCAGATTGAGAAGGCGGACTATCTGAAAATACTGACCATGGACCAGGTGTTTATGCTCAATTACCTCAACTATCTGTCAATGAATGCTCAGAAGGCAGTCGACGGAGTGTTGGCGCTGACCATGGGCAGCATCGAGCAGCGTATCGCCTTTTGGATAATATCGCTTAGTCAGCCCACCGGCCGGGATGTCACGCTCGAATGTCGGCAGCGCGACCTCTACTCGGTATTCGGTGTCCAGCGCACGACGTTCATGAATGCACTCGAGTCGATGCGCGAAGCCGGCCTTATCGAATACGGCCCCGGTTACATCAAAATCCTCAACCGCCGCGACATGCTCGACCTCCTCCTCCGCCACTCCGAATAATCCCCTCTTAGGGGAGGGGGCGGCGGGGGAAGGCGTCGATGAAGGAGGTTGGGGTGGAATTGTAGATGTGGATGCTTCGGGTGGTGGCGAAGGCTTGCAGGGTGTGGTAGCTGCGGAATGCGACGTAGAAGCTGTGGACAATCTGGTGGAGGCGGTAGCCCCGGTAGGTAGTGTCGACGCGTTGTTGTTCGCGTTTGTCGTCGTGGTAGAAATGCGGTTGAACCGATATGACATTATTGTCGCTGTCAACACTTATGGTCTGCATCCACGAGTGGTCCGCACCGACGATGTATAAATCCTTGTATCCGATCCAAATACCGTTCATGAGAGCCGGGATAAGCACGTTACGCGGACGCGGCATAGCAAGACGTCGGCTATACACCAAATTGCGAAACCAGCCGAACCCTTCGGCACCGATACAATTGAATGTGGCAACGGTTATATGGCTGTTATCTTGGGTTTTAGCGCGGACTGCCGAGGCGAATTTCACCGGAACGAGCAACGTCAGCGGCCAATCGACGCGCTGAAAGGCCTCGTAGAGGGCCTTGACATTGAAAGGCGCATCGTCGCCCTCGGCGAAAAACAGTGGGTCGGCCAATACATGATATTTTGGCCGTATATCAAAGAAAACATCTGCAAGCGGCGCGAAATTGACCGACATTGTGTCGTGAGCCTTGAGGGTCTCCATCGACGAAGCCATAGTTTCGTTGAGCGACGGGCCGTTGGCAAGGACAATCAGCGGACCTGAAGGGTGGGAGTTGTGCACGGTTGGCCGTCGGCTGAGCAGTGCTACCTTGACAATGCTCTTGAGCGTCGCCCCAAACGCCTCGAAAAACTCAGAGACTTTCATGGTCGTAAACGTGAGTGGTGAGGTATTCAGCGGGATTGACGAAACGGAAGTCAGGAAACGCTGCGCAGAAAGGCGCGGTATCGACTACACAGTCCGTAGTCAGCAGGTCGTACAACTGCTTGCCGTAGAGTGCGCGGGCCCAGCGGGGACTTATCGAGCCGACGCGCTTGTCCTTGATGCGCCGACCCAATGCCGAAATCATGTCGCTGACAGACACGGGGTTGGCGGCTATGACGAAGTCGGGATTTTCTATGGGAGACTCTGCGACGGTTTTTGCAGCGCGGGCCACATCGGTAGCGTGGATAACCGACCAGACGGCTTTATTGTCCTTGATAATCAGCATAGTGCCACGACTTACACCGCGGGCTATCCGCATCATTTCGCCTCCCATACCTGTTCCGACCACAAATTGCGGCAATCGTAACGTTATTGTTCGTAGTCCGCGAGTGTTGCAATCCTCCTTAAATTGGATAATATCCTGATTCTCAATTTCGTCAATGTCGGTGACGATGACAGCAACCGAGCCGTCGGCTGCCTCGGCAGGGTCGTCGGTGATGCGTCGGTCAAACTCCCGGTCGAAGTATTTGAGCAGAAACTCCCGACCGGGCGCACACACGGCCATCAATAGTCGCAGGTCGGGCTTTACATCTTCTTCGGTGAACATAGGTAGCCTTTCAGTACGGTTGTATAATGCGAGAGCACGCGCAGTCGACTGGCCGGGATGCCGTTTTTGCGCAGCGAGCGCAGCCGTTCCATGTTGTTATACCATAGCCGGTTGCGCCACAATTGCGACATCCCTCCGGGTTCCATCGCTACCATAACGCGGGGGATATATCGGCCGTGAAAAGCCTTGTTGTTGAACAGGCGCACGAAGTAATCGAAATCGGCAGCCACACGGAACGACTCGTCATATTGACCCATGGCGCGCGCGACGGAGGTGCGCAGGTAGAGGGATGTGTGAGGGGGCGCAAACCCCGATTCGAGCAATTTGGGTGTGAATCCGGCACCCGAATAATATCGTCGTCCGAGGGTTATATCACCCCATACGAAGTCGGTTTCTTTATTGTCCTTGAATGTGTTGACCACCTGCGCCAATATATCGTCAGCGGTGTAGACATCACCTGCATGGAGCAAGCCGACAATGTCGCCGGTGGCGAGGGGAACACCGACGTTGAGGGCGTGGTAAACGCCCCGAGGTGCGGATATTTCTATGCGGGAACTCAGCTCGGGGATGAGTCGGGATAACGAGCCGTCGTTCGATTGGCCATCTATCACAATATGCTCCAACTCATGGCCTTCGAGGGCCGGGAGCTGGGCAGCGATGGAGCGCACGGTGCGTTCCAGGCCGTCTGCATTGTTGCGATTGATGGTTATTATGCTGATTTTCATGCTATTGCTGAGGATTGCAGGTGGCGGGCTACTATAAGCGCACTAACTAATATAACGGCAAAGATACAAAAAATTGTATAAAACCGACGCGATTTGTAATAATTTATTAATGTTGCAGCTACAGCGGGGGCTGCAGGAGCCACGAACGCCAACCCGTAGCGCGATATTGTGCCTCCGAAGAGATAGCACGGAACGAGCCAGCATACAACCGCCCACACAGCGAGTCGATAGGTTGGGGTGGCATAGTGTTTGCGCTGAGACACAAGGAAATACACTGCGACAAAACCAAAGATGTACCAAGGGTAAGCCACGTGCGCCCACACTTCGGACGGTCCGAAAGGTATGTCGCGGGCGAAATTCCAGGGGAACGGGATAAGGTATTGTACGACAGCCGAAACAGGAAGCAGCAACAATTTTTTATAAAACGGCAACTGACCGTAATCCCCTGTGATATTATACAAGGCTAACTGGTTGGGCGCGTCGTAGGCCACGCCGAGAGACGGGTCGCCCGCGATGACCTTTGTGGCGTCGACGCCCATTCCGACAAGGGTGGGGAGCTGCCATGCTACGAGGCATACCACAATCGATATTATCGTTATAAAGTCGAATCGCAACGGTTTGTGTACCAATAAGATGCCCAGTACAAGCATCGCGTTGTATCCCGGGCGCGAAAGCGCCAGCATCACGGCTGCAGGGACGAGCCACAACAGCAAGCGCCACCCTTTAGCCACCAAACCATTGGCAGCTACGAGTATGGCAACGATAACGAATGCGTCTTTGAGAATAAGTGTGCCCATCGTCAGCCAGTAGCATACAGCAGCGGTACACGCCATCGTGACAGTCACTGTGCGTTGCGACGAAGTGCAACGATTGGCCAAACGCGCCGAAAGAAGCAACGCGATGAGGATCAGAGACATGCTCCACAATAGAGCCACGTCGACCGTGGGCCCGAATATGCCTAATACACCGGCCAATACATAGCCGTAGTACCCAAACGAAGGACCGGCTTGGGCGCCGGCAGGGTCGCCAAGGTGGTATAGTGCGTCGGCCCACCAACGCTGGCTGTCGTAGTTGACCAGCACCGGCGCATGTTGCGTCCCGCCGAGGCACACTGTGTAATACCACGAGTTGAACATCACGCCGATGCTCAGCAGAAGCGCTGCCACACCGATGATGCACAGAACTGAGCGACTGCGGAAACTGCAAAACGCCGCAGCCAATACAGCTAACCCCGAAACCACCCGCACGCCTGTTACGGTGATCCATGGCAACTCGGTGAGCACAAGCATCCTGACGACAATCTGGACGACCCAGATGGCGATGATAACCGAGTTGGCAGTGGAGGTCAGTTTCTTGTCTGTCATTGGGTTAGAATTTGACGATTAATTCGGCGCCAAGCATGTCTCCCTGCCCTTGGGGGGCTACGGCGTCATGATCCATCCATACTTTCTCGTAGTTAAGGCGGACGGCGGCGCGCACCTTTTTGTATTGGTAATCGAGCGTCGAACCGACCGTGAGACGTTTTCGCCCGCTGTATGTTGTGTCCAGTTTCCCGTCGGGTTGTACGGGATTCATGCCCGAAGCGAGATCGGTCATGCCGTCGAAGCGAGCCTGAAACGAAAGGGTGTCGAACACTCCTTTGCGCAGAGGGATTCCGTAGCTGCCGTAGATATTATAGGCATGGGTGGTCGAGTGAGTGTGGTGCGTGTACCAACGAGCCATATACTCGGCCTCGGCGTAGAAACGGTCGCGTCCCCATCCGAGCGTGGCCGAAGCCAGGTTGATGCGCACGTCGCAAGGGATGATGGACTCGAAGCCGGTGGCTACAACCCAGTCAGTGGGGCGCCACGTGATGCGCGATGCGTAGGCATATTTCTTGACCCAAACGGCATGGTCGGCGATAACTGTCGGATTGAATACACCTCCTTCTATGGTAAGAGGTTGGTCTGCAACGGTGTATCCCGCCGACAGACCTACGGCGCGGTAGTTGTTGACCCACTTGCCGATGTAGGAACGGTTGTTGAAATAGTAGCCACCGGGAGCGCGGAACGATTCGATGCTGAAGGGCATGCGGAACTGCCCGACGCGGATGTCGAGGCAGCGTACGGGGTCGATCGAGGCGTAAGCGTCGAGAATCAGCATTTTGCCGCGGTCGCACAGGTCCGTACGGAATAGATAAGAAATTATTGGAGCCACGCGCCCCTGGATGCTGACGCGGGCGTTGCGCACCTGGAAGCGACTGTAGCCGTCGGCAGTCTCCACCTCCCAGCGTCCGCGGAACACACCGTGGAACACGGGCATGTAGCTAATCGAGTCCGATTCGGCTCCTTCTGCAAACTGCGCGGGTGCGAACAGACACATTATATATATAAGGACAGCAAGGAGTTTGCGTGGCATGATTGGTTTTGGATTAGGGGTGCGAAGTTTCAAGCTGCAAAGATACGAAAAAAATCACAAAAAATCGAAATTAAGAAAATTTAACGGGGGGGGGTGATATTTTTCTCAAAAAAATTTCGTACTTTTGTACTGCTCGAACTACGGGCTAAAGAAAGCACATTTTTACTTTCGTCTGTTTTAATATTTTTTAATTAGGTTTGAATTAATCATACTGATAGTTTATATCCGGAATCCTTATCTTAAAAATGGTACTTCATAGAAAGAGAATTTCTAATGAGCCATAAAGTCTTAAAATAAGAATTTCCACACACCAATCAATTTTTACTTTATCTACAATTATGAACACTCATTCTAAGGGTAATGTGTCGTTATGTCGACAGCTCGGCGGTCTTAAGGCCGTAATCGCGGTTATTGCCTTTGCACTGTTTACATCCGTTGCAGGACGTGCGCAGTACGTCGAGGGTACATACGATGAAACATTCTACAGTAAGTTTACTTACAACTGGACCGACGCGTCCGGCAAGAAGCACACATCGACTCTTGCCGAACCCGCAACCGAGTACGAACAGATCGTCGAATTCCTTCGCGAGGTTTACGTAAACCCCGCTATACCCGGTTTTGTGAAGGACTACAGCTGGACGGCCGACAAGGCGGCTGCCCACCCCGACAATATCTATGCGACAGTGCCTTACGAACCTTGTGTCGGCCTGGGCAATCCTTACCACATGGAGGACTTGGCCAAGGTCGAGACGCCCGTCGAAGGCGCCACGGCTATCCTTGTTGAGGTAGACGACAACTACGACGGTCGCCACGGCATCAACGGAGACCTGCCCTCCGATCTTGCTGACCAGTGCGAGTGGTACCTGCGCCAGATCAAGCGTGTGTCCATCCTCATGCACCAGCGTTATGTCAGCCAGGAAGTGTCGACCGAAAACCCCGGTTTTCTGTTCAACTACGTTGGCCCTCTTAACCGATTCTTCGTCATCACGAAGGGTAACAACCGTATAGCCCTCAACTCGAACTACGACGATAACGGCAAAGTCGACCCCTCGTCGACAGTGTATCGCGGCCATGCGCCCTTCTTCCACATGTTCGAGGAGTTCAGCCCTGCCAACACCGGACCTATCTACGACGCATATCACGACATGGAGTCGGGTCATGCCTTCGGTGTAGACCACAACTGTACCACAATCATGGGTCAGAACCACACCACGGTGATGTCGCCTGCAGTGAAGGAGGACGGCTCGAATGCCGATGCGTTCCATGACTATTCGGGCAACTTCATGTTCTTCCTGCCTGACTACCGTTTTGCCGGTGACAACCGTACCAACGACAATGTTCACTTTTACGGTTGGTACACATATTATTCCGGCAAGCGTCCCTATTACTTCTTTAACAAGATCAGCGCCGAGATCAAGAAGAAGCCTCAGCTGGTCAGCAAGGAAGGCTCTGACTGGGCCAACGATCCCGATGTGCTCGGCATCGCCAACGTGCGCGTCGAGTGGACTTCGACCTACAACGACATCGTGGGCTACGAGGCCAACGAGAGCTTCTATGTATATCGCGTCATTAACGACGTTGTCCAGCCCGACCCCGTGCCCGCTTCGCAGCTCGTTGTTCCCGGTTTTGACGAAGAGACAGGCACCGACTATCCCAACAAGATTCACCTCGGCGGTCGCGAAGACGAAGGCGACGACCTGACCCTCGACCCCTCGGTGATCGTGTCGCGCATATCGCACCCCTCCATCTACGTCAAGGAACCCCGTTACGCCGAGTCGTACAATGTATATTACATCGTCAAGGGACGTCGTTACAAGACCGACTTCGAACTTGTCGAGTCGAACGTTGTGACAACCCTCATTCCCGGCGTGTCGGAGAAGAATGCCCTGAATATCCAGATCGACGGTCAGCGCAAGTCGACCCATAAGATTGCCGAGCGCCGCAACTACTACGAACACCGTATCGACCTGATAGACAATAACTACAATGCCGGTACCGATGTCACCCTGCAACGCCGCCACATACGTACGGCCGACGACCCCACAGTTGACACTCCGACCCAGTTCGTGCTGATGCGCTACTCCGGTGCCGATAAGTCGGCAGCCGAGGAAGTGGCCCGTATCCGCATGACCAAGACCGTGGTCGACCGTTGGAACCAGTTTGTCTTCACCGGCGACGTCATCTACAAGAACGACCCCGCACGCAACGAAACCGGCATCACCCTGTGCAAGGCTACCGGTATCAAGTATGTAACCGCCTCCGGACAGACCCTGTCGGGCCAGGCACTTGTCGATGCCATCAACAACCACACCATAACACTCGACAACCTGTCGGATTATTCGGAGCGTGATGCCGAAACAGGCGAAGACGTGCGTGTCAATGCCGTCCTTAATGTCGTGGCCCTCGACAAGAACGAGTCGCTCGGTCGCTATCAGGATGCCATATATACATTCTTCGATGTATTCTCGGTCGAGACTCGCGACGGCACACACCCCGACTCGTACAACTACTATATTGACTACGTTCCCGCAGTGTTCCTCAACCACGAGGTGGCTGCATTCAGTGACCGCTCGAACACCTACGAGTTCAGCGTTCCCAAGAACCAACTCAAGGCCGGCTACGTGCCCTACACCGAGGAGCAGATTCTGGCCGACGCGAACTACGACACCCGACTGGCTGTCAACAACCCCGGTGTACAGTTCGAGCGCGAGAGCAACGTCAATGTCAGCCGTTACCTCATCTATCGCACCGGCGTGTACGGTGCTCCCCAGGTCGTTGCCCAGGCTGTCCGTCAGCCTAACGGTACATTGGCCTACAGCCGTGTGAACAGCAATGGCACCCTGGCGTCGTACGACAAGAGCTCCAACTCGGTACGTCCTGCCATTCCGCTGCCTTACGGCGCGAACGTGGGTGACGAGTTTGACCTCGTAGTGGAATACACCTCGGGCAATACCTACGGCAACCGCATCGCAGCACTCTACGATACTCCCTATCCCCACATCTACGACGTGGCCATCAAGGGCAAAGCCAGTAGCCAGTATCCTGACAAGTGGGACTACACCGCCACTGTTGACTGGAACTCGCAGCGTCTGGCCAGTCCCGTGGAAGGCGACGACTCGCAGTACTACACCCGCTACGGTTACCGCGCCTGGGGTGCCGGCGGTAAGGTGGACGATGAGTCCCGCATGTTCGAAGGTCACTACGACCTCAACGAAAAGGACAACAAGGTTGCCCGCGTGAAGGCCAAAGCGCCCAACCAGGACGACTTCATCAGCAAGCAGCACAACTTTACCGCGCACCAGGCTACTTTTGTCGACCCCGTGCAGTATAACGCTCATGTGCGCCTGTATGCTCAGCTGCCAGAGTCGATGAACATCTCGGAGAGCGGTGCTCCCGGTTACCTCGTGTCCGACAACACGTTTGTCCGCACCATCGACTCGCCCAACAGCTACACCACCGGAGTCGACGACGTGGCCGATGACGATGCTAACGCACCCGTCGAGTACTATAGCCTCCAGGGCTACCGCATCGATAATCCCACCCCCGGCACCATCGTCGTTCGCCGCCAGGGAAACACTGTGTCGAAGATGATGATTAAATAAGCATTCCAATCCCCGTTATATGCCGAGGGCCGTGCCTTACAGAGGGCGCGGCCCTTGCTGTATTTGGGCATTTGTGGCGAAATTAGTAAATTTGCAGTTGGAAAACGACAACCACAGACCAACCATTGACCGACATGACTTCACCAACCGATGATAAACCGCGACAGGCGCCCCACGACGGGCCGCTGCGTATCGACCTGCCGGAGGTGCTCCGAGCCAAACTTGGCAATAAATCCCGATGGGTACCCGGCGCGCTGGTGCGATGGTTGGAGCGTACGGTTTGTGTTGATCAGCTCAACAGGCTGCTCGAGCACAATTATCCCCGTCGTGGTGCCGATTTCTGCCGCGGAGTATTCGACGACCTGGACGTCACCATACGCGTACATGGCACCGAGAATCTTCCCGACCCGTCTCACCGCCGCGTCATCATAGCAAGCAACCACCCCCTCGGCGGTCTCGACGGAATGGCTCTTATCGACTTCTTCACCCGTTACTACGGTGGCCGCGTGCACTTCCTGGTCAACGACCTGCTCATGGCCGTCGAGCCCCTTGGCGATGTCTTTGTGCCCATCAACAAGCACGGTGCGCAGAGTCGCGAGGCCATGAAACGCCTTGACGAACTCTTCGAGGGCGACGACCCAATACTCGTCTTTCCGGCCGGTTTGGTGTCGCGTCTCGGAGCAAAAAACGAGATAAAAGACCTCGAATGGAAAAAAATGTTCGTAAACAAGGCTATTTCGTCGCGTCGTGACATTATTCCTGTCCATTTCAGTGGTAATAATTCACGGTTTTTTTATAAATTTGCACGTCGAAGAGAACGCTTGGGCTTGAAGTTCAATATCGAGATGATTTATTTGCCCCGCGAGGTATTCCGTTCGCGCGGCAAGACATTCGATATTACCTGCGGTCCGCTCATCGACCGGCAGACCCTCAAGGGCGGCAAGGAAGCCGCCGTGACGGCTGCCCGAATCAAGGAGCTGGTGTATGGCCTAGCTCCCAATGTCCAATAGTGTAGCCGTGCGGCTTGCCAATCATACCTATTGCCAGATGGAAGAACCAATTATCGAGGCGGTCGACGTCGAGCTCATCAAGAGCGAACTGACCCCCGACCGTTTTTTGCGAACCACTAATAAAGGCGGCAACGAGATATACATCGTTGACGCCCACAGCTGTCCACACACAATGCGCGAGATAGGCCGTCTGCGCGAAATCGCGTTCCGCAGTGCCGGCGGCGGCACGGGCAAGGCGTGCGACATCGATATGTACGACACGATGACCCCGCCGTGTCGACAGCTCATTGTATGGGATCCGGAGGCCGAACTCATCCTGGGTGGCTACCGATTTATTGTGGGAAAGGACATCATGATAGACAGCAACGGGTTGCCACGCATAGCCACGGCCCACATGTTCGACTTCGACGAGCGTTTCCTCGCTGATTATCTTCCTAATACGCTTGAACTTGGCCGATCGTTCGTGCGACTCGAATATCAGTCGTCCAAGGCCGGCGCAAAAGCCCTTTACGCCCTCGACAACCTGTGGGACGGTCTGGGAGCTCTCACTGTCGAGAATCCGTCCATCAAGCATCTGTTCGGCAAGGTCACCATGTATCCCACCTACAACCGCGAGTGTCGCGACATGATACTCTACTTCCTGCACAAGCATTTCCCCGACCACGACCGGCTCGTTTGGCCGCGGCAGCCGTTGGCCACGCACATCGACGTGCCGGCCATGGAGGCTATATTCACGGGCGATTCGTTCAAGGATGACTACAAGATTCTCAACACATGCATTCGCGAGCATGGCTTCAACATCCCGCCGCTCGTCAATGCCTATATGAGTCTGTCGCCCACCATGCGCGTCTTCGGTACGGCCGTCAACGACGAATTCGGCGACGTCGAAGAGACCGGCATCTTCATGAGCATCAGCGAAATCCTCGAAGAAAAGAAACGACGCCACATCTCCACCTACCAAAGCGCCACCCATTGACTGCCGTAGGGTGGTGTCCCTCCCCTTTGGGGAGGGCCGGGGAGGGGCCGCGCCTTACAGCCCGACGCGTTCGATGAGGCCGAAGAGTAGGTTCATGGCATGGATGGCGTTGCCGGCTGTGCCCTTGATGTCTGTGTCGAGGACGATGGTGATAACCAGGCGGTTGTCTTCTTTGTCGAGATGGATGAAACACTTGTTGGTGCCACGCACGTCGGCGGCGTCCGGCCGGCGGTCAACACGATAGGTAAAGTTGTGGTCGGCATAGAACTCGTCGTACAGCTTTCGCAGCTCCTCGATATCGACGGCGGTATCGACGGAGACGATGGCGGTAAGACCCGAAGGTATGTCGCCCGAAAAGGTAATGCCACCGATCGGTTTGTCGAAGCTGTTCTGCAGCGACGACAGGGCGCCAGTCAGTTCGGCGATTACCGAAGCAGGCATCGGCACACCGGTCATCGACCCGGCGGGGGCGTCGGGGTCATGGGCGACGATGTCGGCACGCACGGGCGATGTAAGCATGAGGTTTTTGGCTAACGGGAGCAGTCCGAGCGCCACTGCGAGAGTGCGTGCATCGGGCATGACAACGTGTGTGGCGCCACGCACCATGGCTTTGCGATTCAATTCGGCTATACCCTGCACAAAGTCGTGCGGGAGGTCGGCTGTGCAGTAGTCGCCCGTCATGTCGACGACACGCAGGTCGGACGGCAGCCCCGGAGTACGCATGAATGTGCGGGCCAACCCGGGTTCGGCGGCAATGAATACCACATCTATGTCCTTCCAGTCGACATCGCCGGTGGCCCGCAGGTCGGTCTCGCCTGTCATCGAGGGGAAGATTTCGTCGAGACGTCGTCCGGCTTGTTCTTTGTTGACGAATGCCACGAGTTCGACGTCGGGATGGGTGTGGAGTAGGTGGACCAGGCGGGGCACCGCGCGGTGACGGCCTGCCAGGATGGCTGCTTTGATCATGTCTTGTTTCTTGGGGGAGAGGATTATAAAAATATGTATAATATAAACAAAACGAAAACCGCGGAGGCGGCTGCGTAGTGGCTGCAGCCTCCGTGATTTTCGTTGAGTAACGGGTTATGTAGCGCTATTTAAGCCCGAAGGCGATAGCGGAACGGTGTCCAAAATGCGGTCGGATTATGGATTATTCGGCTTTGCCGGCACTGCCGAGCACGTTGACAATCTTGTGCTTGTAGAGCTTCTCCATGTTGTCGCGAGCGGGACCCAGATACTTGCGGGGGTCGAATTCGGCGGGTTTTTCGGCGAACACGCGGCGAACTGCTGCGGTCATGGCCAGACGGCTGTCGGAGTCGATGTTGATCTTGCAGACAGCGCTCTTGGCGGCCTTGCGGAGCTGTTCTTCGGGGATACCGATAGCGTCGGGGAGCTTGCCACCGAACATGTTGATGGTGTCAACCTCTTCCTGGGGAACCGACGACGAACCGTGGAGCACGATGGGGAAGCCGGGGAGTTTCTCCATAACGGCATCGAGAACGT
>CAZNGJ010000037.1:0-19960 GCA_964572615.1 uncultured Bacteroides sp.
AAGACCATCGCTATCTCCGGCTTCGGCAACGTGGCTTGGGGCGCTGCCCTCAAGGCTACCGAGCTCGGCGGCAAGGTTGTCACCATCTCCGGCCCGGACGGATATGTCTACGATCCCGCAGGTCTCAACGCCGAAAAGATCGACTACATGCTCGAACTCCGTGCCAGCGGCAATGACATCGTTGCTCCTTACGCCGAGAAGTTCCCCGAATCGACTTTCTACGCCGGCAAGAAGCCCTGGGAGCAGAAGGTTGACATCGCTCTGCCCTGCGCTACTCAGAACGAGGTTAACGAGGAAGATGCCAAGACGCTCGTTGCTAATGGCGTGAAACTTGTTGCCGAAGTGTCCAACATGGGTTGTACCCCCGAAGCTATCGACACTTTCCTTGCTGCCCGTATCATCTATGCTCCCGGCAAGGCTGTTAACGCCGGCGGTGTGGCTACCTCGGGTCTCGAAATGAGTCAGGATGCCGAACACCTCCAGTGGTCGGCCGAGGAAGTCGATGCGCGTCTGCACGACATCATGCGCAATATCCACCAGCAGTGCGTGGACCACGGCACCGAGCCCGACGGCTACGTCAACTACATGAAGGGCGCTAACATCGCCGGCTTCATGAAGGTTGCCGACGCCATGATGGCCCAGGGTATCTACTAACAAGCCCAACGGCCCCACCCCTGCCCTCCCGCGGCCCCACCCCGTCCCTCCCCAAAGGGGAGGGTGTAACTACGAGCTACGAGTTACGGGGTACGAACTACGAATCACGAACTACAAATTACGATCCCGGTTGGACGCCACTGCGGCGACTAACCGGGATTTCTTATGAATAATCAGAATAAATCAAGATCAATCCCGTTAAATCAAGATTAATCGAGATTAATCAGGATAAATCGAGATTTATCCCGATTAATCCCAAAGAATCACAACGGGCCGGAGGCTTTGCCTGCGGCCTGTTTACTTGAAGGTGAGGCGGGCGGGGTCGCCGGCGAGCCAAACCAGGTCGCCTTCGCGGAAGGCGCAGTCGGGATCCTGGTCGATGTACTGGTCGTCACGCTGAATGGCAAGCACCAGGGCATCGCACTGCTCGCGCAGTTGACTGGTCCGCGGTGTCTTGCCTACGAGGGGGTGACCCGGTTCAAGCAGAATGCTGAACAGACGGAAATCTGCGCCCTTGTTGGCATCGGGAGCACCCGTGCGTTCAGCCTCGACACGCGGCAGGAAGGCTTCGAGTTGGTCATCCGTGCCGATTACGCCTATCGTGTCGCCGGGGTAAAGGCGCATGTTGCCGCCGGGTATGGTGTACCATTCGGCGCCGCGCTGTATGCTGACGATATTGACACCGAATTTCTGTCGCAAACCGCTGTCCTTGAGCTTCTGCCCGACAAAATCGCACCCTGTGCCAACGGTCATGTAGGCTAAGTGGAGGTCACTGACAAGGTTGTTGTTCTTTCCGCTACGGCGCAACTCGCGCTCGTTGAGATTGTCGAAAAACCGGTTCTCGATATTGCCCATCTGGATGCGTATGCGGCGCGAAAACAGAAGTAGCGCAAGCAGTACGACGGCTATGGCTATTGTGAAGCCCAATCGGAGCGAGTAACACCAGGTGATTACGTTGATGGAGAAGAAAAGTGCGATAAGGAAACCGACGATGGCCACGACAACCGTACCTGGGTTGACAGGCTGCGGTTTCTCCGTTTCCGACTTGCTGTTTACCGACACAAGTCGCGACAGGGGCAGGATGAGCGCTGCCAGGAACGGTGACATCGCTGCAAAGGTGATGAGCGTTGCCAACAGGTCGGCCCACTCGGGAATGAGGCCTTCGAGCCATCCGAGCAGGAAGTGACGGGCCACCATGACGATGGCAATAAGCACCACTGAGTAGACAGCTATTCGCCACAAACCCTTGCCGAGGGTGGCACGCCATGCCCGACCTGACTTCTCCTTGGTGGTATCGGCATGATAACGGGTGATGAGGAAGCGCAACGGGCCTGGCAGATGACGTTCAAGCCAGTTGTAGAAAGGGTCGGCCATCTTAATGAAGTAAGGCGTGGTGAAGGTGGTGAGCACCGACACGGCAACTACGATGGGGTAGATGGTCGCGTCGAGCACGTGCAGACTCATGCCGAGGGTGGCGATAATGAAGGCAAACTCGCCTATCTGCGTTAGCGAAAAGCCCGATTCGACGGCCACGCGAAGCGTCTGACCGGTGACAAGCATACCGAAGGTGCCGAAGACTATCATGCCGACGATGACCACGACGCTCAGGATAAGGATTGATGTCCAGTACTGCGCGATGATGTCGGGTTGCACCATCATGCCTACCGAGATGAAAAAGACAGCGCCAAACAGGTCCTTGACGGGCGTCACGACATGCTCGATACGTTCGGCATAACTCGTACCCGCAAGAATCGAACCCATCACGAAAGCACCGAGAGCGAGTGAGAATCCGCAGTACACTGAGAAAACGGCCATGCCGAGACACAGACCCATCGATACGACGAGCAGCGTCTCCGAATTGAGGTATCGGCGGCATGCGTTGAACATCGACGGCAGAACAAAGACGCCCACGAGGAACCATATCACGAGGAAGAACACCAACTTAGCCACCGAGAACAACAGTTCCGAACCCTCGACGCTGTTGTTGACAGCTATCGACGACAAGACAACCATCATGACCACCGCAAAGAGGTCCTCGACGATGAGCACCGCAAGAACCATCGAGGCAAACTTCTTCTGCCTCAGGCCTAAGTCGGTAAAAGCCTTGATAATAATAGTGGTAGACGACATGGACAGCATACCGCCGAGGAAGAGCGAGTTGACCGTCGTCAGTCCCATGAAGTGGCCAATCGTGAAGCCTGCACACATCATACCCGCCACGATTATGAGGGCCGTGACGACAGCCGATGCGCCCGTGTTGACCAACTTCTTGAAACTGAACTCAAGTCCGAGTGAGAACAGCAGGACGATTATACCGATTTCGGCCCAGAAGTCTATGTTGGCCTCGGTGGTCACCGATGGCAGGTAGTGAAAGTTGGGGCTGGCTAAAAAGCCTGCCACGATATAGCCCAGAACGACGGGCTGCTTGATAAACTTGAAGAATACGGTAACGAAAGCGCCCAACAGCAGTATGAACGCAAGGTCGGTGATCAGTCCTTCGATTTCCATCTATTTCGGATGTTGGCGATTAGGGTGGTCTAAATGTTATCTGAGGAGGTCTAAATAGTTATCTGATTGGATAGCGACAGGCCGAGGGTGGGGTACACCTCGCGCAGACGGCCGATAAGGGCCAGGAAGTCGACGCCCTCGGGTATGAGTACGATGAGGTTGAGGTCGGTGCGCTCGGCCTGATAATCATAGTCGATATAGTAGCGGGTGATGTGGACGCGGTGACTGTCGAGCACCTTGCGGTACGGTGCTATTGATGTTATGACCGAGTCAACCTTGATGCGCAGCGTGCGTACGTCCGAACCGATGTTGGCTCGATGCTCGATTTTCTCGAGCCAGACGAGGATGACAAGGATAAGCAGCGTGGCAATGAATGCGATGACATACATGCCGACACCTACCGACATACCGATGGCAGCTACCATCCATATACCGGCGGCTGTGGTGAGGCCACGCACCGATCCCTTCATCTGTATGATGGCGCCGGCGCCGAGGAAACCGATACCTGTTACGACTTGGGCAGCGATACGGCCAGGGTCGCCGTTCTTGAGTCCGAGGTATTCCTGCGGGACGTAAACGGACAGTATCATGGCCAGCGTCGAGCCCATGGCGATGAGCGAGAAGGTGCGCACGCCCGCTGTCTGGCCTTTGCGCTTACGCTCGTATCCCACCATGCTGCCAAGCAGCAGGCTGAGTATGAGCTTGTACACCGACGAAGCGGTGGTAACCTCGATACTGTTGACGGCCGAGTAGACCGTGTCCCAAATCTGAACCAAGTCCATCCGGAATCAGTTGTTGAAATTGACGTTGAGAGGACGTGCCATAAGGGCGTAACCGTCGCAGAACAGCTGTACGGAGTAAGTGCCGGGCGACAGAGCGTTGCGGATGTCGTAGTACATGGTGACACCGCCAATCTCCTCGCCGCCGTAGTCCACCTGGCGACGAGCCGATGCTGTCACCTGACTGCCCTCGAACGAGAATGTGCCTCCACCGTCGAGAATCTGACCCTCCGGGGTGGTGACGACGGCATAGATGGTCTTGGTGCCCACAGGTGTCGAGTTGTTCTGGGGTATGGTGAACGAGATGACGAATTTCTTGGCGTTCTTAATCTTCTTCTCGGTCTTGTCCTTCTTGTTGAGCATGTTCATGGACACACCTGTCACGTTGAGTTTTTCGGCCAAGGTCATGCGCTCCGACAGATGCTCCTTCTCGCGCTGGGTCTGAGCCAGTGTCGACGAGGTCTGGTCAAGGTTCTGTCGCAATTCCTGATTCTCGTTGCGCAGCTGTTCGTTCTCCTTGTTCAGACGATCAATCTCCTCGAGGTAATGCTTGAGCAGTTCGCGGAGGGTCTTTATCTGGTCGTTGAGTTTCTGAATCTCGGCGGAACTCTTACGGGCGGCATCCTTTAGCTGTGCGCGCAGTTCCTCCACCTGCAGACGGGCAGCCTCGTACTTCTGTTGAAGCTGCTGCTTGAGGGTGTCGTTTACGATGATTTCCTGTTGAGATACTTCGAGTTGCGAAAACTCTTTTTCGAGGTTTTCGAACTCCGACTGGGCGAGCTGCTGCTGCAGTTCGAGCATCTCGGGCGACTCGGCAGGGTCGGCCTCGGCATTCTCGATTTTCTCCTGTTCCGACGTACCGAGTTCACCGACAAACAGCCACACGCACACACCGACTACCACGATGCCCACCAGGCCGAGCACGCCGATGAGAATGTTGCGGTTGCGACGCTTGCGACGGTCGTCGTCACCGCCGTCGTTGTCATGGCGAGGGTATTCCTCGCGACGTTCCGAGTGGAGTTGGTTGATTTTCTCGTTAAGCGAACCCGTTATGGGTTTTTCCGAAGGCGAGTAGCCGTTGAAGTTGTTATCTGAGTCAGCCATTTTGAGCCAATTTTAGCGTTCGTTATATAATTAGGTGCAAAATTAGCGAAATTCGCCGAAATCCGCAAATTTTTAGAACGGGTAACCGATGGCCAGGTGGAAGGCCAGCGAGTTGCCGAAGCTTGTCATGTTGTAGTAACCCTTCTTACCTGTGTCGTAAGGAGCATGGATGCCTATGCCGAGGTCGCCGCGCACAATCATCATGCCGAAGTCCAGACGCAGTCCCGCTCCCGTGCCGAGGGCGAGGTCTTTGAGGAATGTCGAGCCACGCAGCAAACCGCCGGGACGCTGGGGGTCGGCCTTGAGCAGCCATACGTTGCCCGAGTCGACAAACACGGCACCGTGCAGGACGCCGTAGATGGGGAAGCGATACTCTACGTTGGCTTCAAACTTGAACGTACCCGTCTGGTCGAAGTAGTTGCCCGGAGTGTCGGCCGGAGCATGGTACGAACCCGGACCGAGCGACCTGACGGTGAAGGCGCGCACCGAGTTGGCACCACCGCAATAGAACTGCTCGGCGTAAGGTACGGTTGTCGAGTTGCCGTAGGCGTGGGCAGCACCGACGGCAGCTCGGGTCACGAGCCACGAATCGCCCGTTCCGACGCGACGGTTCCAAACAATCTGCGTCTGACCCTTGACAAACTGCGAGAAGGGAGTGCCGAAAAGTTTCTTCTCGCCCTTCTTGCCGCAAGCTTCGTAGATGGCCCAGAACAGGTTGCCGGCTTCCTGGACAGTGAACGACCAGTTGAGCACGTTGTTACGGCCAAATTTACGCTCGTAGTTGTAGCTGAATTGCATCTGCGGAATAAACTGACTCATAAACGATTGAGCTACCGCAGGATTTTGCGCCATGATG
This sequence comes from uncultured Bacteroides sp., assembly GCA_964572615.1. Taxonomy (GTDB): domain Bacteria; phylum Bacteroidota; class Bacteroidia; order Bacteroidales; family Muribaculaceae; genus CAG-873. The sequence continues at coordinate 5,902 of CAZNGJ010000037.1, forward strand.
GAGTCGAATTCGGCGGTGGTATGCATCAGTTTGGTGTAAGTGAGCTTGAATGGAGTATACGTAGCGTTGGCACGACGCGATATCATCCAGTCGTAGTTCATGCCGACGTTGAACTGAGCCATCTTGAAGAAGTGCGGGCGGTTGAGAAGGTCGGCATTGAGCGAGAACCGTGTCCAGTTCAACTGATTGCGACGGCGGGGTATGAAGCGTGGAGCCAACAGGCGCGGGAAGGCCAACGAAGTGGTCAGCCCGACCTCGTAGCTGTTGAATATCCCCCCCTTGTTGTTATTACCGGTCTGCCATTCATACGAACCGGTCAATTGAACCGAAAGTTGTTCGCCCCCGCCAAAAATGTTCTTGTTGGTGAGACCGAGGGTGACACCGGGACCGATGTACGAGTTGGACTTCGACGAGGCGTTAACTTCGATAGAGGCTTCGAGCGGACGGTCGAGTGTGGCGTTGACCGTTACGTCGAGCAGACGGTCGGAACTCGTGGTGTCGCGCGTGGCCTCGATGTTGATGCTGCTGAATATTCCCAACTGTGCCAGATAAGCCTGCGTGCGGTCCATGTCGCGAACCGAGAACAGTTTGCCCGGGCGGAACTTGACATAGTCGTTGATCACCGAAGGACGCAGTCGCGACGGCGTCTGCTTGAGCAGTGTACCCATATTGACCGGTATTGTGTCCCACCCCGAGCCGAGACCGTTGTTACGGTTGATGACGATGGTGACCTTGCCTGTGCGGTAAGGCTCGATGATGGGCTTGGGAATGTTCGAACCGAGGACGAGTCGCAGGTCGATGCGGCCGGGATTGGCTACGCTGTCGGCCAGGTACTCCAGAAATTCGGGCTTGAAGAAGAAGTAGCCACGGTTGCGCAACGAGTTGGCGATACGGTTGCGGGTGTACGACAGCGAGTCGACCGAGTACCGGCTGCCTGCAGTCAGGTAACCGTCACGACGGGCCAGTGAATCGATCATGTGGTTGAGGCGTGTTGTGTCGGGCAACAATTCGATGTTGTTCAGCGTGTAGGGCCGGCCTGTCGAAACGTTGTACTGAATCTTGGCCTTTTTTGGATTCTTCTGGTTGATAAGCTCGTAGCTAACCGAACTGTTGAAAAAACCGTTGTTGTCAAGAATCTGCTTGATCATCTCCGAGCGGACTTCGGGACGGACATCGCTAACCAGCACAGGCTCCTCGACAAGTTTTTCGTACAGCCAGTGCTTGAAACCTTTCTCCGGATTCGACCAGTTGTTGTACACCCATAACCCGAGTGGGAAGGGGTATCGCCATTTGAGCAACGCCCAATAATTGTTTGGCGGCACATCGACACTTTCGGCTATGTTGTCCTTCATGGCCACAGGTACCACCACCGAGTCGGGAGCGGCGTACTTGACCTTGTTGGTGCCCACATATAGTTGGTCATCGTCAGGGATGCGACGGGTAGTCGAACAGGCGGCAACCACCACGGTGAGTGCTACTATGAGTGCCGGGCCGAAGCTACGGCATGCGAGAGTACGGACTGAGAACTGTTTCTTCATACGGTTATTTGCCGTCTTGGGATTTTACGGGTGCGCCTTCGTCCCAAGGCTTTAACTTGCGGAATCTGCGCGGTACGAACATGTCGCTTACACGGTTGATCTTCTTGCGGTAGACAAAACCGACACCGGTTTGGGTGATTTCGCCTTCGAGGATACTAACGTAACCCGTGTGGCGGAATAAGCGGACATACATAGTGCGCGCATTGTTAAGGTAATACTCGAAGCTTATGTCGTTAATGAGGTTTTCTGCAACGTTTTCGTCGGCATTGGCATCATTGGAGTAGCTGCCACCTACGACAATCTTGAAGCGGTCGTCAAACAGTGTCTTCGACACCCGGTAGGAGTAGGAAGTTGTGGTCGAGGTCGAACCGTTGGTGGTCTGGTCGTACTGGTCGACGCCGATGGACAGGTCGACACCGCGCACGTTGTTGGCCAGCCACGAGTTGACCTGATTGGTCAGGAACGAGAACAGCGGGTTGCCGTTCAGGTTGGAGGTCGCCTTGGTCGAGCCGCCGGTATAAGTGTTGTACAGCAACAGGTTCATGGCCTCCGAGGCACGTTGCGTCGGTGACATTGATGCCAACTCGTTGGCTACGGTGACATCGTCGTCGGTAGCAAGGTCGAACGCCACGTTCATATTTTCGAGGGTACCTGTCACGGACAATATGATGTCGAAGTATATCAGGCGCGAATTCTGGCCGGCCTGGCTGACATTGGCGCGCATACGCTCGACGGCGCGGATATTGAGCTGCGGATTGAGCATATTGCCGGAGAATGCCACATAACTGCCTTCGGTGAAGTCGAAATTGAGGTTGGAAATCAGAGGCGGAGCATATTTGACACCGCCACCCGAGAGAGTGTAACGGCCTGTCAGGCTTCCGTCGCCTACGGGCGACGACACGTAGGTCAGTTTGCCCGAGCCTTGCAGGGTGACACGGTCTTGTACGTTGGCTCCGAGGTCGACATTGATTGTGGTTCCGGTATGTACATTGATACCTGCGTTGAGCATCAGTATCATGCCTTCGAGTTGGAGAGAGTCGGCGGCGGCAACGGCTGCCGTGTCGGCAAAGTTGACAAACTTGACCATCGAACCGGCAGCCTGGTTCTCGATAGCAGCGGCGCCGTCAGCCATGACATAGCTGACATTTGTGCCCGGCAGCAGGTCGACGTCGGCATTGACGCTGAGCACATCGAGGTTGCCGCGCACCTTCGACTTAAGGCCGATGTAAGCCTTGCCGTACACATCAGCACCCTTACGGGCACGGTTTGTGTTTACGATCTGCATGTTGTCAGCGTTCAAGTCAAGGTTTATGTTTGGTGACGCAAGTTTCGTAATATCAACGGTTCCGTCTACATATAGCGGATTCTCATTGACACCCTTTATGGTGAAACGGTCGAATGTAACGAGGTTATCCTTGACGGGGATGGTATCTTTGGTCAAAGTGAGGGTAGAACCCAGCATGGTGACATCGACTTTGGCATCTTCGAAGGCCAGATAACCGTTGAGGATAGGATTGGACGCGTCGCCACTGATGTCCATCGAGCCGTTCAGACTGCCTCCGAGCCGAGCAATTCCGGGCAGGAAAGGATTTGCTACAGAGAGCGGGAAGTGTATCATCTTAAAGTCAAGGTTGAAGGGCGACGTGCGAGTTGTGTCGTTCAGAGCACCCGACAGTACCATCGTCTTTTCGCCGTTGACCCACATCTCGGCATCTGCCTTGATGAGACCCTTGACATCGGTGAACATACTCAGGTCGGCGCGGAAGTCGCCTACCTTCTCCTTGCCGTAGATAAAGTCGGTCATCGCTACGGTACCCTCTCCGCTAAGCTTGTTGTCGTGCCAGTTGACACGCATACCTGCCGAGAGGTTGCCCTTCATGGGCGGAGCAAAGGGATTGAGTGCTATCCAGTCTTGCAGCTGAATGTCGAACAGTTGCAGCACGAGGTCTTCCGACTCGTCGTGGTGGGCGGCTATGCTGTCGTTGGCGTGCTCGGTGTAGAGCGCGATGCGGCTCACGTCGGACTTCATGCGCAAGTCGGCGTCCAGGTGACGGTGACGGAAGTCGTAGCTGACAAAGTTTGTCGGGTTGACAGTCCATTTTCGGTAATTCACTATCGGGTCGAGCGGATCGAAGCGCAGTGTCATAGTCGAGTCGGGATTGAGCGCGAGAGTGGCACCAAGGTCAAAGCCGACGCGGTTCTTGATGTTCTGTTGACGCAGGTTTATACCTAACTTGCCGGTGGTGAAGTAGCCGTCTACATCAACATGGGCCCATTCGTCGAAAGTGCCCGGTCGGTTGTTGACCGTAGCATAGTAATTGAGGCGTTCGCCGTCCTGACGGATATTGAACGTCACGGTGTCCAGTTTCACCTGACCCGACCGGAAGCCCGTCAAGTCGGCCTTGAGGTAAAGCAGCGAGTCGTTAGATGCAAGAATATTGGCTTGCTTGAAACTGATGTCGCTATCGGCGAGTATCTGCGTGAGGGCATTGTTGCTGCCCGCCTCGATGTCGAGACGGAACGGCATTACGGCCTCCTGAATAGCCGGGATGTCGATGTGGTGATTGTCGAACTGCGAGCCGAGCACGGCTGTTACGCGGTTTACACGACCCATGACCGAGTCGAGAGGCAGAGGCGAGGAGTAATATGCGAACATATCGCGGTTGCGAGCTGTCAGGTTGGTAACCGAGTCGGATGCCGAGAGCATGATGCGCGAATCGTCGACTAAGATACTGTTTTCGGCCGTGGTGTATTGCAGGTTGCGCAGATTGAGCGTGGCGTCCACATCACGCAGATTGGCCGTCATGTCGGCCTTGATGTCGAAGTCGGCTGCCACGGTTGCCGGGGTTTCGGACAGTCCCAATGCAGCCAGGTCGAGGTCCTTGCTGTCGAAGTTGGCCGACCACACATAACGGTTGCCTTCAGCACGACCTTCGGCAGTGACGTGTGCGTCCAGGCCGGCACTGTTCGAGTCGAGTACGGCCGAGGCTGTGTTGTCAGCCACATTAGCGTTGAGGGTGATGGCGGAATAAGTGGTTTTGAGGTACTCAACCGACTTGATGTCGACATTGACCTTAGCCGCCGTCGAAGCCTTGAAGAAGTCGAAACCGTGACCCTCGGCAACAACCGAGCCGGTGAGACGACCAATACCCATGGTTAGCATGAAAGCACTAACGGGCAGCGCGCGGGCGGTGAGGTTGACATTATATTTCTCCTGATTACCGTAGAAGCCGCCGTTGAGGGCCACGGTGCCACCGCCGGTCTTGCCGACAAGGTCACCGCGATAGTTGTCGCTGTCGAAGGTGATATGACCGTCGAGAGTCATCGAGGGTATGCGCACGCCGGTTCCCGCTAACAGGTCGGCTGTCCACCGCGAAACGTCGGTGACGACACCGTCGAAGTATATATCTCCCGCGGGACCGGCATCCGACAGCACCCCTTCGATCAGTCCATGGGCGTTGAGGCGGATATGGCGGTCGGCATCAAGACGCAGGCGGTCTATCTGCAGGCGTCCGGAAGTGCCTTCTGCAATGATGTCGGCATCGATGACTGCCCCCGTGCGCATACCGACAAAGTAAGGCTTGAAGGCCGGGAACATCGTTTCGGCGTCGGCTATCGACAAGTCGCCCGACAGGCTGAGTTGCAACGGAGTGTCGGGGTTTGTCAGTTCGGTAGCCGTGCCCATATAGCCGTCGGCCTTGAGGTGAGTATCAGTCGGGGTATCGACAGAAAAGTTCTTGAACGCCATGCCAACCGAGTCGATGGCTAATGTGCCGGCGGCAGTCAGTTGGAGACCGCAGCGCTCGGTGGCCGATACGTCAAAAGGAAGCCGGACGATGGCAGCCTGATTGTAGAAGTCGCGCACGTGCAGATCGACGTTGTCCACTTGGATATAGTTGAAGTCGAGACCCGACTCGGGCGTCAGACCGAAAGTGGAATACAGCGCTTTCGAGTCGGCCATGTCGATGTTTCCCACGGTCACTGTCCACGGAGCCGACGCGGGTTTGTCGTTGTTTACGATAACGGTAGTGGCGGCTATCTGTGCCGAGTCGGGCATGAGGTAAGTTGCGTTCATGTTCTTGCCCGTGAACGAGCGGACATCTACTGTCTGCTTGACAATATCGACAGCCACCGAATCGATGGCGCCGGCAGCTATTGCCGTGTTGAGGTTGTAGATGGTCGGCATGAGTTGCATGGCAAACGTAAGACTGTCGTAGTCAATGCGGTCCACGCGGATGTTGAGCGCGGTTGCTTCGGTTGTCGGTGTTACGGGGAAGGTGTCAGCAGGGTTGATAAACATGTCCATGCGCCCCTTGCCGAGGTAAACCTTCGACACGTGAATGTCCATTGGCGACAGTACGACGGTCGAACGGTCGACGGTGAGGCGGTCGGCGCGAATGGTCATGCACGAAGCCGAATCCATGGCACCCATCTGATAGCGGGCGCGCGACAATGCGGCCCGGTCGAGTTCAACCTTGCCCTCCAGCAGGGGTAGTACCTGAACGGCGGCAGTCAGATTACCGACTTGCACGAGTGTATCGCCGTGACTAACCATGAGCGCGTCGTTCACCTCCAGGTCGAGGGGAAAGTGCAGCCGAACCTCACCGACACGGACTTGGGTGTCGGGATCGGTATTCATTTTGGCAACAAAGTGCTGAACCAAGGCATTTTGCAGCCATGGCGAGTAAACACCCATCAATATGCCCAAGGGCAATAGGACTATTGCCATCAGGGTGAGAGCTGTCGTCTTAGATATCTTGCGGAACCGATGCATAATGTGAATAATAACTGCAAGGAGCCCGACACGCTCGGCCGGTACGCCTGCTTTAGTCCTTATTAAACAACTTTCGTGCCGTTAAAGTTGTAAAAAATTATTCTATTTTGGGGCATCTTGGTAGCGGTTGACAATATCGGCTATGGCGCGGGCATCGTCGGGTGTGGTCGATGCTCCAATGGGGAGAGATACCACGGTGTCGGCTATGTGGTCGGTGACGGGTAGCCGCAGGTACGCGTATCGGCTGTAGCAGGGCTGACGATGCGGAGGTACGGCATAATGTATGTCCCAACCTATGCTATTGTCGTCCAGGTACTTGGTGAAGGCGTCTCGGTCGTCAACCTGAACGACAAACTGATGCCAAACGGTGTTGTCGCCCCCTAACGGTAGTGTGACAGCCGGGTTGCGTATCTCGTCCAAGTATATTCTTGCCAAGGTTTTACGATGTTCGTTCTCTTCCTCGATATGAGCCAATCGGACTCGGAGTACCGCAGCCTGGATTGGATCTAACCGGCAGTTATAACCTTCGACGATGTTGTGGTAGCGACGGTCAGAGCCGTAGTTGGCGAGTGCGCGTACCATTTCGGCCAACTCCCGATGCGGGGTTGTTACTGCACCGGCATCGCCCATGGCGCCGATGTTTTTTGTGGGATAGAAACTGAATGCAGCAGCATCGCCGAGTGCACCGGTTGCTATGCCCTCCTTGCTTACGGCACCTATAGCCTGGGCATTGTCTTCGATGAGGAGTATGCCGCGTTGGCGCAACCGTGCGGCCACGTCGGCATCCCATGCAACACGTCCGTAGAGATGCACCGTCAGCAAGGCGCGTGTCCGCTCGGTCAAAGCATCCTCTACGAGTTGCCAGTCGAGGTTGAGGGTGCGCGCGTCGGGTTCGACAAATACGGGGTTGAGCCCCATGTCAGTGACAGCAAGAACAGAGGCAATGTAAGTATTGGCGGGCACTATGACGTCGTCACCGGGACGTAGCCGACCTAACTCGATATAAGCCCGGAAGATGAGGCGGAGCGCATCGAGTCCGTTGCTGACTCCGACGCAGTATGGCACCCCGACAAGGGCAGCTAACTCTTCCTCAAAAGCTCGGCATACCGGTCCGCCAACGAAGCGGCCTGAGTCGACAACGTCGGTGATGGCAGCGACAATCTCGTCGCGGTAGGGTGCGACAGTATCGCGCAGGTCAAGAAACGGAAATTTAGTCATGCTCAGATCGTTTGGGGGCAGTGAGTTGGAGGAAGCGGTCGTAGTCGCGCACATAATCGGTCTCGGAGTAGTTGACAGAAGTCAGCACGAGGCAGACTGCACCGCCGGAGAAGTTGTCGATGACGCGCCACATGCCTTTCGGGACATACAGGCCGCGGAACGGTCGGTCGAGTCGCCAGCGCCGGCGTGCTGTGCCGTCATCGAGTTCGACTTCGAACGCACCCGCCACGGCAATGATAAGTTCCTCGGCCTCAAAGTGAGAGTGTCCGCCACGTTCCGAGTCGGCAGGCACGTCGTACAGGTAAAAAACGCGCTTCACATCGAACGGCACAGGACTGTCCGCGACGTTCTCGACCACCGACAACTTCCCGTTGGGGTGGGGGTGTCGGTCGAGGTCGATGATGCGGACGTCGGCTAACAGGGATGTTGCGTGCGGGTCAGTCATTATGCGTCTGTTTGTAAGTGATAAACTCATCGTAATCAGCAATATAGTCTGCTTCGTCGTAAGTGGTGGAGGCCAGGACCATGGCTACCGAATTGGTAACGAAGCGCGAAATCGAGCGCCATGTTCCCGCCGGAACATACAGCCCTTGGAAACAACGGTCAAGGTGATAAGTGGCGGGTGCCAAACCGTCGCCGGCATCTACTGTGACATCGAACGCACCCGACATGGGCACGATCAGTTCGTCGGTTTTACGCAGAGCACGTCCGTGGCGGACAGAGTCGGCGGGTACGTCGTACAGCCAGTAAACGCGCTCGATTTCGAACGGGCAAGCGCCGGGATGCTGTACGAACGACAGGTTGCCCCTCGGGTCGGCTACCCGGGCTATTTCGACCAATCTTGGTGCTTTACTACTCTGTGTCTCAGTGAATTTCTCCATCGGCTAAACGTCTTAAGTATTGGCCGTAGTCGGTCGCGATAAGTCGGTCAGCAAGACGGCACAGCTGTTCGGCATCGATAAAGCCCCGTCGGTAGGCTACTTCCTCGATTGCGGCCACCTTCATGCCCTGGCGCTTCTGGATGGCCTGAACAAAATTGGATGCATCCATAAGCGAATCAACCGTCCCGGTGTCGAGCCACGCAAAGCCGCGTCCGAAGCATTCTACATTCAGTCGGTCGGTGGTAAGATACTGCTCGATAACCGAGGTTATCTCGAGTTCGCCGCGAGCCGAGGGCTTGACCCCACTGGCAATGTCGACAACATCGTTGGGGAAGAAGTAGAGTCCGACAACGGCCTTGTCGCTGTCGGGTACCTTAGGTTTTTCGACTATGTTGACCGGTTTTCCAGCCGAGTCGAGGGTAACGACCCCGTAGCGTTCGGGCTGTGTTACAGGGTAGGCGAAGATTGTGGCGCGATTATGTTCGGCTGCCGCCTCTACGGCTTTATGCATCATGCCCGTGAAGCCCTGGCCGTAGAAGATATTGTCGCCGAGAACGAGGCAGACGTCATCGTCACCGATAAATTCCCTGCCGAGGATAAACGCTTGAGCGAGGCCGTCGGGCGAAGGTTGCTCAACGTAGCTGAATCGCATACCGATATGCTCGCCCGAACCGAAAAGCCGTTTGAAGCCCGGCAGGTCGGTCGGGGTACTGATAAACAGCACTTCGCGTATGCCTGCCAGCATCAACACCGACAACGGGTAATATATCATCGGCTTGTCGTAGACCGGCAGCAGTTGTTTGGACACTGCAAAGGTCATGGGCCATAAGCGGGAGCCGGTACCTCCGGCCAGAATAATGCCTTTCATGATTGATGTTTTATACGGTTGCCGTACATCTCGGAGTAATACTTGAGGTAATCGCCCGATGTGACAGAGTCGATCCAGTCGGTATGATCGATATTCCATTGGACGGTGCGCCGGATGCCGTCCTTAAAAGTTGTGAGGGGTGCCCAACCAAGTTCGCGGGCAGTGCGCGACGGGTCGATAGCGTAACGCATATCGTGCCCGGGACGGTCGATAACATACCGTATCAGGTCGTGGCGCGGCTTCGTGCCGGTCAGTTCGGCGTACGTATCGATGATGCAACGCACAATCTCGATATTCTCCTGTTCGTTGAGTCCACCTATATTATATATGCGGCCCGGAGTGCCTTTGCGAAGCACTAGGTCAATGGCGCGCACGTGGTCGCCGACGTACAACCAGTCGCGCACGTTTTCGCCCTTGCCATAAACTGGAAGCTCGCGGCCGTGACGGATATTATTTATAATCAGCGGAATCAGTTTTTCGGGAAAGTGGTATGGTCCGTAGTTGTTGGAACAGCGAGTTATCAAGACCGGCAGTCCGTAGGTGTCGCCGTAGGCCATGACGAGCATGTCGGCCGAGGCTTTTGCGGCAGAGTATGGGGAGCGGGGTGCCAGCGGGCTGTCTTCGGTGAACAGTTGGACACCGAATGTTACGACATCGGCACGTCCTTTGGTAACGGCCTTTAGTTCGTCGCTCAGTTCGAGCGGTTGAGCGGTCGGGTATGTTCGCTCAAGCGAGCCATACACTTCGTCGGTCGAAATCTGCAGGTAGCGTTTGCCCTCTCGGTAGCCGGTGTCAGTTTTCCAGGCTTTACGAGCGGCATCGAGCAGCGTCTGCGTGCCCAACACGTTGGTGGTCAGGAAGACGCGAGGATCGGTAATCGAGCGGTCTACGTGGCTTTCGGCAGCAAAGTTGACCACATAATCCGGGTCGAAACGGCTGAATAGGTCAGTGACAAGCGTGGCATCGTTGATGTCGCCATGCACGAACTCCACGTTTGGCCGGGCGATATCCTCGGCTATGGTGCCGAGGTTTCCCGCGTAAGTAAGTGCGTCGAGGATTACGATTCGGATGCTCTCGCCGTATGTTTCAAGCAGATACTTGACGAAGTTGGAGCCTATAAAACCCGCTCCGCCGGTCACAAGGTATGTTTTGCCGGTTGGGGTCATTTGGATTTGGCGGCTTTGGCTTCGTTCATGGCTGCAGCGACGGCGGCTTTGAGTTCGTCGCTCTGTTTGTCACGCGACAGGATGGTTCCGTCGGGGCCAAAGAGGATAATGCAGGGAATACCCGAGATGCCGTAAGCGTCGGTGGGGATGTTGCCGCCGTTCAGCCAGCTCTCCCAGGGGAGTTCGTGTTGCACGATGGCCTTCTTGGTGTTTTCGGGTTCGTCCCAGACGGCTACGCCAAGAACCTTAAGACCGTCCTCCTTATATTCATTATATATATCCTTCAGAACAGCGGTCTGACGGATGCAAGGTCCGCACCACGAGGCCCAGAAGTCTACGAGGACATAATCGCCCTTGCCGACAACATCCGACAGACGGTGTTTGACTCCGTCATATTCGATTTCGAAGTCGGTAAACTTGGAACCTTCGCTTGTGGCTGCCTTGCGGCGGTTCGACTCGACGAGTTTGTTGACGCGGGTAAACTTGGTGAAGTAGGGATTGGCTGCCAGGAAGGCATCAAGTTGTGCAGGAGTGAAGTCGTACGCCTTGTCCATGAAGAGGGTATAGCCGATGGGATTGTCGAGGTTTTCGTTGAGGGCCTTGTCACGGAATGTTTCGTACTCGGCATAGATGGCTTCTTTCTCGGCCTCGGTGGCAGCAGTTTGGAAACGAGTGCCGATGGCCTGTATCTGAGCGCTGATAGCATTGTTTTTGTCGTTGAGGGCACCACCGGTGATGGTGCGCTTGGCGGGGTCGACGGTGATCTCGGCATCCTCGAGGATGAACTGGCCGGCACGGTTGCCGTCGATGATGAGACGTGCGGGGATGGGATCGGCGATAGTGCCGTTGAATACGGCAGCTCCGTCCTCGACGAGCACGCTGTCAACCTTGGCGCCGGTGTCGTAGTTGACGATGTAAGCCATGGCGCCTTCTTCGTCGGCGGTGAGGGGTACGGTCACTTTATAATTTCCGGCAAATGCGCTGGTCAGTGCCGATGCGCCGATCATTGCCGCTGTAATTGTTCTTTTCATGATTCGGAGGTGTTATGTTGTTTTATTTTCAATTCATTACTTTGTAGCCCGCATCGGCCAGGTTCTTACGCAGCTGTTCGATATGGTCGTGGTCGCGGGTTTCGAGCTCCATACGGATAGTGCAACCGGTGATCTCCGACGACGAATTGATGCGTTCGTGGTTTACCGAGATAACATTGCCGCCGCCTTCGGCCACGACGTTGCACACGCCCGATAACTGTCCGGGCTTGTCGGGCAGGTCGATGATGAAGGTGTGGTTGCGCCCGCTCTTTACCAAGCCGCGGGTGATGACGCGGTTCAGTGTCGACACGTCGATGTTGCCACCTGAAAGCAGGCAGACGGTCTTCTTGCCCTTGACGGGCACCTTGTCGAACATAACGGCTGCGACGGCCACGGCACCTGCACCTTCGGTGACAAGCTTGTGGTTCTCTATGAGGGCGAGGATGGCGGCGGCTATCTCGTCGTCGGTCACGGTAACGACCTCGTCGACATACTTTTCGCACATATCGAAAGTGTTGATACCCGGTTCCTTGACACAGATGCCGTCGGCAATCGTTGCTACCCGGTCCAGGTGGAGGCGCTTGTGTTCGTTGAGCGACTGTACCATCGACGGAGCACCGGCCGACTGCACGCCGTAAACCTTTATCTCAGGTCGGAGCGTCTTGAGGGCAAACGCTACACCGGCTATCAGACCGCCGCCACCGATAGGAACGACCACGGCTTCGACATCGGGCATGTCCTCGAGAATCTCAAGGCCGATGGTGCCTTGACCGGCTATTACCTTAGGGTCGTCGAAGGGGTGCACGAAGGTGTATCCGTGCTTGTCGCGCAGTTCGATGGCCTTGGCGTAGGCATCGTCGTAAACACCGGGCACGAGGCATACGTCGGCACCGTACCCCTTGGTGGCCTCAACCTTGCTGATGGGTGCGCCGGCGGGCAGGCATATCAGACTCTTGATGCCGTTGTGGGTGGCGCCGAGGGCTACACCCTGCGCATGGTTGCCGGCCGAGCAGGCTATCACGCCGCGCTCTTTCTCTTCCGGCGTCAGTTGCGAAATCTTGTAGTAGGCACCGCGGAGTTTGAACGAGCCGGTCTGCTGTAGATTCTCGGTTTTGAGCCATACGTCTACATCAGCATTAATCTTCTTGGAGGGTATCAGTGATGTGTGCCTGGCCACGCCTTTGAGGACGCGGGCGGCATTGAAAACTTCGTTTATTTCGAGTTCGGCCATAGTGTTAGTATTATATATGTACAAAGATAGTGATTTTTTCGGGAGATGAGTGGTGTTTTTAATTTAATTTAGAATGCATGGGTTGATATATTGCCCATGTACCTGCCTAACTTTGCAGTGTCAAAAGGACGTTGAAGCCCTGACGTTTTAGTGATACAGACAAACGAACTTGTAAAAACGATAATATTATGGCAAAGATTTCTCCTCTCGATGTTCTCTACATCACCATCATCAAGCATGGCACTACTTGCCTGAATACATGTGTAACCGGACTACGCTCGCTCAGCGACATCATCGCTCATGCTCGGCGCAATGTGCCCGACCTGAGCGGCATGACAACCCTGTCTGTCCGTAACACGACCGAAGGCTGGACGGCTCGTCAGTCGGTATTCATCCGCTAAACAGAACCTTTACACGATATATAGTTCATTAGCCGTGCGCAGGCCGGGAGGTCAAACAAAACGGCACCTGTGATTGTTAGTTAGGCGTACACCGAGTTGTACGCCTGACGTGTGTTTGGACCCAAACGCACGATTTGGCACGGAATTTGCAGTTACTCCAATAACCAACGAAAATAATATATAAACTAACTAAAATATTACCAAGACAATGAACGTAAAACCACTCGCAGACCGTGTTCTTATTCAGCCCACTCCGGCTGAAGAAGTTACTGTAGCCGGTATCATTATTCCCGACTCAGCCAAAGAAAAACCCCTTAAAGGCACCGTGCTCGCCGTTGGCCCCGGTACCAAGGACGAACCCATGGAACTGAAAGCCGGTGATACAGTGCTATATGGCAAATATGCAGGCACCGAAGTCGAAATCGACGGCGAAAAAGTACTCATCATGCGCCAGAGCGACGTGATGGCTATTCTCGGTTAAAAACATATTAGTAAATACTTATAAAAACGAATATACATTATGGCAAAAGAAATTAAATTCAGCACCGACGCTCGCGCAGAGCTAAAGAAAGGTGTGGACATCCTTGCCGATGCCGTTAAAGTAACTCTCGGCCCCAAAGGCCGCAATGTCATCATCGACAAGAAATACGGCGCACCCCATATCACCAAAGACGGCGTGTCGGTAGCACGCGAAGTCGAACTCGAAGACCCCATGCAGAACATGGGTGCCCAGCTCGTCAAAGAGGTTGCCTCGAAGACAGGTGACGACGCCGGCGACGGTACCACTACAGCTACCGTACTGGCGCAGGCCATCATTAACGTTGGCCTGAAGAACGTTACCGCCGGTGCTAACCCCATGGACCTGAAACGCGGTATCGATAAAGCAGTCAAGACTGTTGTGGATGGCATCAAGGTTATGGCCGAACCCGTTGGCGACGACTTCAAGAAGAT